>REDH01000040.1 GCA_007693585.1 Deltaproteobacteria bacterium
ACCACCGGAACCACCACCGGACCCACCACCGGAGCCGCCGCCGGAGCCGCTACCGGAGCCGCCACCGGAGCCACTGTCGGACGGCTCTCCTTCGTCGGAGCCGCAGAGCTGAAGCTCTCCGTCCAGGACGAGCTGGAAGGGCGAGCACTCGGGGAAGAAGAAGTAGTCCGGGCACTCGGTGCCGGGCGCTGGCGGCTGACCGGTCGCGGAGCAGATCACCTCGCAGGGGGTGTTCGGGTCACCGTCGCAGGAGTCGCTCAGGCGGGTGGGCTGGTTCTTCCAGCAGATGCCCACGCCGGGGGCGGGACCGTTGTTGAACTCGCAGTAGCTGCCCGGCTCGATCTCCCCGCAGTCCGCGTGGCTGGTGCAGGTGCAGCCGAACTCGTGGGGGTCATGGGCGAACTCGTCCATGCAGGTGGTGAAGTCCATGTGCCACAGCCGCCCGATGTTGTGGGCGCGGACGGGCGGCAGGTGCGAGAGCCCCGCGTCCTGGTTGACCGCGAGGATCGTGTTGTGGACTGGGGGCATGAAGTAGTCGAGATCCCGGAAGGTTCCGATCATGTCGTCCAGGGACAGCGGGAAGGCTCCGAGGGCCCCGCGCATGAAGATGGCGTCGAAGTCGAGCACCATGACGTTCGGGTCCACCAGCGAGGGGCGGAGGATCGAGGGGTTGGCGGGGTCGATCATGCTGGTGGTGGCCACGGGGAAGCCTTCCGTTCCGTGGAAGGTGGCGGCCCAGTTGGCGTTGCTCATGAGCGACAGGATCGGGGTGTTCGTGGACAGGTTGATGATCATCTGGTGGAGCCAGTAGGAGGGGTCCCAGTCGAGGCATCCCCAGATCTCGGCGGCGTAGTCGAGCAGCTCACCGCAGGGGAAGGTGCAGTCGCCTCCCGGGCAGCGGTGGGTGTTCTGCCCGACGTATTCGCAGGGGGCGGTGTAGAAGTTGGGCACGCCGGCGACGGTCTCCGTCTGGCCGGTGGTCTCGTTGGTCATGGTGAAGCTCTCGCCGGCATCTCCGTCGGACTCGAAGAGGTCTCCGAGGTATTCGAAGAGGGGGGTCTCGCCGATGCAGATGTCGATTCCCTGGAAGAGGTCGATGCTCAGGTCGTAGGCCCAGTTCATGGCGTCCGCGAGGCTGTCCATGAGGTCGGTGGGGTCCTGGGCCTGGACGTCGAATTCCGCCTCTTCGGGGAGGATCTGCTTGCACCAGTCGAGGAACTCGCCGACGGACCGGTCGGTGTTCCCATGCTGGACATTCGCGGGGTTGCCGAGATCCTGTGCGGGGAGATCGCCACGGTAGCGGCATACGCCGACCCCGCCGGTGTTCGGTCCGATGCACAGGAGGCTACCGGTCAGCCCGTCGCCGTCGAGGGCGGTGTCCGGGTTGATGCTGCCGACGTTCCCGCTGCCGCGCCCGGGCTGGTAGTTGGTCATGGGCGAGCGGATCGCGTCGTAGAGGTGAGCGTCGCTGCCTCCGGCCACGGCGAACTCCGCGGCTTCGGCACATTCGTGCTGGTAGTGGGCCTGCAGCCCCGGCTGCAGCCATCCCTTCCAGGTGGAGTTCAGGTCCCAGACCCGGCTGAGGTCGATCAGGGTGATGGGCTTGCGGGGGAAGGGCAGGCGCAGGGTGACCTTGAAGCCGAGGCCGAAGATGAGCTGCTGGAGGTAGTCGGACATGCTGTAGGTCCACACGGCGTGCATGGGTGCGCTGACGTTCTCCATGCCCCACTGGATGCTCTCGGCGAAGACGACGTCATTCGGGGGCTGGCAGGCGAGGGTGTTGGGCGCGGCGCCCTGGACCTGTCGGCAGGTGCGTCCGCTCTCGCACGTCCCGGGGCCCGTGCAGGGCACGGCGCACGAACCGTTCACGAAGATGCGCCCATTGGGGCACTGGCCGTTGTCGCCGGCGCAGGAGAAGACCTCTTCGGAACCGGCCTGCACGCATCGGCCGACGAGCATGGGCTGCCCGGTGGGTTCATGGGTACCGATGAGGCAGGTCTCCGAGGGCATGCAGCCATCGTCGGAGCTGCAGCCGCAGGCGCTGGGGAACCCGTGCTGAAGGGGATGGCAGCCGTCTCCGGTCCAGCCGATGACGGCGTTGTCGTCGACCACGGCCTGCTGGAAGCACATGTACCCGACGAAGCGGCGGTTGTAGTCCCCGGACAGTCCCTGCTGGTAGAGGTTGTTCGCATTCTGGCAGGCCGACTCGGTCACGCCGTGGATCACCCGCACCAGCGCTCCGGAGCCGGGGTGCTCGATGATGCACATGCCGCGGTTCTCGCAGGTCGGGCTCTCGGCGACGTTGATGTAGGCGGTGGTCCAGGGTGTCTCGTCGAACGCGTCATTGCGATCGCCGCACGACTGACCGGACGGGAAGACCTGGAGCGAGAAGTTCGGGGTCGGCGCGTCGAGGCAGGTGTCGCCGAGGGCGTCGCACTTCATGCCGGGCCGGAAGATGCCTCCGCCGCCGGTGGTGATGAGGCGTTCGCAGGTCACGGCGTTGACCTCCTGGCAACTGCTGCCGTCCCCTTCGAGGAAGCAGCAGGCCCCGGAGGTGTCGTCGCCGCATGTCCCGTTGGCGAGGCAGCACACGCCGAGGTGGTCCTCGAGCACGGTCCCGTCGAGCATGGGGCAGTCGGGGGTCGGATTCGGAGTGCCCGCCGCGAGGTCGGTCAGTCCGTCGAGGGTGGAGGCGATGAAGCTGAGCTGGTCGATGTCCCCGACGAGCTCGGACAGCTCGGACAGTTCGATCACGCCCTCCTCGTACATCGCCACGTACTGCTGCAGCAGGCTGCAGTTGAAGTCGTCGAGCTCGAGCCAGTCATCGACGCAGAAGAGCATGGGCTGGTTCATGCTGGTCTCGTGGAAGAAGCTCACGCCGCAGGAGCCGCCGCCGTCGGGGACCGAGCAGTTGGTCGACTCGAACTCCGACGAGTACACGAGCACGCCGAGCGGGGGCGCCGGGCACACCCCGTGTTCGAGCTCGACCTGCCCGGCGTCGTTGATGGTCTCGCCCTGGAGGTCGCAGCTTCCGTAGGGGCATCCGATGTTCGCGGTGCACAGGGGCGAGCAGACCCGCAGATCGTCCTGTCCGGGCACGGGCACGCATCGTGCGCCGGAAGGGCAATCCGATCCGGTGCTGCAGGGTGCGAAGCGCGAGGCGGTGCAGAACGAATCGAAGACCTCTCCGATGACCGGGGAGCACGAGGCCTCCTGGGGCGGGTTGCTGTTCTGCAGGACGTCGGCGAGTGCGGCGTTGAGGTCCATGAGACCTGCGCTGGCGCCGGGCTCGATGCGGATGCCGAGGCTCATGGACACGCGCAGCGCGAGCTCGATGATGCGGAAGGTGGCCTTCGCGCTGATCTCTCCGCCGATGGTCGGCGTGGCGTAGACGAAGGTGCCGTTCTCGGCGGTCACGTCAGGCGCCTGCAGGGCGTGCATGTCGCGGGCGAAGTCGGCCGGGTACTCGAGCTGGGTGTCGGGAAAGCCTTCCGGGAGGTTGGTGTTGACGTTGGCGATGACACGCTCGAGGAAGCGGTCGGTCTCGTGCCACCAGCCGATGCCCATCCCGAGCCGGAAGAAGAGCCGCAGCGTGGCTTCGAAGACGCCGGTGCTGAATACGGGGATCTCGGGGAGCGACCACTCTTCCTCGCCGAAGTCGAAGCCGAGGTTGAGGCCGAGGCTGAGCACGGCATCGGACTCCTGCTCCCAGCCGGGGATGTTTTCCCACGGGGGTGCCCCGTTCTCGTTGAGATTCAGGCGCGGCCAGACGCCTTCGCCCGGGCTTCGGGGGGACGGCGTGCCGCCGCTGTAGGCGGGCTGGTTCGGGTAGAGGTCCCGCACCAGCAGTGCACCGGCGCCACTGGCCATGGCCTGGTGGAAGAGCTGTCCACCGCCGGTCCCGTCATCGGGGGTGGTCAGGTGGAAGATGTCCGCGAAGTCGTCGGCGCGGGTGAAGTCGCCGTTGAAGGAGGACGACCCCAGGTTGAGGCCCAGCGGACGCATCTGGTTCCAGAGGCGGAACCCGTCGATGTGCTTGTAGATCCCCAGGGACGGCGCGAGCGCGAGCTGGTGGTCGCGGAACTGCACGGCGAAGCCGCCCGAGCCGAAGCGCACGCGATGTCGGCGGCTGAGCTGGTGGTGCCCGTACCGGGAGCCGATGGAGAAGTTCCCGTCGTTGCCGCCCCCGCCGAACTGCGCGTAGGCGGCATGGCCGGCCCAGGAGACGCACATGTGCAGGTCCGGCCGCAGATCGCTGTACGCGCCGATGTGGTACCCGCTGCTGAACTGATCGATGTACCGGAACAGGTCGGAGAAGAACTGCAGGACCCGCTCGACGACCTCCGTGATCCCGCCCAGGGCGTCCGCGGCGAAGGACACGGCGTTGCCGAGATGGTCCTCGAGCAGGTCGGAGATGACGCCGACGACGATGTCGAGGAAGCCGGTCTGCTCGAGGGCGAAGAGGCCTGCCGCACCGGCGGTCGCCGCGGGGTTCTTCGCGTAGTCGACGGGCAGCCAGAGGAAAACCTCCTGGTTCTGGTTCTCGCAGTAGAGCGTGCAGTTGCACCGCGTGTCGCGGGTGTGGCAGTCGAGGATGCTCTGCGCCACGGTCCCGAAGAAGTCGTTGAGCAGGGTGGACAGGGTGCTCTGCACCAGCGAGGCCACCCCGTTCGCGTCGAACTGCGCCAGGAATCCGTCCCGGGCGAGCTCGAGCAGGTGGACGATCCGGTTCCATTCCAGCTCGAGCTGCCCGAGCACCCGTCCCACCAGGGAGTTCGGCTCCTGCGGGTCGACGGAGATGTAGCTGCACAGGGTCGCGGTGGTCGCCTCGATCGCGCTCACCCCGTCCAGCTGCGGCAGTCCGCACGAGGAGGTGCCCAGGCTCAGCCCACCGAGGGTCTGGGCGCAGGTCTCGAGCTCCGACGTGAGCGTCTGCGCGCTGTCGAGGGTGCTGGTCGCGAGGTCCTGGATCTCGTTCGCGGTGTCCGTGAGCTCGCCGAGCAGGCCGGTGAGGTCATCCACGAGCTGCTCCACCGCCTGCACGTGGCCGTTCAGCGCGGTGGCCGACGCGATGATGTCCTGGATGTCGGACTGGTACTGGGACCAGTTGACCTGGCCGATCCCCTCGCTGTCGATCGCTCCGGCCACCGCGGACCAGAGCTGCCGCACCTGCTCCCAGAGCGCGCCGAGGTCATTCCAGAAGTCCACGAGGATGGTGCGCCCGTCGGTCCAGGCGGAGAGGACGTCGGCGTAGGCGGCGGTGAGCTGTTGCGGCAGATTGCCGAGCGTGCCGGCGAGCCCGCTGGCGTTGCCCTGGAAGGTGTTGAACGCCTGTGTGGCACCGGCGCACACGAAGTTCGGATCCTGTGCGGTGAAGGTGGTCTCCCACGCATCCACGAGGGCGTCGACGCTCGCCTCGAGCTCGTCGACCCACTGCGCCCCGATCGCCTGGATCTGTTCATGGAGCGGGTCGGGGGCTCCACCGAGGGTCGCTCCGTCCGGGAACTGCACGCCGTTGTAGTCGGCGAGCGTCGAGGGGTCGAGGGAGATGTCCATCCACGGCGGGGCGTTGATCGCGTCCGGGCTGGCCTGGAGTCCGGAGAGGGCGAGGACGTACAGGAGCGCCTGACGCACGCCGGGCTCGTTGGGCGGCGTTCCGTTGAGCAACTGGTTCACGAAGTCCTGGCCGACCTGCTGGAACGCGCTGGACGCGGCCTGCGGGAAGGCATCGAAGGCGCCGGCGACGTCGTCGAGCAGCGCCTGGGCGTTCGCGTATGCCCCCGCGCACGGCAGCGAGTCGCCGGGGTTCGCGCAGATGCAGTGGCCCACGTCGTCTCCGAACCCGCTGCAGATGGCGTCGTCGATGTACTGGGTCGCCACGCTGCCGAGGCCCTGCTCGTCGATGCCCTCGATGGTCTCCGTGATCTTCGTCACGGACGAGAGCAACAAGGTGAGGCTGTTGAGCACGTTGAAGTTGTTGGAGATGAGGCGATAGTCCGGGATGCGCAGCGCCCCTTGCGGATCGGTGAGCCGGTTGCCGTCATCGTCGTATCCGGTGGTGCGCGACGCGTCGAAGTAGTGCCGCCCGTCCGCGATCTCGCTCCACGTGGGGCGCGGACGATCCGGCGAGAACGACGCGCCGTGGGCGTCCAGGATGGCCCGGGGCGGCCCGGACACGTCCAGCGGATCGGTGAAGTCGGCGCAGTAGCCCGCCTCGTAGTCCACGTCGAAGTCGTAGTGGGGCGGGCCCTGTCCGGTCGCCTGTTCGCCGAGGGCGAGCTCCTCGTCGGGAACGTCGGCGCAGGCCGCCACGAAGGCGAGCGACACCAGGATGGCGAGACCGAACGGGGCGGGCCGGGAGGGCTGCATGGGAATGCGCATGCACATGAGCGGCTTCCTGCGGGAAGAGGAACGAAGGTCGTGTCCGGGTCGGGCCGCATCCATCGTCGCGGACGCGGACCGGGCAATCATGGCTGCAGGATACCCTGCCCGTCTCGCGTCATGCAATCGAGCACCCTTCGAGAAGGTTTCGAGGATTGCCCGGGGCGCCCGACCCTGCCCGGTGGCATGCCCGTCTTCGTCAGGCCGCCCGCCGCCGTCGCAGGAGGAGGCTGCCGAGGAGCAGCAGGGCGGTCCACGCCGGCAGGCCGCTGGAGGGGCTGCCGGCCCCGGCACAACCGCAGCCGCCGGAGCTGCCGGTGGCGGACCCGCCATCGTCGCCCACCGGATCGCCCGCCGCTCCTTCGGTGGAGTCATCGCCGGGAGCGCCGGATGGGTCGGGAGCGCCGGCGGAGGTCCCGTGGGAGGGGGGCGCGGGGTCGGTGACGCCCGCGGTGCCCTCGCCCGTTGGCCCTGCGGCGGAGGACTCGCCCGGCGCTTCACCGCTGGTGGAGGGGGCGCCGTCGGTGTCGTCGCCGGGAGCGGGATCGGAGGGGGCGGGGGTGTCGCCCTCGAGGGGGGCGGCGGGATCGAAGGGCAGGCTGGCGGGGGCGATGCGGGCGAGGAAGAGGTCCGTGCGGTCGCCGGGCGGGGTCGTCCATGGGGCGCGCTCGGTGTTCTGCCGCAGGAAGTCGTCGGCACCGGTGCGGCCGAAGAGGAAGATGCCGTGGCGGTTGACGGCGAGGCCGGCGGGGGTGCTGCCGGCGGCACCTTCGACCCCGGTGGGGCGGAGGGCGGTGGCGTATTCGATGCGCGCGAGGTCGGGGGAGAGCACCGTGAGGGTGGTGTGGCCGCCCCAGAGGTCGCGGGGCCAGTCCTGCAGGGCGTCCGCGGTGGTGAACATCCGGTTGCCGCCGGTGGAGAGGACGAGCACTCGGCCGTCACCATCCACCGCGAGGCGCGAGATGGAGTTGCCGGAGTTTTGGGGCCAGCGGGCGACCGTGCCGTCGTCGTTCCACTCGCCGTTGCTGTCCTGCCGGACGGCGTGCTGGTACCAGGCGTGCTGCACGGCGCCGTCGGTGGGGTCGAGCACGCCGACCCAGCCGATGGAGATGTTGCCCGTGTCGCCGGTGAGCTGGCCGGGCAATCGGGCGACATTGGAGCCGTGCTGCCACAGGGCGACGACGAGCCGCGCGCGGACCGGATCCCACGCGAGGGCCTGCGGGCCCTGGTCGGGTTCGCTCACCATGCGGTCGAGGGCGTTGGTGGCCCACTTGAGCTCGCCGTCGAGGGTCCAGGCGGCGATGCCGGCGTCGAACGCCGGGAACCAGCGCCCCACGCAGTTGAAGTCGTACTGGATGTCGAAGGTCCCGAAGAGGGTTCCACCATCCCAGTCGGTCACGAGCACCTGTCCGCCGCGGCGGTTGCCCGACAGGCGGATCTGGCAGCTGCCCTGGTGATACTCGGCATCGGGATGCGCGGGGTCATAGCGCCAGATCAGCGCCTCCTGCAGGTCCGGGGCCAAGTTGCGATGCAGGTCGATCGCCCAGGTGCGCGACGGGTCGGGGCGGCCCGGGAAATGCACCACATCGAGGCTCGCGGCGTCGTAGCGCACGATGTAGGCCGCCACTCCGCTGCCCGAAGTGCTTCCCGTGACGTAGATCAGCCCCTCGTGAAGGGTGATGCCCGTGATGCCGCCCTGGTAGCCACGGTGCTCGCCATCGCGGGTCCGCAGGCCACGCGGGACGTTCGGTGGCCCGCCGGTCGCGCCCAGTACCGTCGTGCCATCCGTGCTCAGCACCACCAGCGCCGCCCGGTCGTAGCTCGAGTGCAGCGGCGGCAGGTGGGTCGACATCCGGGCGAGGGGATCGCCGCCCAGGGCGATGCGCTCGCCGTCCACGGCGATCCGGGAAGGCACGAAGGTCTCCGCGGGGAAGAGGGCGAGCCAGCGCATGGTCTCGCCGTCGGGGGTGAGCCGCGCCACGAAGCCGCGGTGGTCCCCGTCCTCGTCGGCCACGAGGTGGTGGGTCGTGACCGCGTCCGGCAGCGGGGTGTCCGCATGGATGGCGCCGGCGATCAGCAGGTCGCCATCGGGCGCCACCGCAAGGTCGCTCGCCCAGTCGAGGGCCGAGCCTCCGAAGGTGGCCACGAACGTGCCTGCCACCGCAGGAGAGGGCGGCGCCGCAACCAGGAGCAGCAGCAGGGCGAAGAGCACGGGAAACGGGCGGGACCGGGGACGAAGTGTCGCGCGCATGGGCTGTGTCTCCATTGGCCCGGCATTCGCAGGGCCGTTCGGGTATCCCCCCCGAACGATCATGGGCGTAGCGTACCCGAAACCGCAGCGGTTCGCCAAGCAAGTCTCTGCCAGATAGTCGTTGCGGTCGCACCCACGTTCGGACCGCCTGCCGGCGCGCGGGGCGGGCCCTGGCCGAAAACATCGCGGCGGCGGTGTGGTGGCCACATGCCGCACACCATCCGCGGTTGCGGCCGCACCGCAATTCCACTACATCGCGTGGCCCCTCGGCGGACACGGGCCGGCACGCTCCTTTCGGCAGGCTCCGTCGCACCGACCGCGCCGGGTCTCCCCGAATGCGGCGTTCCGTCCCCCCCCCGAACGGGGCCCCTCCCTTCTCCGCTCCAGAGCCCCCCGATGGACCGCATCCCCGAACGCCTCGATCTTCTGGACCTCGCCCAGCGCAGGCGGGTGCACCTGGTGAGCCTCGGCTGCCCCAAGAACCGTGTGGACTCCGAGGTGATGATCGGACTCATGCAGGGCGGGGGCTACGAGCTGACGTCGTCGCCGGAGGAGGCGGACGTGATCGTCGTCAACACGTGCGCCTTCATCGAGAGCGCCAAGGAGGAGTCCATCGAGACCATCCTGGAGATGGCGGAGTTCAAGCAGGCGGGCTCGGCGGAGCGTCTGGTGGTGACCGGGTGCATGGCGCAGCGCTATGGCGCCGAGATGGCCGAGGGTCTTCCGGAGGTCGACTACTTCCTGGGGACGAACGAGTACAAGCGCATCGCGGGCGCGCTGGACGGCACGCTCCCGGACCGGAGCTACATCACGGCCGGGTCGGCGCTCTACACGAGCGACGAGGACCGCATCAACACGCTGCGCGGCGGCTCGGCGTACCTGAAGATCGCCGAGGGGTGCAACCGCACCTGCACGTTCTGCATCATCCCGAAGATCCGGGGGAAGCAGGTGTCCCGGCCCGTCGACGACCTCGTGCGCGAGGCGCGGACCCTGGCCGCCAGCGGCATCCGCGAGCTGCACGTCATCGCCCAGGATCTGACGAGCTACGGGGTGGACTTCGGCGAGCGCGACGCCCTCGTGAAGCTTCTGCGCCGGCTCGAGACCGTCCGCGGGCTGGAGTGGGTGCGGCTGCACTACGCCTACCCGTGGAACTTCACGGACGAGCTGCTCGAGTTGCTGCGCGCGGACAACAACGTGCTCCCGTACGTGGACATGCCGCTGCAGCACATCTCGGACCACCTTCTGCGGGCGATGCGCCGCAACGTGAAGCGCGATGCCCAGCGTCGCCTGCTCGAGCGGTTGCGGGAGATCCCGGGCATGGTGCTGCGCACGACGTTCATCACGGGCTTTCCGGGCGAGACCGAGGCGGACTTCCAGGAGCTCCACGACTGGGTCGCCGAGGTGGAGTTCGACCGGGTCGGGGTCTTCGCGTACTCGCGGGAGGAGAACACGGACGCGGCGGAGCTGCCCGATCAGGTGCCGACGGAGATCGCCGAGGAGCGGCGGGACGCGCTGATGACGCTGCAGGCGGGCATCTCGCGGCGGCGCAACGAGGCGTACATCGGCCGGCGGCTGCGGGTGCTGGTCGACGGCGTCTCCGAGGAGCACGAGTTCGTGCTCGAGGGGCGCCACGCAGGCCAGGCCCTGGACATCGACGGGGTCACGTACCTCAACTTCGCGCACGATCTCGCCGTACCGCGCCCGGGCACGTTCGTGCAGGTCGAGATCGAGGACGCGAGCGAGTACGATCTCGTCGGAACGGTGCTCCCGGGATGAGTGGCCGACGGCGCCGTCGGGGCCCGGACCGGGCTGCCCGGGGTTCGGAACCCACCCGCGCATCGTCTGCGGCGCCCGAGGAGGCGGAGGTGACGGTCACCGCGCTGGCGGTGGGGGGGGAGGGCATCGGGCACCTTCCGGACGGCTGCGTGGTGTTTGTGGACGGGGGCCTGCCGGGGGACCGCGTGCGCGTGTCGGTGCACGAGCGTCGGCGGCGCTTTGCGCGCGGGCGTGTGGTGGAGCGGTTGACGGCGGGGGTGGAGCGGGAGGGCGGGTGCGCCGTGGGGGAGTCCTGTGGGGGGTGCCGGTTTCAGGGGATTCCGTATGCGGAGGAGCTGAGGTGGAAGGTCGCGGCGGCGATGGGGGCGATGGAGCGGATCGCGCCCGCGGTGTCGTGGCCAGCCCCGGAGGTGGAGGGAGCGCTGGCGGTGGATGGCTGGCGGCGGCGGGCGCGCCTGGCGGTGCTTCCCGACGGGCGGACGGGCTATCGGGCGGCGCGTTCGGGCGGGGTGGTGGCGGCGGCGGCGTGCCCGGTGCTGGAGCCGGCGCTGGAGGAGGTGCGGCATACGCTGCGGCCTCTGCTGGCCGAGGTGGCGGGCGAGGTGGGCGAGGTGCATCTGGAGCGGGGGGACGACGGGGGGATCGGCGTGCTGCTGCTCGCGCGTCCGGGCGCCGGAATGCGGACGGTGGAGCGGGTGGAGGGGTGGGCGACGCGGGAGGCATTCCCGCCTGTGGTGGCGAGCGTGGTGGTGGAGGCGGGAGGGCGGCGACAGACCGTGTTCGGCACGGGTCGGGGGCGGTGGGCTCGCGACGGGGGCGGCGATAGCGCATGGGTCGAGGCGCCGGTGGGGGCATTCGCGCAGGCGAACGCCGCGGTGAACGCGCGGCTGCGGACGCGCGTCCGCGAGGCGGTGCTGGAGGTGGGGACGTCGCCGGAGGTGCTCGAGCTCTTTGCGGGGTCGGGGAACTTCACGGGGACGTTGCTGGCGGCGGGGTGTGCGGTGACGGCGGTGGAGGGCGCGACCGAGCCGCTGGCGGCGCTGGAGGATGCGCTGGGGGGTCCGCGGTTGCGCGCGGTGGTGGCGGATCTCGGGCGAGGACTCCCGCGGGAGGTGGCGGACGGCGGGGCTGCGGTGGTGGTGGTGGACCCGCCCAGGACAGGGCTCTCTGCGGAGCTTGTCGCGGACCTGTGCGGACTTGGGGCGAGCCGGCTGGTGTACGTGAGTTGCGACCCGCCGACGCTGGCACGGGACGCGGGGCGGCTCGTGGCGGCGGATGCGTCGTGGGAGGTGGTCTCGCTTGCGCTGGTGGACGCCTTTCCGCGGACCGCGCACCTGGAGGCGGTGTCGGTGCTGGAGCACGGGAGGCGGCGGTCCGGCCGAGGGAGAGCGGCCTAGTCCCAGATTCCGGGATGGTCGTGTGTGATGTAGCCGAGCAGTGCTCCGCTGACGCCCACGGCCCAGGTGCCGCCGCACAGTCCGAGGATGAACACGGGGATGAGGACGACATGTCCGAGGGTGTCTGCCAGGCCGGCGAGCAGCGAGGCCAGCGCGGCGGGGATCAGTCCGGCGACGAGGCCGAGGGCGAGCGCGACGGCGTAGTGGACCGGGGCTCTGAAGATGGCGGTGACTCCGCGGGGGATGTCCCACAGGGCGAAGGGGTTGCCGTCGGCGGCCACGAGCGCGAGCCCTGCGGGGAAGTAGAGCAGGGGACCGAGCAGGAGGAACCCGACGAGGGCGATGTGTGGCGTGGAGCCGGTGGAGGCGGCCTGCATGCCCACGAGGATGGCGGGCGCGTAGAGGATGCCCGCGAAGACGATCATGGAGAGCCCGGGGAAGAGCAGATTCGCCTTGAAGTCGCCTGCGAAGGACGGGAGCGGGCCGGGTTCGCCGGTGTCGTGTGCGGCACCACCGAGACAGGTGCCGAAGAACTGCACGTTGATCGCGAGGAGCGCCGCGACCACGATGAGGGACACGAAGAGGCCGAGAAGGCCGGCGAACGTTCCGAACACCAGGACGACGCCGCCGCCCAGCGTGAGGAGGCCGATGACGAGGTACCATGCGAAGGCAGGTCCGCGCAGGGGGAGCAGGAACGATTGGGCGAGGTTGGAGTGGAACCCCGTGCTGCCGGAGCCCGCACGCTGGGCGGGTGCGGTGCTTCTGGGCACAGCGCGGGCGACGGTGATGTCTGTGGGCCGCCGTGGAGCGGGGCTGAGGTCCGCGCCGGCGGCGCGGTCGGCATGGGCCCACCCGACGCTGGCGCTCGGCCCCGGTGCACGACCGAGGGCTTCGCGGCGCCTGGCTTCGTCCTGCTCGACCTGGTCGTCGCGCACGGCGTCGAGCTCGAGGCCGCTGTCCTGTGCCATCCGGCGGCGGTCGGAGGCAGCGTCGGGGGAGCGCCAGCCTGCGGCGCCCGAGTCGTCCGCGAGCTCGAGACCGGCAGAGGCACCCCGCGCGGTTTCCGGGCGCGGGCGTGATCGGGTGGCGGACCCGCGGTGGAGCTCTTCGCGCGATCCGGCCATGGCGTTGGCCAGCCCATCCTGCGGGATGTGGCTCGCCATCCAGCGAGGCCCTTCGTAGCGGTCCTCGAGTTCGAGCGCTCCGCTGGCAGGCTCCGGAGACGGCGGTGCCGCCCCCGGGGGGGGTGGAGCGAGCTGGCCGGGCCGGATGGCCTGGGTGACGAGGCTGGGCCCGACACCGGTGAGCCAGTCGGCTTGCGGTGCCTTCTGGACACCCTCCGGCAGCGGGCGGGCCGAGGACGGTGGAGCGGAGGCGGGAGTCCGTGCGGACGATTCCTCCTCACCGAGGGGTGCTCCGAAGAGGTCGGAGGATCCACCGGCGTACTGACTGGGGAGGCTGTGCTCGTCGACATCCGGCGGAGCGTACCACTCGTCGAGGTCCACGGCGGGGGCGGGCAGCGGTGTGACCTGTTCGGGGCGACGGGATCCGATGGCGTCGATGCCGCCACGCGGGGTGGGGTTGCGCGCGCTGGCGACGCTCTCAAGGCCCCCCTGGGGGGTGGCGCCACCCACGGTGGGCGAGGTGCCCGGGCGGGGGGTGTGCTGGCGGGAGCGGGACGGCGCGATCGCCTGCAGACCGGAGCGGGGGGTGTTGCCTCCCGCGGCCCGGCTGGTGGGCATCGGGGAGCCCCCGGAGGGGGTGAAGGCGCCCGGCCGGGTCAGGGGCTGAGGGATGGGGATGGGGCCCGTGGACAGTCGGGGACGGGACGGAGCGGGGGTCACGGGGAAGGAGCCCGTCGGGCTGGCGGGGATGCGGGGCGGCGCCTCGGCGAAGAAGTCGTCCGCCGGGGCCGCGTCCCGGAGCTCGACGCGGGCGCCGTGGGCCTCGAGAATGGCGGCGACGGCCCGGACCCGGGCGCCGGGTTCGCCGGCGAGCACCGTGGTTCCTTCGACGAGCTGTTCGGCGTCGATTCCTTGACGCTGCAGGGCGTTGCGCAGCTCGACGGTGACACCGGGTGCTCGCAGGAGCACGAGATCGAGGTTCGCCATCTTCCGGCCGGTCGCGGGGGGCGGAGGAACTCTTCGGTCGACAGGGTGTGTGCGTCGGTGTCCCGGGTCAAGAACGGCGAACCCCGGGGGCAGCGGGCTCCCGGGGTTCACGAGACGAGCTGAGGCGCGGGAGGGGCCTAGTCCCGGACGGGCAGGGGTCCGACGATGGACTGGACAGTGACGTCGCGGGTGTTGGCGCTGATGCCCTGGGTCCCTGCGGAGGTCGTGGGGCACCAGGATGCGCCTCGGGCGCCGGCGTTGCCGCCGGAGCCGATGGTGTAGTTGACCCCGGCCACGCGGACCGTGGCGCTGCCGCTGCCCCAGATGCCTACGGAGGGGCCGCCGCCACCGCCGCCGCTGCATCCGCCGCGGCCGCCACCGCCCCCGACACCACCGCGGCCGCCGATGCCGCCGACCTCGGATCCGACCCCGGAGCCGGTGCCGTTGCCGCCGTTGCCGCCGGCTCCGCCGTTGCCGCCGTCACCGCCGGCTCCACCCCGGCCGCCGGTGCCGCCACCTTCCGTCTCGATCTCCGCGTTGATGAGCGTCACGGTGGACTGGTGCACGAGCACACCGATGGAGGCGCCACCGGAAGTACCCACCGTTCCGCGGGTCCCCCCGCCACCCCCGCCACCGCCGCCGCCACCACCGCCACCGTATCCGGTGCGGGTGCCGCACGAGTGGCCACCGCCGCCACCGCCGCCGCCGCCGCCGCCGCCGAGGCTGCCGTTGGTGCCGAGACTGGCGGTGGCCGGCGACCAGGCCGCTCCGCTCAGCGCTCCAACGCCGTTGGCACCGTTGCCGTGACTGCCTGCGGAGCCAGCGCAGCCGGTCTGTCCGTTGCCGCCGGCCTCCGCGGCTCGCCGGACGCTGCACAACCAGTTCGAGTCGTTGCGGCGCCCTCCCGAGCCACCGCGGCCGCAGGAGCTCGTGGAGTTGGCTCCGTTGGCTCCGTCGGCGCCGCGGTTGCCGCCACGGCCACCATTGCCGCCGCGACCGCCGTTGCCGCCTGCGGCGCCGCCCGTGGAGCCGGCGTTGCCGCTGCTGCCCGCGGATCCTGTGGCCCCGGTGTTGCCGCTGCTCCCGTCGCTGCCGGCATTGCCGTTGCCGCCGCGGCCGACGGTGATGTTGCTGTTTCGGATGGTGAGGTGGGTGCCGGAGTTCGAGACCACGATGCCGTACGCGGCCGCACCGGCGCTCGTCTGTCCGCGGGTCTCGAAGCTGACGCGGTCGAGGATGACCGAGCCGTCGAGGTCGATGGCGCGCAGCGCGGCGTTGGTGGTGCTGAGGAAGTTGGCCCGGGCGTTCGACCGGGACGTGAAGCTGTCGCTGTATCCGCCGAAGACGCTCACGCCGGCGACGGGCGCGAGGGCCGGTCCGGTGTAGCTCCCGGAGGCGACGAGAACCTGGTCGCGGCCGAGGGCTGCGGCGCGGTTGATGCCCTGCGCGATGCTGCGGCATGGGGAGGCGAGGGTACCGCAGCTGTCTCCGTCGGCGCTGTTGCGTTCGCGCACGAACACGGCCCGTTCGATGTCACCTCCGGGGATGCCGTCGCAGTTGGCGTCGAGGTTCAGGTCGTCGCCGGGCACTTCGGTGGCGCTGCAGGCGCTGAAGGTGATGCTGTCGCCCCAGATGTGTTCGCCGCCGGCGATCAGGAAGGCGCGCGCGTGGTAGCTCGCGTCCGGGGTCAGGCCGGCGAGGTCGTGCTGGAAGTTTCCGGTGCCGGGCGCTTCACCGAAGGCATGGCAGGTCGCGCTCTGGTCGGGGTTCGGGGTGGAGCCCCAGCAGAACCCGTAGTCGCTGGGTGCGGGGTTGCCGATGGCGACGACGGATCCACGCAGGCGAACGCTGGTGGGCTGGCGCTCGGCCACCTCCAGGGTCTGAACCACGGAGTCCTGCAGCATCCGGAACTGCCGCGACTGTCCCCAGACGAAGTCGCTGCCCACCTGGGCGAAAGCCCGATACACATAGGTCGCCCCGGCGTCGAGGCCGGTGCGCTCGATGGAGAACGGTCCCACCGCGATGCCACCGGGCGCATCCACGCAGTCGACCCCGGGGCCGCCGGGCGCGGGGTCGGGCTCGGTGCCGATGCAGAAGCCGCGGCGCGAGGCCTCCGGGCGGCCCACCTCGGTCATCGTACCGTTGAGGGTGGCCGTCGTGTCGGAGTTCACCACCGGGAGGTCGGTCACGACCCGGGGCCGCAGTGGGGTCTCGAAGTCGCGCTCGTTGCCGTAGATGAGGCCGGAGGCGTGCTGCACCCACGCGCGGACGTAGTACGTCTCTCCACCGACAATCGGCCCTACGGAACGCTGGAATCCACCGTCCGTACTCGGTGCGCCGAGGCTCACGCATGTCGTGTCCTCCCGCCCGACGCTGGGCTCCTCCTCGAGCGAGAAACAGAAGCCGTGGTCGGTGGCTGCGGGCACGCCGAGGCGGTCGATGATGCCCCCCAGCAACGCGCTGGTCTCCTCGATGTCCGAGACCGCGGACGTGCGGACGATCGGCAGGAGGTAGGTCTGCACCTGGCGGACTTCGCCATGCACGATGCCTGCGGCGTTCCGCGCAAAGGCGCGATACCGGTAGAGGGTGCCGGCCTGAAGGCTCTCGAAGGTGCCCGTGTAGGCGCCCGCTTCCACGCGGCTTCCCCGCTGGGTGCACTGGACGCCGAAGTCTCCGAACTCGAAGCTCTCGAGGGTGGCCAGGCAGATCCCGTGCTCGTCCACGCCGGGCACGCCCACCTCGGTCACTTCACCGCCCAGGCGAAGGCTGTCGGCGCCGATGGCGTCGGGATCACCGGTCTCCACGGCAGGCAGAACCGCCTCGACGCACGCGCCGCCGACGAGCACGTCCCCCTCCCGACACCGGCAGTTGCCCTCGTCACAGATCCCGTCGGTGGGACACTCGATCCCGCAACCGCCGCAGTTGCGAACGTCCCGATCCAGGTCGAAGCCCTCGTCCACCACGCCCGAGCAGTTCGTGTCCCGCCCGTCGCAGACCTCCGGCACCCCGGGGTTCACGTTCGGATCCCCGTCGTCGCAATCGAAATCGATGCACCCCGGACCGACGCCGTAGCCGTCTCCGTCCCGGTCGAGGCAGTCGCCGCAAATGCCGAGCTCGGGGACGCAGAGGTCAACCTCGTCCACCTCACCGTCCTCCCCCTCGCGAACCACGGTCTCGCACAGGAAACCCTCGTCGCAGAGCCCGTCGGTGCAGCGGTTGACGCAGAACCGGCCATCCTCCAGCGCCGTGCACACCGCGCGGCCATCGCACTGCGTGTCGCTCTCGCACTCCCGGCAGACCACCGGGTCGCGCGGAACGCACACCGTCTGCACGTCCGCACCAAAGCCGAAGGGCCGGCACTCCCAGTCAGGATGGTCGCAGTCGTCGGTGCACGGCGTGCTGCACTGGCGAGCGCCGGAAGGCGTCGTGAGGCACAGCGGGAAATCGCAATCCGAGGCCACGTCGCACGGCGCGCGGAACAGGCCTTCCGGAACCTCCGTCTCCTCGGCGCCCGTCGTCTCCGAAGGCCCGGAAATGTCCGGCAGATCCGAACTGTCCGACACATCGGGATCCACGATGATTCCACCCGTGGACGACTGCTCCGACGAGGGCGCCTCCGACGGCGACACACAGAAGCCACCCGAGCAGCGTTCCTCCGCCGGGCAGTCCTCGTCGAACAGACACGAGACCCGCGAGTCCGCCGCACTGTCCCCACCGGCGCATCCCGCCACGAGCAGCAGCGCAAGGCCCGCGAGCAGTCCGACCCGATGACCCGTCCCAACCCTGTTCATCCCGACCGATTCGTCCGACTTCATGTTCGTGTCCTCCTGACCGGTGCATTCGCACGCGCCGCGCGCCCTCCGTCCAGGGGCACACCGGCACCGTTCCATCATCGGAGAGAATAGCGACAACGACACGACGAATACAGGATCTTCTTCTGACGCAACGCGCGTCCCACCTCGACGCACACTCCTGCACTTTGGGGTTGCGCTCGACCACCACTGTGCTAGACGCCGCCCTCCCGCGCGGTCGTTCCGTCCACGACACCGCGCTCCGGGCGATTAACTCAGCGGGAGAGTGCCACCTTCACACGGTGGAAGTCACTGGTTCGAATCCAGTATCGCCCACTTCACCCGATTCGGATCGTACAGGCCACAAGAAAGCGCACACCGATCGCCCCCGATCGGGGAAGCACCGATCGTCCCCTCACCCGATCGGGCCGGCGCACCTCCGATGCGGCTGCTGCATCACAAATGAACCGGTTGCGTTTCGATCCCCCTCAAGGACCGTCCCGATGCATGCTCGCCTCGTCGCTCTCCTCCTCGCGATACCGTTGCTCGTCGCCTGCGGCGACGACGACATCCTCGACCCGGAGTCATCGCCCTCCGAACCGCTCGGCTCCTCGATCCCCACAGACCAGACCATTCCCTCCGAGAGCGAGCAGGCGGCGACCGACGAAGAACCCTCCGCAGGTGAGCCCACCGCAGGTGAACCCTCCGCAGGTGAGCCCACCGCAGGTGAACCCTCCGCAGGTGAACCCTCCGCAGGAGAGCCCACCGCAGGAGAACCCTCCGCAGGAGAACCCACCGCAGGAGAACCCACCGCAGGTGAGCCCACCGCAGGAGAACCCTCCGCAGGAGAACCCACACCCGGAACCTCCGCGAGCGCTCCCGACGTCCTGACCTGGGCCGACGACATTCGCCCGCTGATGCAGTGCGCCGGGTGTCATGGCGACACCTACGGTGTGTTCAGCGACGTGCCGACACAGCTTCTGAACGTCGCCCGCATCCCCGGTCTTCGGTTCGTGGAGCCATTCGATCCGCAGGGAAGCTACCTCTGGCACAAGCTCGCCGGCACCCACCGTGAGGTGGGCGGGACGGGCGGGCGCATGCCGCAGGGTGGGCCGTTTCTCACGGAGGCGGAGCTGGATCTCATGGAGCTGTGGATCCTTCAGGGAGCTGCCCCGCTGGACGAGTTCGTGGACTGACGGTAGCGGAAGAAGGGTGTCCCTGCAGCCGGCGCGGACTCAGTCGATCAGGAGGGGCAGCACCTGTCCGGCCGGACCGGCGAGATGATGGTCCGCCAGGGCGACATGGTCGGTGCGTTCGGGATTGACGACGATGATCGGGACGTCCGCGGCGCGTGCCGTGGGCACGAACTGGGCGGCGGGGTAGACCAAGGCGCTGGTGCCGACCACGAGTACGAGATCGGATGTGGTCATCGCCTGGGAGGCTGCGGCCCACGGCTCGTGTGGCAGCGCCTCGCCGAACCAGACCACGCCGGGCCGTTCGAGCACCCCGCAGGCGCTGCAGTGCGGGAGGCCGTCGAGGCCCGACGATCGCACCTCGCGTTGCCGATCGCAGGCCGTGCAGCGGTTGACGAAGAGTTGTCCATGGAGCTCGTGCACCCGTGTGCTTCCGGCGGCGCGGTGCAGCCCGTCCACGTTCTGGGTGACGATGTCGCACCGTTCCACGCGCTCCTCGAGCCGGACGAGTGCGCGGTGTCCCTCGTTGGGGGTGCAGGCGAGCACCAGGGAACGCCGCCAGTCGTACCATTCCCAGACGAGCTGGGGATCTTCGGCGAAGGCTCTCGGGGTGGCGAGGGTCATCGGGTCATGGTTGCGCCACAGTCCTTCCTTGCCGCGGAAGGTCGGCACGCCACTCTCGGCGCTGATCCCGGCGCCGGTCAGAACGCAGACACGGCGTGCTCCGGCGAGGAGAGTGCGGGCCTCCTCGAGCGCGGGCAGTGGGGGGCTCACGGCCGCCCCGTGCGCTCTCGTCCCCGCGACGTGATCTTCACCGGGAGGTCAGTGGTCATGTCCGTCTGGTTCGTCATCGACGCAGAACGCGTTGGGCACGGCGCGCCCGTGCGGGCAGTGAAGCTGGTCCTGGGGAGCAGAGCCGGCGAGGTTTCCGGCCAGGGTGAGGTGATAGATGCGGCACTGTACGGAGTCTCCGCGCTGGTCGCCGGGGGTGCCGTCGGTGCGGAATCCGGCGCAGGCGCTGCTGCACTCTCCCGGGGGCAGGTAGGAGTTCGGCACGTTGGCGCAATTTCGCTCCATGAGCTCGCAGTAGACGTCGCACCACGAGCCGCAGACGTTTCCACCGGTCAACCCGGCCTGGTCGCAGTACAGTGCGCTCTCGGAAGGATTGGTGACCGCGAGGTCGATGGAGTTCATGCGGCAACCGATGGTGTTGCCCCTGCCCTGGTCGAAGGAGCCGGCTTCCCAGCCGGCGAACTGTTCGCAGGTGCGCTCGCAGACGTCGAAGTTGGTGTACTGCGGCGTGTCGCTGCATGCCTCCCCGGTGACGAGGAGGCAGTAGTCGCTGCAGGTGGGCACCCCGGTGACGGGCGGTGCCTGACTCGTGCGGGGCGCATCGAGATCGGTGTCCACGCAGGCGGAGGCCATGAGCAGCCACGCGAGAGCAGCCGGTACAGCGGTGCAGGACACAAGGCGCCGCAGGGGACGGATCTGCGTCGGGCGGTGAATCCGGCTCATGGGGTTGGCCTGGGCGAGAGGATGGAGGCGTATCGCGAGCGGTCGAATGGAGGTGTACCGCAGGTGGGGACGCGCGACAACGCTTCCGGACGCGAGGGCAAGGCGATCAGTCGCGCTCGGCGGCGAGCGCCTGGGGCAGGGCTGCGGCGAGGTACTCGAACTCGTCCAGGCTGTTGTAGGCCTGGGCGGAGATCCGGAGGACCCGCTCCGTCGGGGAGGGCCAGGCGTGAACCGGCACCTCGACCTTCCATCGGTCGAGCAGAGCGCGTTGCAGGGGGTCGGGGGCCCAGGGCGACGCTCGGGGCGTGCGCCCCGGCGGCAGGGGAACGGAGGCCAGGGACCCGAGCATGCTGTCGGGAGCAGGGGGTGGAATGTCGAGCGCGCGGCAGAGGAGATCTCGCCCGGCGAGCACGAGCTGGTGGTTGCGCGTCTGCAGGCCCGGGAGACCATCGGGATGGAGAGCGCCGAGAAACGCGGTGCAGGTCGGCAGGGTGAGCCAGGGGGAGAAGTCGCGGGTGCCTGTCCAGTCGAACTCGGCGAGGTAGCGGGCCGGGTCGTCGCCGGGGAGGGACGCGGCGTGGGACAGGGAGACCGGTCGCGTGAGGGCGCGCACATCCTCGCGGCTCCAGAGCATGGCGGCTCCGCGTGGGGCGCAGAGCCACTTGTGGAAGTTGGCCGTGTACCAGCTCGGGGCGAGGTCATCGAGGGCGAGCGGGAGCATGCCCGGGGCGTGGGCTCCGTCCACGAGGACGCGAACGCCCCGGGACTCGAGCGCGGGGACGAGGGTCTCCACGGGCAGCACGAGGCCGGTGGGGCTGGTCACGTGATCGATCAGGGCGAGCCGGGTCTTCGGGGTCACGCGTCCGAGGATCGACTCGGTGATCCGCTCCGGGTGGTCCACCGGGAACGGGAGGGGCGCGACATGGACCTCGGCACCTGCGGCGCGGGCGGTGGAGACGAGTGCGTGGTGGCAGGCGGCATAGGCCTGATCGGTGACGAGCACGGCATCGCCGGGGCGAAGGGGAACGCTGCGCAGGACGGCGTTCACGCCCTCGGTGGCGTTGCTGACGAACGCGAGCCCGTCCGGGTCTGCGCGCACGAGCGATGCCACGTGCGCCCGTGCCGCGCCGAGCAGGTCCGGAAGGTCTCGCGCGAAGAACTGCATGGGCTGTCGTTCGGCGCGGTCCTGCCAGGCGCGCTGGGCGGCGACCACGGGTCCTGGGCAGGCGCCGAAGCTGCCGTGGTTCAGGAACACCACGTCATCATCGAGCGCCCATCGGGAGGCGTGGGGACTGCGCGCGGGCAGGGACATGACGGAGCTCCGGTGCGGAAGGGGAACGTCGATCAGGGACGACGACGGCGATAGTCAGGGCCGTGGATCGGGACGAGCGTGCACATCTCGGAAAGCCGACTCATCATCCGGCTGCCGATGCGGTCCTCCAGGGTGGTGGCCTCGAAGTGCTCCCGGCTCCGGCTGTCCCCGCGCTCCCCCACCTCGAAGGGGTAGTTGGTGGCGAAGAAGGTCGTGACGTCCCTGTCGTAGCGACGGGAGATCAGGGTATCGAGGATCGTGACCTGCCACTCCGTGGTCAGCCCCTTGCCGAGCTCGTCGATCACGAGGACGGGCACATCGACCAGGTGACCGAGGATCTCATTCTCGCCCCGGCCCGCGTCGTAGCCGGCACGAATGTCCCCCAGCAGATGGGAGAACTCGACGAACCGGGACGCGATCCCCTGCTCCAGCGAAAGCTGCCGGACAACCCCGCACAGCAGGTGCGTCTTCCCGCAACCCACCGGACCCGAGAGGGCGACCCCCCGCCGCCCCGGAGCAAAGTCGAAGAACAGCTTCAGGAACTGCATCTTCACGTCGCGCTGCGACGACGACAGCTCCTGCAGCGACTCCACGGTCGCCGCGTGGTACCGCCGCGGAACCCCGGACCGGTTGTACGCCGCGATCCGGTGATCCAGCTCCGCACACGGACAGCGCTCGGCCACAAGGTGGCCTTCCGATGTCCTCCGAAACACCCTCTGACTCCCCTCGCACGCCGTGCACACCGCGCTGCAGTCCGGGCAGCGACGCGCCACCGCGCGCTCCCGCCCCGCCACCACCACGAAGCGCTTGTCCTCGCAGGTCCGGCAGAAGCCCTCCCGCGATCGCTCCGCTTCCCGCATCGCGCGCATCTCCTTCAGCATCTCCTCTCCGGCGTGTTCGGGGTGATCCGTCCCGCCCCCTACAACCATCGCCACCCGGCACGCGCAAGGCCGGCGCTCTCCTGACGGTCGGTGGCGTTCGCAACTTCCCCCCTTGACGCAGGGCGTCTCGCAACGCAACCTCCCGCCTCGGCTGTCTAACGATCGTTAGGTGCCCCAGTCCGATGCGCATACCGCTCCCTTCCTCCGACGAGCTCCGCCGTGCCTGAGCACCCCCACCGATTCCCCACGACCGCACCGGCTCGCGCGGCGAGCCCTCCCGCGGCGCCGCGTCTCCGGACCGCCCTCCTCGGCGCCCTCCTCGGCGCCGGCTTCGTGCTCGGGGCCTGCGACGACGGAGACGCGACCGAGCCGCCGGACGGTCCGTCCGCCGAGGAGGCTCCCCGCGAGGCACGCGCCACCCCGGTCGACATCATCGTGGCCGAGCGCGGCCGCTTCCCCGACCGGGTCGAGCTGGTGGGCGAGCTCGAGGCCGGACGGACGACGCAGATCATGGTCGAGGTCCCCGGACGCATCACGCACCTCGACGTCGAGGAGGGCGACCGCGTGCAGCGCGGCCAGGACCTCGTCCGCGTCGACACCAGCCAGCAGCGGGCTGCCCTCGGACCCCTGGAGGTGCAACTCCGAGCGCTCGAAACGGAGATCGCGCGCACCGAACGGCTCATCGAGCGCGGGCTCGGAACCGAAGCGAGCCTGGACCAGCTCGTCGCCCAGCGGGACGCGACCCGCGAACAGATCGCCCAGGTGAACGTGACCGTGCGGCAGTCCCGCACGCGCGCGACCTTCGATGGCATCGTCGTCGAGAAGATGGCCGAGGCCGGCGAGTTCGCGAACCCCGGCGTCCCCCTCCTGCGCGTGGTCGACCACAGCCGGATGAAGGTCCGCGTCGGCCTCCCCGAGAACGACATCCGCTTCGTCCGGGAGGGCCAGCAGGTCCGTGTGCGCATCGGCGCACTGGAACGCTCCCTCGACGGCGAGATCACCCGCATCGGCGTGGAGCTCGACGCCCGCAACCGAACGTTTCCCGTGGAGATCGCGCTCGACAACGAGGACGGATCCCTCCGCAGCGGCATGCGCGCCGTCGTCACGATCACCCGCCGCACCCTCGACGACGCCCTCGTGATCCCCCGCGACGCCGTCGTGCAGGGGTTCGATGACGTGGAGCTGATGATCCTCGATGACGACATCGCCCGCCAGCGACCCGTGACCCTCGGCGCCGGGCTCGGCCCCTTCGTCGTCGTCGAGGACGGGCTCGAGAGCGGAGAGAGGCTGATCGTCCGTGGACATCGACGACTCGTCGACGGTGAACGCGTCCGCGTCATCGACGAGACAAGCTGCTGCGTCGACCGATTCGATGCATGGGAGAACGACCGCGACACCGCCCGCGCGAGCGACGCACCCCGATCCGCACCGTCGCGAAGCGCATCCGGAGATCCGCGATGACCATCACCAACTGGGCCATCCGGCATTCGGTGGCCGTCTTCGTGCTGATGGTCATCCTCGTCGGCGCCGGAGCGCTGTCGTACCAGTCCATGCCCCGCGAGTCCTTCCCGGACGTCGAGATCCCCTTCGTCGTCATCTCCACCGTCTACGTCGGCGTCTCCGGGCAGGACATCGAGACCCTCGTCACCACCCCGATCGAGAACGAGCTGCAGCGGGTCCGGGACGTCCGTCAGATGACGTCCACCTCCATCGACAACGCCTCCATCATCGTCCTCGAGTTCGAGCCCATCGTCCGCATGGACGTCGCCCTGCAACGCGTCCGCGACCGCGTCGACCAGGCCCGCGCAGAACTCCCCGCCGCAGCCGAGGACCCCGAAGTCGCCGAGATCTCCTTCTCCGACTTCCCCGTCCTCCTCATCAACATGAGCGGAGACGTCGGCATCGCCAGGCTGCAACGCCTCGCCGAGGACCTCCAGGAACGCATCGAACGCATCCCCGGGGTCCTCGACGCCATGATCACCGGCGGCGTGGAGCGCCAGATCCTCATCGAACTCGACCGACGCGCACTCGACGCCCACGAGATGTCCATCAACGAGGTCCTCGACGCCATCCAGTCCGAGAACGTCAACATCCCCGGCGGCACCCTCGACATCGGCGACCAGCGCTTCGTCGTCCGCACCCCCGGAGAGGTCGAGGACTGGAGAGAACTCGAGAACATCGTCGTCCGCTCCGTCGAGGACCGCACCATCCTCGTGAGCGACGTCGCCACCGTCCGCGACGGCTTCGCCGACCGCGAAACCCTCGCCCGACTCGGAGGCATGGAGTCCATCACCCTCGGCGTCACCCGACGCGCCGGCGACAACATCCTCCGCATCACCGACGACGTGAAGGCCCTCAGCGAAGCCTTCTCCGCGGAGATCGGCGACGCCGTCACCTTCACCTTCCTCGCCGACCAGTCCGACGATGTCCGAAGCTCGGTCAACGAGCTCGAAAACAACATCCTCACCGGACTCATCCTCGTCGCCTCCCTCCTGCTCTTCTTCATGGGCGGTTTCCGCAACGCCCTCTTCGTCGCGATCAGCATCCCCATGTCCATGCTCACCACCTTCACGGTGCTCGCCCTCCTCGGCATCACCCTGAACATGGTGACCCTCTTCTCCCTCGTCCTCGCCCTCGGCCTCCTCGTCGACAACGGCATCGTCGTCGTCGAGAACATCTACCGACAGGCCAACACCGGAAAGCCCCTCGAACAGGCCGCCATGGACGGCGTCGCCGAGGTCGGCTGGCCCGTCATCGCCTCCACCGCCACCACCATCGCCGCCTTCTTCCCCATGCTCTTCTGGCCAGGAATCATCGGCCAGTTCATGTTCTTCCTGCCCGCCACCGTCATCACCGTGCTGTGCGCCTCCCTCTTCACCGCACTCGTCATCCTCCCGGTCATCAGCGCCAGGTTCATGCGCGTGCCCCCCCGCACCGGCGACCAGACCGACGAGATGCAGGGCCTGCCCGACAACTTCCTCTACCGCGCCTACAGCGCCTCGCTCCGGCTCGCCCTGCGGCTGCGATGGCTCACCGTCACCGGCGTCATGATCCTCTTCATCGCCATCCTCGTCCTCTACGGACGTTTCAACGCAGGCGCCGTCTTCTTCCCCGATACCACCCCCGAAACCCTGATCGTCAACGTCGCCCTCCCCGATGGCGCCAACCTCCAGGCCTCCGACCGCGTCACCCGAATCGTCGAGGACTTCCTCGCCAACGCCCCCGACGTCGTGAACTTCATCGCCGAGATCGGCGCCGGAACCTCCGGGAACGAAATGGGCGGCGGCGGAAACACCCCCCACGAAAGCCGAATCACCATCGACCTCCTCGCCGCCGAGGAACAGACCCGAAACCCCAGACTCCTCATGCAGGAGATCCGCGACCTCCTCGCCGACGTCCCCGACGTCACCTACGAGGTCATCGCCGAACAGGGCGGACCCCCCACCGGAGACCCCATCAACATCGAGGTCACCGGCGACGACTACCTCGAACTCGGACGCGTCGCGCAGCACATCCGAGACCTCCTCGCCGACGTCGACGGCGTCGTCGACCTCACCGACGACTTCGCCAGCGGACGCTCCGAAATCACCCTCCGCGTCGACCGCCACCGCGCCTCCCTCGTCGGCGCACGCACCTCCGACATCGCCTCCGCCGTCCGCGCAGCCATGAACGGCGTCGAAGTCTCCACCTTCCGCGAAGCCGGCGAAGAGTACGACATCGTCGTGCGCTTCCAGCCCCAGTGGCGCATGGGCGTCGAGGACGTCCGTGACCTCACCATCACCACCAGAACCGGCGCACGCGTCGCCCTCGCCGAAATGGCCGACATCTCCGTCGAACCAGGACTCGGCGCCGTCCGACGCATCAACGCCGAGCGCGTCGTCACCGTCTCCGGAGACGTCGCCGACGGCTACAACAACGCCGAACGCCTCGCCGCCGTACAGCGCCACCTCGACGAACAACTCCAGCTCCCCCCCGGCGTCACCATCCGCTACACCGGCGAATCCGAGGACCAGGAAGAGACCCAGCAGTTCCTCGGCCTCGCCATGCTCTCCGCCCTCGCCCTCATCGCCCTCATCCTCATCACCCAGTTCAACTCCCTCATCCAGCCCTTCATCATCATGTTCACCGTGGTCCTGAGCCTCATGGGCGTCCTCGTCCAGCTCATGGTCTTCCAGGAACCCTTCGTCGTCGTCATGACCGGCATGGCCGTCATCTCCCTCGCCGGCGTCGTCGTGAACAACTCCATCGTCCTCACGGAATTCATCAACAACTACCGCGCACGCGGACACGACATGATGGACGCCGCCTGGCGCGCGGGCATGGTCCGCCTCCGACCCGTTCTCCTCTCCGCCTTCACCACCAGCTCCTCCCTCATCCCCACCGTCCTCGGCATCCGCCTCGAGGTCGTCGACCTCAGCATCGCCACCGGCGGCACCTCCGTGGAGTTCTGGGGACCCATGGCCCGCGCCATCGTCGTCGGCCTCATCGTCGCCGCCTTCCTCACCCTCATCGTCGTCCCCGTCCTCTACGTCGTCCTCGAAGGCTCGAAGGACTGGCTTCTCGGCCTCTTCCAGCGCCTGCGCCAAGGCACCAACGACGACCCCCCACCCTCCGGGCCCTCGAACACGCCCCCGCCGAACCGCCCGCCGAATTCGGACCCGGAAAACGGGACCTCCGCACACGCGGCCGATCTCCCCGACAGGGCACAGGACTCCCCCACCGCCCCAGCCTCCGACACGCAGCGCATCGCCGGCGCACCGCTGACCTCCGAGGACAGCGAGGCGACTGCAACCGGATCGAGCACCCTCCGGATCGCAGGAGACAGCATGACCGACTCGGACGAACGGCCACCCGGCACCGGAACCGCTCGAATCACCGGCGCACCGAGCGAGCCGCGCGGAAGCAGCACCGCGCGGCTCGGCGGAGGCACCATCCCCGAGCCCGACGGGAACGACTGACCCGGCAGGGAAGCGCGCGCTACGACACGAGGACCACCAGCCCGCCACCCGGCACCGTCCGCGGGACGCAGCAGCGCGCGCTACGATGCGAGTCTCATCAGGCCCCCCGGCTCACCCGCCTGCGAGAGACCACGGCTGGCACCCTGCGGGCGCCTCGTCAGGAAACGGGTTGCAGCACAACCACGACACGGCGGCGGTGATGCGCTCGACGGTGTTCCCACAGGTACACCCCCTGCCACGTGCCCAGAGCCAGCCGACCCCCGATCACCGGAATGCCGAGGGAGGTCTGCGTAAGCGCCGCCTTCACATGAGCGGGCATGTCGTCCGGACCCTCCTCGGTGTGCGTGTAGAGCGCGTCCCCTTCCGGAACGAGCCGCTCGAGGAAGGCCTGCAGGTCGCGCTGCACCGCGGGGTCCGCATTCTCCTGGATGACCAGGCTCGCCGAGGTGTGCTGCACGAACACCGTGCACAGGCCCTGCTGCACCTCCGCTCGCTCGAGCACCTCGCTGAGGGCTCCCGTGATGTCCACAAGGCCCTTGCCCCGCGTCTCGATGGTCAGCGTCTCGATCACGATGGCCTCCTGGTCCGTCGACCGTCCTGTTGTTCCTCGGCCGGGGCCACGAGCCGTGGCACCTCTCCATGAGCCGCCTCCACCGCGGCGCGCGCACCGGTCGACTCGGCGCGCCGCCGCACCGACGCCGAAGACTCCTCGAGGAGAAGCGCGAGGAACGCGTCGTCAAGCAGCAGCGCCGTCTCGGCCGAGAGCCGTCCTTCGTCCTCCAGGAGCTCGCGCACCTCGGCCTCGAGCCGCGCGGAGGCACGGCGCACCGGGCGCGGGCGCGCGGAATCCGCCCCAATCTCCTGCAGCCTGGACAGGACATCCTGCTCCAGCGACCAGCCGGTCGGCGGGGCGTCACAGGAGACCGCGGGGGGATTCGCGGGAACCCCAGGGAACACCGGCGCCTTCGTCGTTCCCCCGAACGCGCCACGGTCCTCCCGCACCACGGCCCCCACGTGCGCCGCGCACTCGCGCAGCGACGAGGGCGGCTCGCGCCGACGGCCAAAGGCACGGTCGATGCCGCGAAAGACGGCATCGACGGGAACCCCGTCCCGCTCCCAGGCGCCGACCTGATGCATGTCCATCGAGGACAGCGCCGTCCCCCGCCCCCGCCGCTCGAGGAAGTACTCGGCGACGGTCCGAACGTAGTCGGGCTGGCCGGCCATGGTCAAATGTCGAGGTTGCGCACCTGGAGCGCGTTGTCCTCGATGAACTCGCGTCGCAGCTCGACGTTGTCCCCCATCAGCACCGAAAACGCCTGCTCGGCCTCCACCAGATCACCGAGGGTCACCTGATGGAGCGTGCGCCGCGTGGAGTCCATCGTGGTCTCCCAGAGCTGCTCCGGGTTCATCTCGCCCAGACCCTTGTAGCGCTGAATGGACTGACCGCGCTGCCCCTCGTCGAAGACGGCCCGGACAAACGCAGCCCGGGAGTCGGCCTGCACGGAGCGCTGCGTTCCGAACGCGAGGGTGACGCTGCCGCCGAGCGCCGTCCAGCGCGCGTGGATTCGCCGGAGCTCCCGCACGTCGCGGTGGGCATGCAGCTCCGGGCTGACCACGGTCCGCTTCAGACTGCCCAGAAGACGCGTCTCCCAGCGGGCCACGAACGCACCGCGTTCATCGTCGTACCCGATGTCGGGCGCGGGAAAGCGCGTGTCGGCGTGGGCGGCGTCCAGGGCCTCCGCGAGCGGGTTGAGTCGGGCGGCGAGCGTCTCCGCCGAGGCGAAGTCCTCCTCCTGCAGGTCGGTCTGCATGACGATCCCGGCGAGCAGCCGGTGGTCGAGCCGGGCCTCCCAGCGACGGATGATCCGATCCCAGGCGAGAAAGTCGGTCACCAGATCCGCCGCAACATCCCCATCGAGCACTTCCCCCGTCGCGGTGGTGACGGAAAGCTTCTCCGTCCCGTTGCTGACGATGAACTCCTCGAACGCCTTCTCGTCCTTGAGGTACATCTCCTTCTGCCCACGCTTCACCTTGTAGAGCGGAGGCTGGGCGATGTAGAGATGGCCCGCCGAGATCATGGGATACATCTGCCGGAAGAAGAAGGTGAGCATCAACGTGCGGATGTGCGATCCGTCGACGTCGGCGTCGGTCATGATGATGACCTTGTGGTAGCGAAGTTTTCCGAGGTCGAACCCGTGTTCCTCGTCCGTGCCGATGCCCGTGCCGAGAGCCGAGATGAGTGTTGTGATCTCCGCGTTGTCGAGCTGCTTTCGCAGATTGGCCTTCTCGACGTTCAGGATCTTTCCTCGCAGCGGCAGGATCGCCTGGTTCTGCCGGTCGCGGCCCTGCTTCGCCGACCCGCCGGCGGAGTCACCCTCGACGATGAAGATCTCGCTGAGGGCCGGATCGCGCTCCTGACAGTCCGCGAGCTTGCCCGGGAGCGCCGTGTTCTCCAGCGCACCGCGCCGCTTCACCAGCTCGCGCGCCTTGCGGGCCGCCTCGCGCGCCCGCGCCGCCAGCATCATCTTGTCGACGATGGCGATGCCGACACCCGGATTCTCCTCCAGGTACTCGCGCAACCGTTCGGCGACGACGCCCTCCACGATCCCCTTGATCTCGCTCGAGACCAGCTTGTCCTTCGTCTGAGCCGAGAACTTGGGATCGGGCATCTTCACGCTGATGATGGCCGTAAGCCCCTCCCGGATGTCCTCCCCCGTCACCTCCACCTTCTCCTTCTTGCCCGTCTTCATCGACGCCGCATACGCATTCATCGTCCGCGTCAGCGCCCCCCGGAAGCCCGAGAGGTGTGTCCCGCCATCGCGGTTCCGGATGTTGTTCGTGAAGCAGACCACGTCCTCGCGGCTCCCGTCCGTCCACTGCAGCGCCACCTCCACGGTAACCCCGGAATCCTCGCGGAACTCCGAGAGGCTGACCGGATCCGGGTGGAGCGTCGTCCGGGCCTTGTTCAAGGCAGACACATACTCGGCGATGCCTCCCTCGAAGCTGAAGTCATGCTGACGGCCATCGCGCTCGTCGATGATGCGGATGTGCACGCCCGCATTGAGATAGCTCAACTCCCGAAGCCGCTGGCTGAGCGTGTCGAAACTGAACTCCGTCACGTTCTTGAAAATGTCGAGATCCGGCCAGAAACGAATCTTCGTTCCCGTCCCCGTGATGCTCTCGCGGACCACCGCGAGGGGCGACTCCGGCACGCCCCGGATGAAGACCACCTCGTGCAGCTTGCCGTCACGCTTCACCTGCAGGACGAGACGCTCCGCAAGGAAGTTCACGCACGAAACACCCACACCGTGGAGACCACCGGATACCTTGTACGAGTTGTCATCGAACTTCCCGCCGGCATGCAGCTTGGTCATGATGACCTCCGCCGCCGAGCGCCCCTCCTGACGGTGCATGTCCACCGGAACCCCGCGCCCGTTGTCCTCCACGGTGAGGCTGTTGTCCTCGTGAAGGATGACGTCGACCCGCGAACAGTACCCCGCCAGCGCCTCGTCGATCGAGTTGTCCACCACCTCGTACACCAGGTGATGAAGCCCCGTGCCGTCCTCGGTGTCGCCGATGTACATGCCCGGCCGCTTGCGAACCGCGTCACGGCCCTCGAGTACCTGGATGTTGTCCGCGTTGTAGGCCGGAACGCCGGCTCCCTGATCAGCCATGTCCATGCTCCTTGCATTCTGCACTGCAGGCCCGCAGCCCCGGTGGACGCCACCGGCGTCGCAGGCTGCGGCATCTGACCAGACTTGCCGCCCCACGGCAAGCCCCGCAGGGCCGCCAGAGGCACTCACTTGCCGATACAGAAGCCCTCGAAGATCCGGTTGAGCACATCGTCGCTCGTGACCGCTCCAGTCAGGCTCCCCACCGCGTCCAGCGCCAGCCTCAGGTCCAGGGCGATCAACTCCAGCTCCCCCCCCGAACGAGCCGTCTCCGCGGCACGATCCATCGCCCGGAGGGCCTCCTCCAGCGAGGCGCGATGCCGTGCCCGCGTGATCGGCGCCTCGTCACCCGAACGCCCGAGACCCGCCGCCTCGGCCAACAACCGCAGCACACCCCACAACGACTCCACACCCTGACCCGTCCGCAGGCTCACCAGACACTCCGCCAACGCACCACCCGTGACCCGCTCCTTCGGCCCCTCCCCCGACAGCAGGTCGCACTTGTTCCACACCACCGCCCACGGACGGCCCGAGACCAGTGGAACCACCTCGCGGTCCCAACCACCCGGAACCGACGCGTCCACCACCACCAGCGCCACGTCCGCAGACTCCACGCGCTCCCGCGCGCGGGAAATCCCCAGCGCCTCCACCTGATCCGTCGTGCGCCGAAGCCCGGCCGTGTCCACCAGACGATACGCCACCCCGTCCAGAAGCACGCCCTCCTCGATCCAATCACGCGTCGTCCCCGGCACCTCCGACACCAGCGCGCGCTCCTCACCCAGCAGATGGTTCAGCAGACTCGATTTTCCCGCGTTCGGCAATCCCACAATCGCCACCCGAACGCCCTCCGCACGAAGCCGACCATCGTCCCACGTCCCGAGAAGCTCACACACCCGAGCCCGAACCGGCTCCAGCCCCTCGACCACCTCGGCCCCATTCACGCTGTGGACATGCTCCTCCAGACTGAAGTCGATGCCCGCCTCCACGTGAACGACAAGCTCCACCAGCCCCTCCCGAATGGGCGCGAGGCGCGCAGACAGGGCGCCTCCATGATGCGCCAGCGCCACGTCCCGGGCCGCTCCACTCTCGGCCTGCACCAGCTCCGCTACCGCCTCCGCCTGCAGCAGATCCAGTCGCCCGTTGAGGAGCGCCCGACGCGTGAACTCCCCGGGCTCCGCAGGTCGGGCACCCGCTGCCTGCAACGCGTCCAGTACGCCCTCGATGACCGCCCGGCCGCCGTGGCAGTGAAACTCCACCACATCCTCACCGGTGAAGCTCCCCGGTGCATGGAACGGCAGTACCAGCGCCTCGTCCAGCAGGCGCCCAGCCCACCAGAGACGCTGCACCGTCGCACGACGGGGAGCCCCATCCACACGCAGAGAGGGCGCCAGCGCACCGGCGATCGCCAGGGCCGACGGCCCGCTCAGCCGAATGACGCCGAGCGCACCGGGACCGCGGGCGGTCGCGAGCGCAAAGATGGTGGGCCAGGGCGAAGCGCTCACCACACCCCCACACGCCACCGAATGCAACCACCCGCAGGCAGCCTCCGGTTACGCGTTCTCCTCATCCTTGCCACCACTCGCCCAGATGCGAAGCCGGCGCATCCGCCCACTCCCCTCGCTCTCCGATCGGAGCGCCGAGATGGCACCCAGCGCCTGATGGATCGCGCGGCGGTCGATGCTGTTGATGCCCGAAATCCGGAGCGCCTTGCCCGTTCGCTGAACGAACTGCGAAATGCGGTCCGCCGCGTGCTCCAGCATCGAACCGCGATTCTGCCGGAAGCCGGCGACGTCGATCACGACCGTGGCGCCGCGCTCCTCCGAAATCTCCCGCGTCAGAAGGTACTGCAGGCTCTCCAGAAGCTGCGCGTTCGCAGCGGCGTCCTGCCGTCCGATCAGCGCCTCGGCCTCCTTGCCCAGAATGTCGAACTCGAAACGGCCATCGACGAACCGCGCCTGGATGTTGGGACGTCGCACACCCAGCTTCTCCAGCGCGTCATTCAGCCAGGTTCGTCCACGCGCCAGCGCTTCCTGCGTGGCCGCGTCCGCTCCGGGGGCGACAGCCTTCTTCGGTGCAGCGGCCTTCGGCGCGGCGGCCGATGCAGCGGCCTTCTTCGGCGCAGCGGCCTTCTTCGGTGCTGCGGCCGCCTTCGGTGCTGCGGCCGCCTTCGGTGCTGCGGCCTTCTTCGGCGCAGCGGCAGCCTTCGGCGCAGCGGCCTTCTTCGGTGCTGCGGCCGCCTTCGGTGCTGCGGCCTTCTTCGGCGCGGCGGCCTTCTTCGGCGCAGCGGCCTTCTTCGGCGCAGCGGCCTTCTTCGGCGCGGCGGCCTTCTTCGGCGCAGCGGTGCCCATGCCGGTGATGTGTGCCACCACGAGACCCGTGTCCTCTGCGGAGAGCTTGGTCATGTGGTTCCGAACCTCGATGTCGAGCTTCCAGTCATCGCGAATGGCGCGGATGAGCTCAGCGGAGGCGAGGTCGTGTGCCCGTGCGATCTCATAGATCTTCATGGGTTCGGTGGGCGCGTCGTCCTTTCGGGTGGGCTTTCGGGTGGCCACGGGTGTTCTCCGGATGGTGGGATGGGAAACGCGTGTCGGGTGCTACTTGGCGGACGCCGGTTGCGCTTTGGCGAGTGTCTTGCGGAGATAGAGCTGATGCGCAATGGAAAGCAGCATGTTGACGAAGATGTAGAGGACGAGTCCACTGGGCAGCCAGAGCATGAACACGGTGAACATGACGGGCATGATCTTCTGCATCAGCCGCATCTGGGGGTTGTCGACGGTGGTCGGCATGAGCTGCTGCTGCACGTACATGACGCCGCCCATGAGGAGGGGCAGGAGGTAGTACGGGTCCCGTTGAGACAGGTCGGTGATCCACAGGATGAAGGGTGCATTGTAGAGTTCGGCCGATCCCCAGATCGTCTGGTAGAGCGCGATGTAGATCGGCATCTGCAGGAGCATGGGAAGACAGCCACCGAGCGGGTTCACGCCGCTCTCGCGGAAGAGCTTCATCTGCGCTTCGGCCATCTTGGTGGGGTCGTTCTCGTACTTCTTCTTCAGTTCCTGGAGCTTCGGACCGATCTCCCGCATCTTCTCCATGCTCTTGAAGGACTTGTGCGTCAGCGGGGTGAGCAGGAGCTTGATGAAGAAGGTCAGCAGGATGATCGCGAGGCCCCAGTTGACCACGAAGCCCTGGAAGAACAGGAGAAGCCATCGGATGGGGAGGGCCAGGAAGCTCATCCACCCCAGGTCGATCGTCTGTTCGAGTCGGCTCTCGAAGGGGCGAAGGAAGCTGGCGTCCTTCGGGCCAACGTAGGCGGTGAAGTCCAGCGTGACGCCCGCCTCGCCGGGCGGGACGACGAATGGTTCGAAGATCAGTTCCCCGGCGACGACGCTCGGCGCGGCCGGCTGGAAGCGGCAGCCCTCGATGCGCACGCCATCGGGCAGGGCATGGGGAATGAGGGCGCTGAGGAAGTATCGCTCGTTCACGCCCACGAAATCGACCGGGCCGCTGTATTCGCGGGTCTCCTCGACCTTGATGCCGTGCCGGCGTTCCATTCGTCCGTTCACCCGACACACGGCCTCGACGATGCTCGCTCCCGGGTTGAGCATGCCCCCGCTGCGGCCGTCGAATTCGCCGTACAGCCTGCTGCGGAGTCCGTCGATGGTGAGGGGAGCGTCACCCGCGTGGCGGATGGTCAGGGAGGAGCGGATGCCGAAGGCGAGGTCGTGCAGGTGGAATGCGCGTTCCACCTCGAGGCCTCCCGGACCGGACCATCGATAGACGAGGTGTTCCCACCCGTCCACGCCACGGCGGCTCGCCTCCTCGTCGAACGCGTAGACCGCCTCGGGGCCGGGACCGGTTCCGGCGGGGAAGTCGAAGGAAAGCGGAAGGTGGGGCATTTCGCCGGGCAGGACCGTGCCCGTTGCCTCGGGGAAGATCCCGCGCATGTCCTCCTTGGGGATGTACTGCGCGGGTTCGAGGATCTCGACGCGGGCGAGCCGCGCGCCGACATTGCTGAATTCGAGGGCGAGGTTGGGCGTGCGCATCGCCTGCAGCGGCAGCGCCTCGACCTCGGCGGCCGGTTCTTCGGCGGTTCCGTCGTCCGCTGGCGCGACCGTGGTCGGTGCGGTCGGGGGAGGTGCGCCCTCTTCCGCTTCGGCCGTCTCGGCGGCGCCTTCGGGCGCTTGCTCGAGGGGAGGAGGCACCATGAAGGCCTGCCAGACGAGGAGCAGCCCGCCGGAGAGGACAACGGCGAGCAGGAGCCGCTTGTTCTGTTCGGTGGTGTTCATGGAGTCCCGCCCTCCTCGGCGGGGAACGTGCGGGGCGTTGCTGTGGGTTCGGGGACGGGGTCGTGCCCTCCTTCACAGAAGGGGTGGCAGCGGCCGATCCGGCGAACGGCGAGCCAGCCCCCGCGGAGGGTGCCGAAGCGCTCGATGGCCTCGACGGCATAGACGGAGCAGGTTGGCGTGAACCGGCATGCGGGGGGCAGCAGGGGAGAGATCCCCGCCTTGTAGAACCGGATGAGCCCAATGATGGCTCGTTTCATGGCGTGCTCCCCTCTCCGGCCGTAGTGGCCTTCCTCGCCCACCGAAAGAGATCCCTCGACAGCTCTTCGAACGTGGCGGTGGCGGCGTCCGCACGAGCGATGACGACCATGTCCACCCCTTCGGGCCAGCGGTCCTTATTCTGCCGATAGATCTCGCGCAAGCGTCGCTTCACCCGGTTTCGGCGGGGAGCGTTGCCCACCTTGCGGGAGACGGTCACCCCGAATCGTCGTCGTCCGGTCGGGGAGGGACTCATCAGGATCACGATGCGCCGTGTGGAGAAGCGTTTTCCCTGCTGCTGGACGCGAAGGAAATCCGGTCTTCTGCGCAGTCGCTCCGCCTTCGTGTAGCGCTGGTCGCCGGTCACCGGCCGGAGCGCGGCGTCGGACCCTGGGTCCGGCTCGGCGGACGCCTCGTCCGGCGTGACGGGCACGGACTACTTCTTCGGCGCCGACACGGCGATGCGCTTGCGGCCCTTGGCGCGACGGCGACGAATCACCTCGCGACCACCGGGGGTGGCCATCCGTGAACGGAACCCGTGCTTGCGGGCGCGCTTGATGTTGCTCGGCTGGTAGGTGCGCTTCATGGCTCTCTCTCCCGGCTCCGGTTCGCTCGTGGCGGTCCGTGGTGGGCCCTTCGTTCCTGCGGCGTGATCGGCATGACGAGGCATGCGCGGGCGCCCGGACCGGGCGCACAGGGGCGGGGAGCATAAGCGCCCGCCCGTGGGGAAGTCAAGGAGATCATGGGATGGGGCGCGGACGCCCGCGGAGGTCCCCCGGGGGATGAGTCGGGGCCTGCGGGGACGCGGTCCGGCTACTCGTTGCAGTGGGCGTAGGCGCGGAAGAGCGTCGTCGTGCCGGACGATCCGACACTGATGTTCAGCGGAACCACCACCCGGTCGTTGCTGGAGGTGAAGCTGGCGGAATTCGTAACGGCGAAGCTGGTGGGCGACGTGGTGGACGCTCGAAGCCCGTTTACGGTTCCGGCCTGATTGCCGCAACCGGTCACCTCCACCGTAAAGCTGGCGGCCGAGCCCGTGACGGTAACGGAGACCTCGTCCGTGGGCTCGTCGAGTTCGACGCCCTCGACGGACAGGAAACGCACATTGACCTCGCGCGTGGACGGGATGAACCGCGTGAGCGTGGAGGAGAAGCTGGGCGTTGCAGGCGTGACGGCGGGCATCTCGTCGATGAAGGTCGCCTCGATCCGGGCCGAGCCGGCGCCGATGCTCAGATCGGCCGTCGTCGCCCGGGGGGTGACCAGCAGCACCGCGCCGTTGCTCCCCCCGGTTGCGCTCCGTCGGCTGCCGGCGTTCGTGCAGGTCCCGCCGGTCGGCACCGCGAGCCCTCCCTGGCCGCCCAGCGCCTGGATGGACCCGCTCCCACTGATCTCCCGGTGGGACATGATCACGAGGACACCACCACCCCCACCGCCCCCGGCCCCGAGCGTACAGCCGGAGGTGGGCGTCGACGACGTGTAGTAGCTCCCGTCGCCGCCCTGTGCGCCGCGGAGCGGCCTGCAATTCAGGTTCGTCGATGCGACTCCGCAGTGCCCGAAGAAGACGGGCCTGTAGGCGGTGGTGCCGGACCAGGTCTGGGGCGAACCTCCGTCGGAGCCGCCCGGACCGCCAGCCCCGCCGGCTCCGGCGACACCCTCTGCACCGCTCACGCTGAGCGTCCCGTCGATGATCACCTCTTCGGTGGCCACCAGGATGACCCCGGTGTTGCGCTCGTTGTGACCGAAGGTCAGTGTGGCACCGGCGGCGATCTCCACCCGGGTGGCCTGGAGAACGCCGTCAGGCGGAAGGGGAATCTCCGTGTCCTCGGTCACCACGATGGGGCCGAACTCCCCGGTGCCCCCGAGGTCGAAGGTCTGCGCGGAGGCCGGCAGGGAGCACAGCACGGCGATCAGGAAGAGCAGGGTATGCGAACGCATGGTTCTTCTCCGGTTCAGTTGCTGCGGGTCACGCGGATGCGATTGAGGATGGGTTCCGGACCCCACACGGCGATGGTGTACGGGGCGGCCTGGCGGTGAACGAGGATGCCATTGTCATGGCTGTTGCCGAACGTGGCGATGGTGTACGGGGCAGCCTGATGATGGACGAGGATGTTCTGGGGCGGGCTGTTGCCGCTCGACGTCACCGTGTACCCGCTGGTTCCGCCGAGGCGAACGGTGGCCTCCTGCCCGGTCAGGGACGCCGTGATGACCGTGGTCCCGTTCCCGGTGGCACAGAACCGTTCAGCCCCCGCAATGGTCTGGGTCATGCTCGTCCCGGAGGTGATCGTCCACAGGGTGAACGCGGTGACGTCACGGGTGGCGCCGGCGGAGTCGACCGCCTCGGCGACCAGCTCGACACAGGTGCCCTGGGTCAGGGTCACCTGTTCCTCGGGAAGGGCGCGCAGGGACAGAATGCTGAAGCCCAGGTTGACGAAGACGTCGATTTCCTCCGACAACATCCCGACCGAGGCGCTCACGACGGCGGTACCGGGGCGCAGGGCCTGCACCTGCCCGGCACTCACCGAGGCGACGAGGGGTGCGGTTGTGAGCCAGGTGGCCGAGGCCGTGACCTCTCACTCCTGTCCGTCGTCGAAGAGCGCAAAGGCGCGAACGGAAGCCGCGTTGCCTGCGTCGAGAGCCAGCACCGTGGGCTCGAGTCGCAGACCGACCGCCACCGGAGCCGTCACCGTGACCACGCTGGTGGCGGTTCGACCGCCGAAGGAAGCGGTGATCACCGTGACCCCGTCGCCCCGGCCGGTGACCACCCCCGCTTCCACCGTCGCCGTGCTGGCGGAAGACGTCGACCACTCGGCTTCGGTGGTCACGTCGCGAGTGGAGTCGTCCTCGAACGTGGCCACCGCGGTCAGCTCCAGCGCACCGCCGACAGCCACCGCACCGGAGCCCGGATCGACGGACAGGGCGATCACCGGGAGATCGATCACCCCGCTGACGACGACCTCGACCTCGACCTCGAGCACATCAAGGCGGGCGCGGACGAGGGTCTGACCCGGCCCATGCGCGGTGACCACTCCCGCTTCGTCGACCGTGGCCACGGCAGGGTCTTCGGTGCTCCACTCCACGTCCGCCGTGGCATCCACAGGGTCTCCGTCCGCGAGCGCGGCGAACGCAGCGAGGGCCTCCGTGCCCCCGAGCTCCAGCTCGACCGGATCCGGGGTCACGGCCAGTCGATCGAAGCACTGTTCCCGCCACTCGATGGCGCTCTCGACGCACGGACCGCAGGAGGCGCGGTCGTCGTCGTCGACCAGGCACACCCGGCCCAGCTCGGCGCAGTCCAGCGTGGCGCAGGTCACCACATCACCGCACCCCGGGAGCGCGTCCGTGGGCTCGCAGCGCAGCGCCGACGCCTCGTTGCAGGTCCACGCCAGGCAGGTCCCGCATTCCTCCCCCGGGTCGTGATCGAGTTCTCCGCACCGGCCACAGGCGTTCAGCGCGTCCGGCCCGAGATCGCCCTCGCAGGTCAGCGCACTTCCATCCAGCGCGCAGACCGACGTCCCGGTCAGGCACTCCCCGCAACGACCGCCCGGGATCCCACGCAGCGGACCGCACCCGCCGCAGGCGTTCTCCTGAAGGCTGTCCGGCACGCTGCACGCCACCGCGTTGGCCGAGATGCAGAAGTTCACACCGAGCCCACACACACCACAGGCTGTCCCCGGCGCCCGATCCAGTGGTGTTCGGCCGCCGCAGGCGTTGCGCTCTTCGCCAGGCTCCACCGGCTGGCATCCGAGTGCCCCATCGTCACAGAACAGCCGCCCCCCCGGGCACGGGCCGCCCGGCACCCCATCGAGCGGCGAACACCCCCCACACGGATTCGGTGTCGTCGCGCCCACGCACACCGCCGCCCCACTCTCGTCGCAGGCCCACGTCCCGTCCCCACAGAATCCGCACGCCTCGCCCGGAACACCGGCGAGCGTGCCACATCCACCGCATGCGTTCGGCGGCTGACCGAAACCATCGGGAATGCACTCGAGCGCCTGCCCACCGCCCGCGCACACCAGAACCCCGAGGCCGCACGTGAGGGCGCAGGTGCCGCCCGGACCGGCCCGCCTCCCGTCGTGACGCAGGTCGTCCGTTCCTCCGCAGGCGTTGCGGCCCACCAGGCAGAGCGTGTCTTCGCGACCATCACACGCGACCCTGCCATCCTGACCGAGCTCGTCAAGGCACGACTCGCCCGGGACCGCGCCCAGAGACATACAACCACCACAGATGTTGGTGGCGGCGGCCCCCACGCACCGCAGGTCCCCGTCCGGAGCACAGATCCAGGCGCCGTCTCCGCACTCGCCACAGCGGCTTCCCACCTCGACAGGCAGGACGCCAGGGGAGCCACATTCGTTGAGGACCGCCTCGCCCACGCACCGCAGGGCATCCAGCCCGTTGCAGATGAGGACCCCCGAACCCTCGAATCCGCAGCGCTCCCCTGCACGGGACGCGCGTCCGTCGAACTGCAGGACCCCCTCCCCCCCACAGTCATTGAACACCGAGGACGTAGGGCCCACGACGTCCGGCTCGGAGGACTGCTCCGACTCGCTCGACACATCATCGGCCACCGACGACGCATCCGGCTCCGTCGTCACCTCCGTGCTCGTGTCGCCGGACGAACAGGCCGTCAGCAACAGCATCGCCAGCACACACACGCACTTCGGCACCCTGCACGCGACCTTCATCGGCATCACCATGAGAACGCACGTGAACTGCTTGTAGCGACGAGGTCGCTGCGCACCTGTACTGCCCACGTGGCCGAAAATCGGGATCCGTCAAGCGATACGAACATATGGACGGTTCGGGGCTCCGCCCCCCCGAAACCATCTCGTCCCGGGCCGCGGCGGCTGGGGACCATGCCGGACCTGCGGTCCGGGACGACAAGCCCCCGGCCTGCGCACGAACGGCGCACGCAACGGGGTTGCCTGCCGCACGCTCCGTCCACGCTCCGGCACCGCCGCGCCCAGTGCGCGGTCGGAGCCAGGTCTTCACGTCACCGCTCCGCGCAGCGCTCAGTAGCCGGAGAACATGAAGTCACCGGCTCCGCCGACATCCACGACCGAGAGGTCCGGATCGAACTCGTCGCGGAGAATGCTCTGAATCGCCATCAGGGTCCCGCCCGCCGAGCTGGGGCAGGAGCCGCAGGCACCCTGATACTTGATGTACAGCACGTGATCGCGCAGCTCGATGAGATCGAGCCCACCCCCATCCGCCGCGAGATACGGACGGACAGTCCGGTCGAGGATGTCGCTGATCCCCTGCAGCTCGGGGGTCAGATCCTCGCGGGACTGACCGCCCGTGTCCGAGGTGGGATCCGAATAGTCCGGATCATGCTCCGGCAGGGCTTCCTGAAGCAGGTCGATCACCTCGTTGGACAGGGCATCCCACTCCCGTGCAGGATCCCGGGTGATCGTGACGTAGTTGTCGAAGAGAAACACGCCCTGCACGCCGTCGAGCCCGAACAGCCGCAGAACGAGGGGGACATGTTCGCCCTCCTCGCGGGTGCGGTAGTTGCCCTTGCCCTCGGACTTCACCGTGTACTGGGAGATGAACTTCACCGCATCCGGGTTGGGCGTCTCCTGCACGTGGATGTAGAATCGCATGGCGAGCCCTCAGAGAAATCGATCGAGCGCGATGTCCAGCCGGCCCTCGAGCCAGTCGCGCAGGCCGTCATCGGCGATCCGCTCCAGGACATCGAGCGCAAAGCCCCGCACCAGCAATCGCCCGGCCGCCTCCGGACCGATGGCCCGGCTCTGGAGGTAGAAGACCGCTTCGTCGGCCAACCGCCCTACGGTGGCGCCATGGGAACACTTCACGTCGTCGGCGAAGATCTCGAGCTGCGGTCGGGTGTCCGCACGAGCCTCGTCGCTCAGGAGCAGGTTCTGGTTGAGCTGAAAGGCCGCCGTACGCTGCGCATCCGGATGCACGTTGATCTTGCCATGAAAGACCGTACGCCCCTGCCCTGACAACACGTTCTTGTAGAGCTGGTCGCTCGTGCAGTCCGGAACCCGGTGATCGATCAGGGTGTTGTGATCCAGATGCTGCCGGTCCCGCGCCAGGGTGACCGCCGCCAGATCGGCGTGGGCGCCCGGACTGTTCAGCGACACCCGCAGATCCTCGCGCGAGAGCCGGCCACCGATCGCCAGCACCAGCGAGCGGTAGGTCGCGTCCCGACCCAGGTCGACCTCCACGTTCGCGAACAGCCGGGAGTCGGTGCCCTCCGCCTGAATGCGCACATGGGTGAGTTGCGCGCCCTCCCCCACGCGGACGCGTGACGAGTGGCTGATGACGCCCGCCCCACCCGCATCCCCGACGAAGCTCTCGACGACCACCGCCCGGGCGTGGCGTCCCAGGTCCACCAGCAACCGGCCGGGGATCAGCCGAGTGGACTCGTCACTCACCTCGCGGGTCAGGTGTACGATCTGGATGACCTGGTCGAGCTCCGTGTCCGCCGGCACTCGGAGCACGGCACCATCCGTGGCAAAGGCCGCCGCCAGGGCGCCGAAGGCATTCTCCGCGGTGGCGTCCCCTGCGAGAAGATGGGCAACCGCCTCGCCATCCACCCGAATCGCGTCGCTCAGAGGCCGGAGCAAGCCGGCCTCGAACGCCTCACGGGCTTCGCCGAACTCGGCATGGAAGCGACCGTCCACGAGTACGAATTGGACAGCACCGGGCACGCGGATGTCTTCGAGCAACGTCGCGGTGTCGCCGGGGGTCGAGTCCACGGGAACGAGGGCCCGGCGCGCCAGATCACCGACCCGGGTGTACTTCCAGTCCTCGTCCCGGCGCTGCGGAAACCCCACGGCCTCGAAGCGGGCCAGGGCCTGACGACGGAGGTCCTCGGCCCAACCCGGGAGGTCAGCTTCCTCCAGGAGTCGAGCGTCGAGAAGGGTACGGTATTCGTTGTGCAGATCGGTACTCATGCGGGTCACGCGGCGTTGTCGAGGATCCAGTCGTAGCCCTTCTCCTCCAGCTCGAGGGCCAGCTCGCGGCCCCCCGAACGAAGGATCCGACCCTTGCCGAGGACATGAACATGATCCGGCTCGATGTAGTTGAGCAGACGCTGGTAGTGCGTGATCAACACGAAGGCGTTCTGCTTCGAGCGAAGCGTGTTCACGCCCTCGGCCACCGTGCGCAACGAGTCGATGTCCAGGCCCGAGTCCGTCTCGTCGAGCAGCGCCAGACGAGGATTGAGAACTGCCATCTGCAGGATCTCGTTTCGCTTCTTCTCTCCCCCGGAGAAGCCGTCGTTGACCGGACGGGCCAGGAAGGACGGATCCATCTTCACCAGTTCCAGCTTGCGCTCCACGAAGGCGCGGAAAGCCACCTCGTCGAGCTCCTCCACCCCCTGGTGCTTGCAGATCTCGTTGAAGGAGGTCCGCAGGAAGGTCTCGTTGTTCACCCCGGGCAGCTCCACCGGATACTGGAACGCCAGAAACACGCCCTCCCGGGCGCGCTCCCAGGGCTCGAGTTCGAGCAGGTCGCGCGTGCGGAAGTTCACCTCGAACTCCACGGAGCCCGACGTCACCTCGTACCCGGGATGGCCGGCGATGACCTTGGCGAGGGTGGACTTGCCCGAGCCGTTCGGGCCCATGATGGCATGCACCTCGCCCGGCCTGACCTCCAGGGACAGACCGTTGAGGATCTTCTCGCCATCCACGGTGGCGTGCAGGTCTCGTACGTTCAGCATGGTTCACTCGATGGCTGGGGCGCCGGTACCGGCGCCTGGCTCGTTTCGGGGTGGGATGGCCACGATCCGGCGTCCGAACCATGACTCGTCTCCGGGGAGGACACGGAGCGGACTCTTCTAGCCCACGCTGTGTTCCAGCTTCATCTCCAGCAGGTTCACCGCTTCCTCGGCGAACTCCATCGGAAGGTGGCGAAACACCTCCTCACAGAATCCGTTCACGATCATCGAGATGACCTGCTCCTCGTCCAGGCCGCGGGACTGCAGGTAGAAGACCTGGTCGTCGCTGATCTTCGACGTGGAGGCCTCATGTTCGATGGTCGCCGAAGCGTTGGCGCACTCGATGTAGGGGAAGGTGTGGGCTCCGCACCGGTCGCCGACCAGCATGGAATCGCACTGGGAGAAGTTGCGCGCATTCTCCGCTCCCTTCTCGATGCGGACCAGGCCGCGATAGCTGTTCTGGGACTCACCGGCGCTGATGCCCTTGCTGATGATCGTGCTCCGCGTGTTCTTGCCGCGGTGAATCATCTTCGTGCCCGTGTCCGCCTGCATCCGGTCCTGCGTGAGCGCCACGGAGTAGAACTCGCCCTGGCTGCCGTCGCCCTCCAGGATGACGCTCGGGTACTTCCAGGTGATCGCCGACCCCGCCTCGACCTGCGTCCAGGAGATCTTGCTGTTCCGCCCGATGCAGCGACCCCGCTTCGTCACGAAATTGTAGATGCCCCCCCGACCCTCGGCGTCTCCCGCATACCAGTTCTGGACCGTCGAGTAGTTGATCACGGCATCATCCAGGGCGATCAGCTCGACGACCGCCGCATGGAGCTGGTTCTCGTCCCGCTGCGGCGCCGTGCAGCCCTCCAGGTAATTCACCGCCGAGCCCTCCTCGGCCACGATCAGGGTCCGCTCGAACTGGCCGGTCCCCGCCGTGTTGATCCGGAAGTACGTCGACAGATCCATCGGACACTTCACCCCCTTGGGGATGAAGCAGAACGAGCCGTCCGAGAACACCGCGCTGTTCAGCGCCGCATAGAAGTTGTCCGTCGTCGGCACCACCGTTCCCAGGTACCGCCGGACAAGCTCGGGGTGTTCCTGCACGGCCTCCGAGAACGAACCGAAGATGACCCCGACCTCCGCCAGCTTGTCCTTGAACGTCGTCGTGACCGACACCGAGTCGAAGACCGCATCCACGGCCACGTTCATCAGGCGCTTCTGCTCCGTGAGGGGAATGCCCAGGCGCTCGAATGTTTCCAGAAGCTCGGGATCCACCTCGTTCAGGTTGTCCAGCTTCGGCTTCTTCTTCGGTGCCGACCAGTAGCTGATCGCCTGGAAGTCCACCGGCGGATAGCTCGCGTTGAGCCAGTGCGGCTCCGTCATTCGCTTCCACCGCTCGAAGGCCTCGAGCCGGAAATCCAGCAGCCACTCCGGCTCCTCCTTCCGGCGGGAGATCTCCCTCACCACGGACTCGTCCAGTCCGGGCGGCAGCGAGTCCGTCTCGATCGAGGTGACGAACCCGTACTTGTAATCGCTCTGAAGGCGTGTCTCGAGCGCATCCATGGCAGTTCCTTCCTGTGTTTGCCCGACCCCGACGCCGGAGTCCCCAACCTGCGTTCCACGCCAGCCATCCCGCGACACGGCTAGGCGAATGAACGTGGACCTCTCTGGTCCACTTTAACGATGCGCGAGGTAGGCCTGCGGATGCGCAGTGTCAACCGGAAAGGGGGAGCCGAGGCCCCCGGGCGAGGGTTTCAGACCCGCACGCGACGACCCAGCGCCGACCAGAACAGCGCGCCGCCCACCATCGACCAGGCGAGCACGAAGCCGTTCCAGAGATACAGTCCCGAATACTCGTTCAGGGCCCAGCGAAGCACGCAGGGCGAACCGACGAAGCCGAGCAGCTCGAGCACCCCCCCTCCCGGGGCGGCCAGCGTCACCGCAGCATTCAGCGTGTACAGCGCGGCGCCCGCACACAGAAAGAGTGCCCAGCGGCGAAGGATGGCCGCGGCTGACGTCATCATCGACAGCCCCGTGATCCCGATGACGTAAGCGCCATACGGATCGAACAGCGAGAGCGGCCCCGTCGACAGCAGCATGAGCAGCTGGACGAGGCCGATGGCCGTCCCGACGAACACGAGCCCGACAGGAATCCGGAGATCGCGAGGGACAACGGTCTCGGGAGAGGACATCACGCATACCTGGGCAGGGAGAAGCGGTTCCGCAGGCACGCCGAACATGCGTCCGCGGCCCAGCGAACGTAAGGTGGCCGGGCGAGGCTGTCGAGGGCTCAGTCCCCCGACCCGCACACCCCGGCGAGGAGTTCCGCAAGCCGGCGGCCGGCGATCGTCACCGCTTCAGGGCTCAGATCCCCGCCCAGCGCCACCCGGCCTGTCTCGCGGGCGGCGACGAGGCTCGTCCCCGATCCGCAGCAGGGATCAACCACCAGCCCACCCTGCGGAGCATGGGCCCTCACCAGTAGACGAAGCAGCGCGAGCGGCTTCTGGGTGGGATACCCTGTTCGCTCCCGGGCCATGTTGTTGATGGCCGGAATGTCCAGGACATCCGGGTGCTTCTTCATCATCCCCTTCATCCTTGCGCTCGTGGCAGGCACCATGGGGGGGTCGAAGTACCAGGACGTGCCTCGGGTGTACCACAGGATCGTGTCGTGCTTGCGCGGCCACGCACGGCGGCTCGAGCCCCCCAGCCCGTAGCGCCAAACGAGCTCGTTCCGGAAGCCGGGCCGCCGAGAGGAGCCTCCGCCGCGTTCCCCGGCTCCCAGGTGCCGGTCCGCAAGCACGGCCAGATAGGGCGACGCGTGCTGATCACAGTGCAGAAGCAGACTTCCCTCGGGAGCAAGGGTGGACGCGATCTCCTCCAGCAGGCGGTCCATCCAGTCGAGATAGCCGTCCAGCCCTGCGGGCCAGCGGTCGACGAACGCCGGAGCAGGTCGGTCCGCGGAGGTCCTGCGGCCCGTGAGAATACGCTGGATGCCGAACGGAGGATCCACCACGATCAGGTCCGGCAGCACGTCGTCGCGCCGAAGTTCTCGCAACAGCTCCAGCGCATCCATCTGCCGCACGGGCTGACGTGCCCACCCTTCGGGAAGGTCACGTGGCCAGCGCTCCTCTCGGCCGGTGCCCTCCCCGTCGACGCTCACGCGTCCTCCACGACCAGCCCCGCAGCCAGAATCGGTGAGTCGTCCTGGTAGGCCTTCATGGCGAGCCCCGTCCGTCCTGTCGCGGACGTGTGGGACCGGTGCAGAAACAGCGACAGACGTCGATGATCATCGGCCAGTTGAAGTCCCTCGGCCACGGCTGTCGCGAGCGCGGCAAGGTGCTCCGCATCGTCCCGATCCGCCCTCGGGGACGCCGCCTCGAGCAGACCCAGCACGGCGTTGCACGCGGCATCCGTCAGGGCGTCGCGATCCTCCTCCGCCAGGCTCGATGAACCCACACGATCGAGGGCATCCCCGAGCGTCTCCACCCCCCGACCCCGCGCCCTCCGGAGTTCCGCGGGGACGGTGTCGAGCGACTGAAGCAGAACGGCGAGCGCACTCCCCGCAGGACCGTCGCGACCGGCGAGCAGGAGGCGGAGCGCAGCCCGTGTCATCAGGTCGGCGGCCTCGCATCCGGGATCGAGCCCCTTGTCCACGCGTTCGTTCATCGCTTCCACCGCCACCGAAGCCGACCCGGCCAGAACGAGCAGCACAAGCTGCGCACCGGTCAGCTGCAACGGCCGAACTCCCGCGAGACGTTCGAGGGACGCGCGCTCGTCGTCCAGGCCTTCCGGCTCGCAGTTGAGCAACAGAAGAAGGCGCGCCAGGTCGGCAGCGCCACGCCACGCCTGCCTCGCTGCAGCGAGTGCTTCCCCCGCCGCGCCGCGCTGGAGTGCCTCGAGTGCCTCGTCCGTGGACGCCTCCACCGTCGCCCCGGCCACCGCCCGCTCCTCGTGCCCGGTGACCACGCGGACGGGCGCGGACCGACGCGCTTCCTGCTGCGCCTTGCCCTTGCGACGCCTCCGGGCTCCCCCCTCGGACGAACCGCGACGAATGAGGACGCTGGGCTCGGCGCTCTGGGGCGGCGGATCGTCAGAAGCCGCGCGAGCTGGAGGACGTGCGGGACGCGGAAGTGCGTCGCCGAGCATGGAGCTCAGCATGTCCCGTCCCCCTGCCGAGCTGCTGCCCGGCGGCGTGGGCTGCGACCGTCGGCCGGACCGCTCTGCGGCAGGCTCGTCAGGCATCCCGATCCCGTCATCGGGGAGGGGGCCGGACCGCGCAAGAGACACGAACCCGTCATCCGCTCCGTGGCCGACCACCACCGGGTCGAAGTCCCCTGACTCTCCTCCCTCCTCGACATCCTCCTCCCCGTAGTCGTCGTCCTCCTCCTCTCCATAGTCGTCGTCCCCGAACTCCTCGGACGTGTCGTTCTCGTCCTCTTCATCCAGCTCCCGGACCCCTTCCAGTGCCAACCGGAGCGCCAGCCGCGCCACCTCCTCGTAGACCGGCCCGAACAGATCGCGGGTCCCGATGGGGAGCTCCCACGGCCGCGGCTCCTGCAGGCGCTGGAGCACCAGAAGCGGGTTATCCGATGCCTGCACCCGGAAGTTGAGTCCGAGTGCAGCGGACGGCGCTCGATTGAACCGATCCGCCAACAGGGGAATCACCCGGACTCCCCGGGTCGCATCGGCTTCCTGCTGGCGACGCTCCGCCCGATGGTGCCCGCCTTCCCGACCGAACCAGACGCGCTGGAATCCCCGGAGGAGCGTGTCGCGATCCGCGCCGCGGAGCTGGAACAGGAGAAAGGGATCCCGATCCAGCGCCTCCCCGAAGGCGAAGTGGACCGCGGCAATGTGCTTGCACGGGCGGGCCTTGTCCGGACAGTTGCACTGGCCGATCAGCTCGCTGTTGCGAACGGGAAAGAGAGCGAGACCCTCCTCCCTGAACAGGTCCTCGATGTCCGACGGCATCTCCCCGTTCAGGAGCTGCGCCGGGAAACGCGCCTCCTGCGCAAGGCGTCGAATCAGCCGATCCCAGTCGGCATCGCGATTCGCCGGCACGTCGATGCTGGAGCTGTACGGCTTCGACCGGGAACCCTGAACCTTCGCGGTGATCCGGCCAGCAGTCACCGTGAGCGTCAGGACGTGACCCTTGGCGGCGTAATCCCGCCCACGGGGCAGCCGATTCTGCCAGGCCGTGCTCAGGCGCTGCAGATCCTGGATCCAGCGCCCGCCCCACCCCGCGGCTCCCGTCCGTTCCTGGCTCATGCGAGCTCCTCCTCGTCATCGACCTCGGTGGCCCGTCCCAGCGAGAACAGATCCCGCAGGGCATCATCGTCCAGCTCGGTCAACCAGGCCTCCCCATCCCCCACGACGCTGTCGGCCAGATCACGCTTGGACTCTAGAATCTCGTCGATCTTCTCCTCCACAGTCCCGGCCACAATGAACTTGTGGACCTGCACGTGTCGCGTCTGACCCACACGGAATGCACGATCCGTCGCCTGATCCTCCACGGCCGGATTCCACCACCGATCGAAGTGGAAGACATGCGTCGCACGCGTGAGGTTCAGGCCCGTCCCCCCGGCCTTGAGCGAGAGCAGCAGTGCCGGCGCCGCGTCGTCGTCCTCCTGGAAGGACCGCACGATCTCGTCCCGACCGTGAGCAGAGACCCCCCCGTGAATGAACGGCAGCTCCACCCCGAGCGTACGCCGGAAGTGCGTGTGGAGAAGGTCTCCCATCTCCTTGTATTGCGTAAAGATAAGCGCACGATCGCCCTCCGCGACCACCTCCTCCATCATCTCGGCCAGGCGAGTCAGCTTGCCCGACCGCTGGGCGAGCCGATCCGGGGCCTCCTTCAGATAGTGCGATGGATGGTTGCAGATCTGCTTGAGCGCCGTGAGAAGGGCGAGAATGTTCGCCTTGCGCTTCATCCCGCTGGCATGGCTGATCCGGTCGAGCGTATCGTCCACCGCCGCCTGATAGAGGGTGGCCTGCTCCCGGGTGAGCGTGCAGTAGATCTTCTGCTCCTGCTTCTCCGGCAGATCCTGGATCACCGTCGGATCGGTCTTCACACGGCGCAGAATGAACGCGCCGGCAAGCCGGCGAAGTCGCTCGGCCGCACCCTGATCGCCGAACCGCTCGATCGGAACCGCAAAACGCCTGCGGAAGTCTCCCAGGCTTCCCAGAAACCCGGGGTTCGCAAACTCCAGGATGGACCAGAGCTCCGTCAGGCGGTTCTCCACCGGGGTTCCGGTCAGGGCGAACCGCCGCTCCGCGGGAAGCGACCGGATCGCCCGCGCCTGCTGCGACGCCGGATTCTTGATGTTCTGGGCCTCGTCGATGATCAGGTGGGACCACGACTGCTTGCCCAGAAGATCGGCGTCCAGCCGGGCAATCACATACGTGGTCAGGACGATCGTCGGGCGACCCCGGCGCTGCGAGAGGCTCCGCAACGACGCGGCACGGGACCGCCCGTGGTGTCGCACCACCCGAAGCGCGGGAGCAAACCGCCGAAGCTCCCGTTCCCAGTTGCCCAGAACCGATGTCGGGCACACCAGGAGGGCCGGCGTGCTTCCCCAGCAGTCACGCTCGGCGTTCGCCAGCAGCAGCGCGATCACCTGAATGGTCTTTCCCAGACCCATGTCATCCGCGAGACACACCCCGAAGCCCAGGTCCGTCAGGTTCGACAACCACGTCAGCCCTCGCTCCTGATACGGCCGCAGCTCCCCCTCGAAGCCCTCCGGTGTGGGCACGGGATCAATGTTCTCCGCGTCGCGGAGCCGATCGACCAGCGACGCAATCTCGCCGTCGGCCACCACCTCGATCTCGCCAAAGCGACCGTCTCCCTCGAACGAGCCCGAAAGGGCCGCAGCGATCGCCACGCCGCGCTCCATCGTCCCCGTCGTCGACGAGTCCCCGAAGACCCGCTCCATCTCCGCCAGCTCCCGAGGGTCCACGGCAAGCCACTGCCCCCGCCACTGCACCAGCGGCTGCTTCATCGCGGCGACCTCCCGGAACTCCTCCGGGCTCAGGTCGTGTCCGCCGAGGGCAACCTGCCACCGGAACGACGCCAGCGAGCCCATCCCCATGCGAGGCCCTTCCCCACCCGAGCCGGAAGCGCCCTCCAGCTCACCTCCCACGCGAAGCTTGAGACGAAGACGCTGCCGTCCATCCGAACGCAGCTCGCGCGGCACCCGAACGCCGACTCCGAACTGCTGCAGAATGGGCCCGACATCCGAGATGAACGCCCACGCCTCCTCCGTGGAGAGAAGGACACCGCCGGGACGTGCCGTCTGCAGCGAGCGGGCCACGGGTCCGAAGAGCCTGCCCGTCTCCGCCAGAGACGCCAGGAGCGTCTCGTGCGGGTGCAGGAAGGAGTGCACGCCGACCTCGATGCAGGCGTCGTCGCTCGACCACACGGAAGCGGCATCCACCAGCACCCCGGGGTCGTCGTTCGCCTGAAGGAGATAGCGGAGGTACCACGCCCCGGGCGACTCCGCCGTCTCCGGCGAGGAGTCCGGCAACTCCAGCTGATACGTCACTGCGTAGGCGGATCCCGCCATGGCCTTCGGACGCACCGGAGATGCCCAGCGCGCCACCTCGTCCGGAAGCCGGCGCTCCACCAGTCCCGCCGACTCGAACACCGGATCGGCCGCCGTCAGCGCATAGCGCCAGCGCAGCTCCCAGGCCGCCAGTTCACGGTTGTCCTTGCGGGGCTTGTCGCGGGCCGTCGAAGGCGACGCCTCCCGGCACATCGCATCGGCCACCGAGTCCAGAAACGCCCGAACCAGCATGCCCGGTTCCCAGATCGTCGTCCGCTCGGTGACCGGCTTGCGGCGACGCCGACGGCGGTTCTTGCGACGGCGGCCTCGACGGTCCCCTTCCGCTCCTTCCTCCTGCACCAGGCAGTGTCCCGCAATCGGCATCGCCTCCTCGATCCGTCGCAACCGCTCCCGGGTATCCGCCGAGAGATTCGTGCTCGCCCAGCGCGCCAGCACCTGCTCTCGTGGCCCGCGCTCCAGCAGGGGCACGATCTGGCCCGACGCGATCAGCTCCACGGCCAGCTTCGCCGCAAGAGCCCACGCCCGGACCGAGTCGGACACCCGCCCCGCCGCGCCTTCCGACAGGTCCAGCCGCACCAGCCCTCGAACGGTCTCCACCAGCGGAAGCCGGATCGCATTGAGCTCGGCGATCTCCCAGTCCTCGTGCTTGTTTCGGGTCGGCGTGGGAATCACCAGCTCGACCTTGCCCGTCGGGGGACTCTTCCCTCGCCTCAGCACACCGAGGGAGGCCAGCGCCTTGCGGGCGTAGTCCACCCTGCGCGGCGGCATGCACCAGAAGTACAGTCTGCCCTGACCCGGAAGATCCGAACGAGGCACGAAGGTCGCTTGCAGTGATCGAAAGTCAGTGGCGGACATGCACGGTCTGGAGCGGAGGATTCCCTCGCCGCACCCACCGAACCGCACCCCGCGCACGAAGGCGAACCCGGTGGGCGGCAATGCGGGTCACGGCGGCAACGGCAGGCCGATGGCCCGGAGCACCGTTCGACGGTGCCCTGGAGTGGCAAGCTCTCGGAAAAGCCGTCTCTCGATGGCTGGCTCGGGCAGGATGCGACCACTGGGGCCGAACGAAGGACGAGGGCGACGCCGATCGCTCTCGACGCACACTCACGAACGAAGGTCAACGCGGACTGCGAAGCCCCGGATGGGGCCGCACGATGAACCGGAACCGCCCCCCCTTCCCCGAACCGCTGTCGCGCACCGGGGACGGGGAGTTGCGCTCACCGATGCGGGGTTAAGCCGAGCCGCAAACCGGTGTCAAGGGCCATGTCGGCAACCGCACCACGCGCGCCGCAGCCGCCGCCTCGCGTCCTCCGCCTCGCATCCCCTGCCCCACCCCGCCTCCGCGACCACGGCCGCGATCTCGAACTCAGCCGTCCCGTCCCACCGGGCTGTCCGAGAAGATGTCGAGGTTGGGCAGCATCACGATCTCGATGCGCCGGTTGAGTCGACGCGTTTCCGCCTCCTCGTTGGAGGCCCGGGGCTGAAACTCCCCGTAGCCGGCTGCGGAGATGTTCTCCGGCGCCACCCCGGCATCGATCATCAGCCGGACCACCGCGAGTGCACGCGCGGAGGACAGCTCCCAGTTGCTGGGAAACTGGCGGGTGCTGATCGGTACGTTGTCCGTGTGACCCTCGATCTGGAACTGGCGGTCGGCGAAGGTTGCCAGTACCTCACCGACCTCCCGCAGGGTCTCGCTCCCCTCGTCTCCGAGGGTCGCCGAACCGGAACCGAACAGAATGTCCTGCGGAAGCTCGATCACGACCCGGCCCCGCGAAATGTTCACGCTCAGCTGGCCCGCCTCGATCTGACTCTGGAACGCCTCGATGAACTCGCGGTAGATGCGGTTGCGCTCCTGTTCCTCGCGCTGAATGATGCTCAGCTCCTCGAGCCGGGCCAGCAGCAGCTCCCGCTCCTCGCTGCGCTCGTCGTACAGCGCGAGCGTCTGCTCGAGACGCTCCCGAAGATCGTCCCGCTCCCGGGCAGTCATCGACTGCAGATCCGTGCACTCCACAAGCTCCTGCCGCACTGCGTCACGCTGCCGCTCCACGTCCTCCAGCACCGACGCCTGGGCCTCGTACGCGGACTGGAGCTGCGCGAGATCATCCAGAGCATCGTTGTACTTGCCCTTGCCGACGCAGCCGGAGAGCAGGGCGAAACCCACGAGGAACACGGTCGGAACGGCGACAGACTTCATCCGGTTACTCCTTGCGGACAATGGAACGACGCTGCGCCCCTGCGACACCGCGAAGGCGGCCGGCGACAGGAGCCATCGCCGCGGTTGCGTCCCGTGCGACCGGCTGTCAACCTTCGGCATACATGCCGTCGATCACCGTACGATAGCGTTCGTGCACAATCCGCCGCTTCACCTTCATCGTGGGCGTGAGCTCTCCCTCGTCGATCGAGAAGTTCTCCGGCAGGACCCGGAACGCCTTCACCTGTTCGACCCGCGCGAACTTCCGGTTGACCCGATCGACCTCGCCCTGCAACCACCCCAGGAACGCTTCGCTCGTGTGCAGCGCGTCCGCGGATGTCCCGTGCACCTTCGCCAACCGTTCGAGGGACTCCGGATCGACCGTCAGGAGGGCCGAGAGGAACTTGCGTTCGTCGCCGATCACGACCGCCTCGTTGATCCCGTCGATCTGCTTGAGCTCCGCCTCGATGTTCTTCGGCGCAATGTTCTTTCCGCCCGCCGTGATGATGATCTCCTTCTTCCGCCCGGTGATGGAGAGGAAGCCCTCGTCGTCGAGCTTGCCAAGGTCGCCCGAGTGCAACCATCCGTCGACGAGTGTCTCCGCGGTCGCCTCCGGGTTCCGGAAGTAGCCGAGGAAGACGTTCGGGCCGCGGTAGCAGATCTCGCCGTCCTCCGCGATCCGGACTTCGCCGCCGGGGAACACCTCGCCCACCGTACCGAAACGCGTGTTTCCGGGCCGGTTGAAGCTCGTGGGGCCGCACCCCTCCGACTGGCCGTAGACCTCGTGGATGATGACGTCGAGGCCCGTGAAGAACTCCAGAATGTGCGGGGCGATGGGCGCCGCACCCGACACCCCCGCCCGCAGCTGCGAGAAGCCGATCGCCGCCTTCACCTTCCGGAAGATCAGCCTGTCCGCCAGACGGTACTTCAAGGCCAGAAGACCCTCCGGCTCCTTCCCCCGCGCACGCAGTGCGTTGACCTCCCGGCCCGTGGCGATGGCGAAGTCCGCCAGCGACTTCTTCAGCCCCGTCGCCGCACCGAGCTTCTCGTTGATGCCTGCATAGAGCTTCTCCCAGACCCGTGGCACACCGAAGAAGACCTTCGGGTGCACCTCGGTGAGGTTGTCCCGAAGCCGCTCGATGGACTCCGCGAAGTACACCGGGTAGCCGGCGGTGATCGGGCCATGGATCGTGAAGACCTGCTCGGCGATGTGGCTGAGCGGCAGATAGCTCAGCGTGCTCCATGTCGCGTCGATGTGGAGCATGTCGATCGCGGTCCGCGAGGTCCAGGCCAGGTTGTGGTGCGAGAGCATCACCCCTTTCGGGGGCCCCGTCGTCCCGCTGGTGTAGATCAGCGTGGCCAGCGCCTCCGGCTCCAGCCCTTCCAGTCGCTCGTCGACCGCTTCCACCGGCGTCCGAGCACCCGCCTCCATGAACTCCTCCCACGTCATCACCATGGGATCGTCGACCCGCACCCCGCGCATCATCACCACATGGCGCAGCTTCGGCAGCCGGTCCCGGACCGCCTCCACCTTCGCCCACTGCGACTCGTCCTCCAGCAGCAGGAACGGGGACTCTGCATGATCGACGATGTACTGCACCTCGTCCGGTGAATTCGTCGTGTAGATCCCGGCGGGCGCGCCGCCGGCCGCCATCGCCGCCAGATCGAAGACGGTCCACTCCGGACGGTTGAACCCGAGAATGCACACCGTCTGACCTGCCTCGAAGCCGAGCGCGATGAGCGAACGGGCCGCACCCCTGACCTGCTCGGCATAGTCTCTCCAGCTCGTGGCCTGCCACTGCCCCGCCACCCGCTCGTAGTACGCAGGAGCCGTGGGCCGGCGGTCAGCCTGCTCGAACAGTCGAAGCGGAATCGTGTCCTGGGCCATGACGAGCCTCCTTGCCGTAGGGGTGGGTTTGCGAAAACCTTTCGCCCAGGCGTCGTACGCCCGCCGAATCGCGGGCGTCAACCCGGGCGCGCGGCGCGATGTGTCACTCCCCCGGGGAAACCCACCGCCTCGGCAGCGGACTCAGTCGCACGAGGGCAGGCTCTCCACCTCGCCCCACACGTTCGCGGGCAGCCGCGCCGCCGTGAACCGCCAGTCCACGAACGGTGCCTGAAACGGCCGGAAGATCCGACCTTGCCCCGCTCCGCACAGGGTGTCCGCGTCCCGGATCACCGCGCGCAGGGCGATGTTCCCCTCGACACTCCGCTCCGTGGTGGGGTCGGTGCCCAGGGGACCGTTGATCCGGAGCGTGAACTGCCCGCGCTCATCCACCGTACTGCCCGTGACGAAACCCACCGCCGGATCCGTCGGGCGCGCACCCTCTCCGAAGCGACGGATGACCGCATCCACCACCGCATCCGTGTCATCCTCCTCCTCGGCGAAGTAGCGCAGATCGCCAATGAACTGGAAACGCTGTGCCCGATCACCCACACCCCCGACCGTCTCGATACTGAAGAACCACCGGCCATCGATGTCCTGCCGCTCGCCCTCCTCGTCCAGAGGCCCCGGAGGATCGGCCTGCGTCGGCGGACATCCCGCGATCGGGTTGTCCGGAAGACCCCAGAAGTCATCCGGCATCCGGACGAAGCCCGCCGTGGAGCCCGACAGGTTCAGGCTCAGCGGCGTCGTCACCGTGCCCGCCGCACCGCCGCAGAATGTGTCGGCATCCACCGTGACCAGGGACAGCGCGATGTCCGCGTTGACCTCCCCCAGGCTGCTGGGGGCCACGATGCCTTCCACCACCGCGTTGAACCGGCCCGAGGTCGACACCTGGGCACAGAAGGCACCCACCGACGGGTCTTCCGGGCCATACCGGTCGTCATTCGTGAACGTGCGCAGCTCGGCCCGCACCACACGGTTGCTGCCCTGGGCGATCTGCCGGCACTCCGGCGGACGCTCGCCCTCCGGGAACTCCTCCATCACCGCGTCGAGGATGAAGTCCAGCACCAGCGGCGATCCGGCCACCGCCGCCCGCATGAAGAAGCGCCCCGTCAGATCGGCGAGCTGGCCGAACGGCGTGTCCAGACCGGGGGGGACGAGGTCCCCGGGCTCCACGTCCGGGGGCGGGGGACCGTCGGGCAGTCCGAGACTGAAGGGACAGGTGTCCGGCACCGTCGGCGGCTGAGACCCGTCCGGGTTCCAGCGGCGCGAACCGAAGGTCGTGCCCACGAGGCCGAGCGGCGCCGGGGAGATCACGGTCACCTCCGGATCGTCGATGTACCCGCACAGCGTATCCTCATCCAGGATCACCGCCTTGAAGTTGAGCACCACGTCCACCGCCGTGTCCGGGATCGGAGACAGCGACGGCGGCACGTACACACGGCCGAGGTTGATCTCCATGAACCCGTCCTCCTCGATGTAGCTCTCGAAGGTCGCCAGAGGCTCCGACCGCGGCTCGAAGACCGTCGGATCGGCCTCCGCCAGACGAAACTCCCCCGTGATACGACCCCGCGCATCCGGCTGCTCCGGCGTCCCCTCGGGAAGCTCCTCGAAGGTCAGCACCGACGCGCGAAGCAGCAGGCGCACCGAACCGATCGGCTTGAGATCGACGTTCAGCAGATGCTGGCCGGTGATGTCCGCCACCACACCGCGACCACGCGCCGCCTCGCCGTCGATGACGTTCGGATTCGTCCGGTCCACGCGCTGGAGGAAGGCTTCGTAGTCGTCCCGGATCTCCCCGCCGCAGCCCGCCAGAAAGCAGGACACGACCAGGAACGACAGCAGGGACGAACAGACAGCAACAGTCGCGCGCATCACAGTCTCGCCTCGAGGGAGAGGTTCAGGTACGTCCGGACATCCCGATACGTTCCGTTCAGGCGAGGCTCGTGCAGGCTGTTCGTGCTCTCCGCCTCGAAGAAGAAGTCGTGCATCAGTGACGTGTTCAGGCGAAGGCCGTCCGTGAACCGGATCCGCGCCCCCAGGCCCGTCTGGATCTTGAACGCGTCGCTCAACCCGGGATCCAGCGTCTCCTCGGGCACCGCCGACGGATCCAGTCCCAGCATCACCCCCACCTCCAGCCGATCCGAGAACCGCCACTCCGCAAGGCCTCGCATGCTGAACGTGTTCCGAAGGTTGCGCGGAATCAGCAGCAACCGCTCGATGTCCCCGGCCGGTGTGATCGTCTGCGCGTCATTGTCCCGAATCAACGACCACTGGGTGAAATTCGTGATGCCGGTCAGCGTCAGCCGGCCCACCGAGGCGCTCAGCGACGTCTCGAACACGTCCGGAAACGGGAAGTCCACGAACGCGTTCGTCCGCTCCGGATTCGCCACCCCGAACGCGATGTCCAGCGGACCCGTCATCCGGACGCTGTGCCGAAACCGGTAGACCGCACCTGCCCGAATGTTCCCCGCGTCCAGCGCCGCAGCCACCGTGAACGCCCATGTCGAGTCCGACCCGTTGAACCAGATCCGACCCTCCTCCAGCTGACCCCGCGGGTTCACGATCGCATCGCTGCGATTCGCGTTCCGCGCTCGCACCGTCTCCAGCTCCGACGTCACGTACGACGCACTGAACCCAAGGCTCGCACCGTACCGCGGCACCGTCAGCCCCACCCCCGTCGTGTAGTGCAGCACCATCAGATTCGACGAGATCGACGCCCAGCGCTGCGGCCCGTCCACCGCACCCCCAGGGCTCGCCGGCGCATCGAGGTTCCGATCCCAACTCCCCCCGCCGCCGAACGCCGGATACAGACCGAACGCCAACCCTCCCTGCAGATGCGAACCCAGCTCCCGCGCATATCCGAACGCTCCGTACGGAAGCACCGCCACCGTCGACGTCGTCGCCAGACCCACGTTCGAACGCTCGTACTCCTCCCGAACCTGCGGGTCGTTCATGTACGCCTCCAGCACATCCGGATCCTCGCTCCGGAACGCATGCCGAAGCTCCTCGAACGCACTCGCGCGGTCGTACTCCGCCGCACGACGGATCCCCGTCGCGTCCAGACTCACGAAGAACCCCGGCTCCACCCCGAGCCGAGCCGGATTCCAGTACAGCGACAACCCGCCATCCACGTTCGGATGGCCGTGGATCCCGCCATACTTCGCCAGCGTGATGCCGCTCGCCCACGACGACGACGCACACCACATGCTTGCGAACGCAATCAGAAAGGGCGACGCCAGCAGCGAAAATCGACTGCCGGGACGCCAACCACGACCACGGGACTCGGTACTCTTCACGGGCTCCAGGGGGCTCCGGGAACGCGGCCCGCCCGGACCGCAACGCCCAGCAGTATGAACGGCCACCTCGCCGAAAGGCAAGGACGTGCAACCTCACCCATGCGCCCCAGCCGTAACGCGACGCGTTGCCCCGGACCTCTCCCCCCACCCCCGATGACACCGGCCGCCGACACCCCGCCGCCACGCCCCGCTTGCCTCCGCGACACCAGCCACGCTACCCCTTGTCACGGCTCGTCTGCGGCGCTCGAACCGCGCCCCCGCAAACCCCCAGCACAGCGTGCACCCTCATGCGCATCGCCATCGTCACCGGCGCCTCCTCCGGCCTCGGAGCCGACTTCGCCCGACAACTCGACGCCTCCGCCGAACGCGAGAAACTCGACGAAATCTGGCTCATCGCCCGCCGGAGCGATCAGCTCCAGTCCCTCGCCGGCGAGCTCCGCAACACCACCGGGCGCGTCATGCCCATGGACCTCACCGACCCCGAACGACTCGCCGGACTGCACGCCACACTCAAGCAGCTCCGACCAAAGGTCTGCTGGCTCATCAACAACGCCGGCTTCGGAAAGATCGGACCCTTCGAACACATCAGCCAGAGCGCCACCCTCGGCATGATCGACCTCAACATCCGCTCCCTCACCGAAATCACCCGCTTCACCCTCCCCTTCTGCCCCGAAGGCGCCCACATCGTCCAGGTCGCCTCCAGCGCAGGCTTCATGCCCATCCCCTACTTCGCCACCTACGCCGCCACCAAGGCCTACGTCGTCCAGTTCTCCGACGCCCTCGGCCAGGAACTCCGACACCGCAACATCTCCGTCACCGCCGTCTGCCCGGGACCCGTCGCCACCGAATTCCTCGACGTCGCCTCCGACGGCCGCGGTTCCCCCCCCCGCGCTCTCCTCGCACGCTCCCCCGACGTCGTCCGCAAGGCCCTCCGCGACGCTCGACGACGACGACGACACTCCGTCCACGGACTCCTCATCCGACTCTTCACCCTCACCGCCGGATGGATCCCCCGATGGCTCTCCCTCGCCATCACCGGACACATCCGCATGGACCGCATGATCGACAGGGAACCATGACCCCCTCCACCGACTTCGCCATCCTCGTCGCCTGGCTCCTCTGCCTCCTCGCCACAGGATGCAACGGCTCGGAAACCAACCACGGCACCTCCGCACACCCCTCCGACCTCCCCTCCTCCTCCCACGACTCCACCACCGACCCCGAACACCCCCGGATCCCCGACTTCGACCGGCCCCGCGCCACCGGAAACCTCCCCCCCGGACTGGTCGAAGCCTCCGGCATCGTCCAGAGCGCATGGGACGACGACCGCTTCTGGCTCCACAACGACAGCTCCCACCCCCCCGAACTCTTCGCCATCCGCGGCGACGGCACCCTCCTCTCCATCCTCACCCTCCCCGTCGACAACCGCGACTGGGAAGACATCTCCCGCGGACCCTGCGACGAGAACGACGACCAGCACCGGTGCCTCTACGTCGGCGAGATCGGCGACAACAACGCCCGCTATCCCTCCATCGCCGTCCACCGCATCCGCGAACCCCGCGAACTTCTCCCCGAGCTCACCCTGCAGCCCGAGGACGTCGACACCATGCACCTCGACTACCTCGAAGGCCCCCGCGACGCCGAAGCCCTCGTCGTCGACGACGACATGCGACTCTGGATCCTCACCAAACGGCCCGCCGGACAGACCGAACTCCACACCGCGCCCTTCATCCCCAACGACGAAGCCGAACCCTGGCCCCTCGAGTTCGTCCGCGACTTCTCCCTCGCCGAACTCGGACCCGGCGCCGCCGCCGACATGGTCACCGCCGCCGACTGGGACTCCGAACGCTCCCTCCTCATCCTCCGACTCTACAGCCGAGCCCTCGTCTTCCCCGTCCCCGACCGCGACCTCCGGAGACTCTTCGAACTCCCCGGAACACGCGTCCCCACCGGCATGGAGATCCAGGGCGAAGCCATCGCCTGGACACGGGACGGCGGATACATCCACGTCGCCGAAGGCCGCAGCGCAACCCTCTGGAAGGTCGACCTCGCCACCGCGCCCTGAATCCCTCACCCAACACCGTGACGCAGCGGGTCGACCCCCACCGCCCGGCTCCGCGTTGACAGCACCGGCGGCACACGACCACCCTCCTGCCTGTCCGACCCCTCCACACCCACGACCGCCGAGCGCCGCCATGCCCGCCCCCCGGATCTACACCCTCCTCGTCGCCACGCTCGCCCTCCTGACCGCCGCCTGCAGCGAAGACGACACCGGACCCGATGGCACCCTCGCCGAACAACTCGGCATGACCATCCACCTCGACACCGCCGAACCCGTCGACATCGACCGGCAGGACAACGTCACCACCTGGACCTTCGACCCCGAGGACGGACCCATGTGCCTGCGCGGAGACCCCTTCCGCGCCTCCATCCGCGAGACGGGCCACGATGACCTCGTCATCTTCCTCCAGGGCGGAGGCGCCTGCTGGAGCGCCTTCTGCCTCGCCGTCACGAAGGCCCCCGCCGGCGTGCCCCGCATCAACCTCCTCAACCCCAGGCTCGACGGAAACCCGTTCGCCGAGTGGAATGTCCTCTACCTCCCCTACTGCGACGGCTCCCTCTTCGTCGGCGACATCGACCACGACGACGCCGGAGACGGGACCCCGGACCGGTTCCACCGCGGACTCCACAACCTCTCCGCCGCACTCACCCACGGCGCGCGAACCCTCCCCGAACCCCGACGCATCCTCCTCGCCGGCTCCAGCGCCGGCGGCTACGGAACCCTCCTCGCCACACTCCTCGTCCGACACGTCTGGCCCAACAGCCAGCTCTTCGTCATGAACGACTCCGGAACCGGCATCGCCCTCGACGGAGACCCCGACTTCGTCGGCACCCTCCTCGACGAGTTCAACGCCCGACGCTTCGTCCCCGACGACTGCACCGGATGCCTCGAGAACGGCCACATCACCCCACTCATCGGCTGGATTCTCGACCGCGACGCCTCCCTGCGCTTCGCCCTCTTCAGCTCCCTGCACGACTCCATCATCACCGACGTCTTCCTCGGCGAAGACCCCGACACCTTCGCCCACGCACTCCTCCGGGAAACCGACGCCATCCGGCGCGACCACCCCGACCGCTTCGCCCGCTTCCTCATCGAGGGACGCATGCACACCACCCTCCTCGGCGACGTCTCCGGCATCGTCGGCAGTGACCTCACCGCCGTCGAACTCCCCGACGGAATCCTCGGCAGCCTCGCCTCCCTCGAGATCGGACGCATGCTGCGCACCGAAGACCACGAAGGACTCCCGTTCATCGACTGGCTCCGGGCCATGGTCGACGACTCCGAGGGCTGGAACGACCGCGTCCCGCCGGCCGGGTTGTGACCCGCCCCCCGACACGCTACCATGACCGCGACCGATGCACGGGCCCACGCAGCCCGACCCATCCGGTACCGACCCAAGCACGACCGCACCCAACACCTTCGCCCCGCTCCGCCATCCCTGCGCGGTACCCCTTCCCGGGACAGCACCATGTCGTTCAACCGCTCCTCGCTCGCCCACCCGGGACCGACGATCCTCATCGTCGGCCTCACCGCCCTCACCCTCACCCTCGCCGCCTGCGGCAGCGATGACGGCGCCGACTGCACCGATGGGATGCGCGGGCTCTCCCTCAGCACCGGCGAACGCGCCAACGTCGAGCTCTCCGACGGCACCTGCGAGTCCTGCCGCTGCATCGCCGCCGGAAACCTGCAGTGCACCCCCGTCGCCTGCGCCGGCCAGGGCGGAGCAGGCGGCGGAGGCGGCGAAGGACCCGGCACCAGCGACCCGATCGGCGAAAGCCACGAGAGCGGACCCTCCGGTGACCCCTCCGACAGCAACGAAAGCGGCGCCGGCGAGGGCAGCGGAAACACCGAGAACGGACCCGCCACCGAACCGGGACCAGGACCCCGATCCACCGACTCCATCCAGATGCCCCGCTGCACCTGCACCGAGATGGACACCCCCAACGCCGACCAGTTCGCCGACGCCGTGGGACTCTGCGGGCCCACCCGGCAGTCCGCCTCCCTCGTCGGTGATTCCCGCGCCTTCGCCGTGCGCGAGGACTACTTCGGCATCCTCTCCCCCGGCGGCGGCTGCATCGGCGTGATGTCCACCGGACTCGCCAACGCCCAGAGAACCACCGGCGGCTTCTTCGCCGATGGCGGCGTCGGCTCCGGAACCGCGTTCAGCGAAGTCCCCTCCCCCAACCCCAACCCCGAGGGCGGACCCGACGTCTACGACCTCGCCCAGCTCGTCGTCGAACTCACCCCCCCACCCAACGCCCGCGGCTTCCGGTTCAACTTCATGTTCCTCAGCGCCGAGTGGCCACAGTACCTCTGCCAGCAGTTCAACGACACCTACCTCACCATCGTCGAGACCGGCGGCATCGAGGACGGACAGCCCACCAACATCTCCTTCGACCTGCAGGGCAACACCATCTCCGTCAACGCCGCCTTCCTCGAACTGCCCCGAAACTGGACCACCCCCCTCCAGAACACCCCCTTCGGACAGCAGGCCGAAAACCCCATCCCCCTGCCCATCCCCATCCCCATCCCCGGCGCAGACCCCGGCCAGTGCCCCAGCAGCGCCTTCACCGGATCGGGATGCACCCTCCCCTCCTACTGCAACGACCCCAACGAGAACCTCAACTACGTCGGCTCCGGCACCGGATGGCTCTTCTCCCAGGGACCCATCCTGCAGGGCGAGGATACCGTCCGCATCGTCTTCTCCATCCACGACGAAGGCGACGCCGTCCTCGACTCCAAGGTGCTCATCAGCGACTTCCAGTGGCTGAACTTCGCACCCCCGATCCTCTCCGACAAGCTCTGAGGCCTCCCACGGGACGACGTCTGCGCAACCCGCTCAGAGCAACCCCGCACAGCGGTCGTCCACCGCATCGTTCACGGCACGCTCGAAGACCCGCGCATCGAGAAGCGTCCAGCACGCCTCCGTCCGGGTGCCCATGTCCTCCACGCAGTCGAACGCCCGCTCCAGATTCGCTTCGCTGCACGAGTCCGGCGTCTCCTCGAGGCACGTGTACGCGCGATCGAGCGAAGACCGCGTACATCGCACCAGGCCGCCTCCCGGCGACGCCGAACGACCGAACCATCGACTCCCCCGACGCCACCCCCGGAGACCCCCAACGCCTGGCGCTCCCCGCCAGCGTCAGCGGGGAGCTTCGCCCGTCAGGCGCTCGTACTCCATCGACGCCTCCCGATCCGCCGCGATGCGGTAGAGCATCTGCTCCATGTCCTCCACCGTCAGCCCGCGCTCCTGCAGCGTCTGCCGAAGCGCCGCCGGGTTCGTGTGCGCCACCCGGCGGATCTCCGCCGCCGCGCGCACCGCCTCCTCCATCGAAGCCGGCGGACCCGCAGACTCCTCCGTTGGCGCCGGCTCCTCCACGGTCGCCTCCTCGGCCGAAGGCTCCTCCTCCGACGGCCGGTCGCAGGCCACCAGCCACACCAGGGCCAGCACCACCAGCAGCATCCACACCCGGTCTCCACTTCGCATGGCCACACTCCGTGTCCGTTCGTTCCCTGATCGCCGTCCATCGGAGGCCCCTCCGGATCGACGCAACCCCTCATTGGCGACTCGCCACTGCGCACCCGCCCAGCTCGACCGATGCCCTCTCCTCATCGGTCCGCTCCCGGACGCGTGCGCGGCGCCGGACGACCCTCTTCACCCTGCTGATGACGGCCCGGTCGAGGACGTACCTCCCGACGAGGGCCATCCGCAGCGGGACGCGCGCGCACCGGACGCTCCTCACGCTCGGCGCCCCGATCCGGCGGACCCGCTTCGTCCGGACGACCCGCTGCCTCCGGCGAACCCGCTTCATCCGGACGGCCCGCTCCCTCCGGCGGACCCGCTTCATCCGGACGGCCCGCTCCCGCTCCCTCCGGTGGACCCGCTCCCTCCGGTGGACCCGCTTCATCCGGACGGCCCGTTCCGTCCCGGGCCGGGCCACCCCGACGCATCCGGTCGTCCTGCGCGCCAAAGTGCGGACCGCCCTCCCCACCGCGACGACCCAGGCCTGCGCCCCCGCGGGGAGGCAAACCCCGACGCTCGCGCTCTTCCCGGATCTCGGCTGCCAGATCGGCACCCCGCACCCCCGCCCGAACGCGTTCACGCACGAAATGACCGAAGGCCGCGGCATCCGGAACATCCGCCTCGGCCGACTCCTCCGTGGCGTCCGCCGCGCGAACCGCTTCCAGCTCCAGCGCATCCGCCGCAACGTCCGCACCCACGCGGGCGTCCCGCAGCGCGGCGAGCGCACCGGACACGCGATCCTCGGACACCCCGGCAGCACGCACCCGCGCCGCCGTCGCCGGCAGCTCGAGGGCGCGCATCAACCGCACCGTCTCCTCGTCCTCCTCGGGCGAAGAGGGAGGCCCGTCGGCTCCCTCCGGTGCCCCCTCCTCGGCCACAAGCGAGGCCGGGAACAGAACGAACGTGCAACAGGCGGCCAGCAGGACCACGCGAACAGGATTCCATCTCATGACATGCTCCGGTGGGTGGCGGTCACGACAGAACAGGGACCGACACCCCTGGCGCTCGCACGTCGCACCGCATCCCGTCAAGCACCTGCCGATGCGGTGATCGAGCGCGCGGCCCGGACACCTGGCCTGCGGAATGAAGAGACCTGCCGCGAAGCGCCAGTCTCGTGGAACGACCAGGCACCGGAACAGGAGCCCCATGTTCCACAGGGCGGGACGCCCGACAGCAGACAAGGTCGAGGCGCGCGAAGACGTCACCCTCACCTCGCACGTGTGCTCCACAGGCCAGCACACCGGCAGGAAGGCCATGCGGGCGGCGCTTGAAGCCCCCCGATCTCGGCGCGCACGAGTGTGCGACACGGTGCCGCATGGCGCCCACTCGCCGGAACCGGTACCCTGCTCTCGCTCTGAACGGGAACAGTGAACCCGTGCACGGAGCCAGCACCGTTCCATGGCGGTCCCGACGACGACCGCAGCTTCTCGATGTCGTCACCCTCCCCGATGAGGCGGCGACCGTCCATCGCAACCTGAACGACCGAGGCCACCCACCATGCACCGCTCCCGTCTTCCGCTCGCGCTCCTCGCTCCGCTGCCCTTCCTGCTGCTCGCCGCATGCGGCGATGACGACGCGACCACCGGTCCCACCGACGTCGCCATCCAGTTCGCCGCCGTCGTCGGCGACGCCCCCTTCGCCTGCGGCGAGACGTACACCGGGCTGGGCATCACCGACACCACCTTCGAGCCCCTCGACTTCCGCCTCTATGTCAGCAGCCTCGAGGTGCGCGGCGCCAACGGCGCCTGGCAACCCCTCGCCCTCGACCAGGACACCCCCTGGCAGCACGAGGGCGTCGCCCTCCTCGACTTCGAGGACGCCACCGGGCGCTGCGCCAACGGCACGCCGGACCTCAACGACATCGTGACCGGGCTCGCCCCGGGCGCCGTCACCGGACTGCGCTTCGACATCGGCGTGCCCTTCGAGCTCAACCACATCGACGCCTCCACCGCCCCCAGCCCCCTCAACCAGACCGCCCTCTTCTGGAACTGGCTCGGCGGCTACAAGTTCATCCGCCTCGAGGGCGCCACCGACGGGCTCCCCGCCGGCTGGCAGCTCCACCTGGGCAGCACCGCCTGCGTCGCCGGCGACGGACCCGGAGCCCGGGAGTGCGCCAACGGCAACCGCATCGCCGTCACCTTCCCCGAGTTCGACCCCGCCGCCGACACCATCGTCCTCGACGTCGCCGCGCTCCTCGCCGACGCCGACCTCGACCAGCACACCCCGGAGACCCCCCGCGGCTGCATGGCCGGCCCCCAGGACCCCGACTGCACCCCCGTCTTCGAGAAGATGGGCCTCGCCCACGGCGCCTCCCCCGCAGGCACGCCGAGCTTCCTGCGCCTCGAGCAGCGCTGACCCCCGACGCCATGCACCACGGCGCCTCCAACGCCGGCACGCCGAGCTTCCTGCGCCTAGAGCAGCGCTGACCCCCGACGCCATGCACCACGGCCGCCTCCAACGCCCGCCCCTCCTCGCCCCACGCCCCGAAGCGACCGCCACGCCCGCGGACGTCCCCGGACCGCTGCGGTCGCGGCGGGTGTTGCCCCTGCCTGCCCTTCCCCTCGCCGCCCTCGCCCTCGCCGCCCTCGCCCTCGCCGCCTGCGCCGAAGACGACGCGCTGCCCGAGGAACCCCCCACCCTCCCGATCCCCGACCACTTCCCCGCACCCCGCATCCCCGCCTCCAACCCCTGGACCCCCGAGCGCGCCGAGCTCGGCCGCGGCCTCTTCCACGACACGCGGCTCTCGGGCAACGGCACCCAGAGCTGCGCCTCCTGCCACCACCAGGAGCGCGGCTTCACCGACGACCTCCCCCGCGCCGTCGGCTCCACCGGCGAGCTGCACCCCAGGCGCTCCATGGCGCTCGCCAACGTCGCCTGGGCACGCACCCTCAACTGGGCCAACCCCCTCGTCACCACCCTCGAGGAGCAGGCCCTCATCCCGATCTTCGGCGACCACCCCGTCGAACTCGGCATGGCCGGTCGCGAGCGGGAACTCCTCGACCGCCTGCGCGCCGAACCCTGGTACCGCGAGCGCTTCGCCGCCGCCTTCCCCGACGACGACGACCCCTTCACCGTCGCCAACCTCGTGCGCGCCCTCGCCGCCTTCCAGCGCACCCTCATCTCCGCCGACAGCCCCGTCGACCGCTTCCTCTACCAGGGCGACTTCGACGCGATCTCCCCCGCCGCACGCCGCGGCATGGAGCTCTTCTTCTCCGAGCGCCTCGAGTGCTTCCACTGCCACGGCGGCTTCAACTTCTCCGACAGCGTCGACCACGACGGACAGGCCTTCGGCGGCGCCGCCTTCCACGTCAACGCCCTCTACAACATCGACGGACAGGGCGGATACCCGGCCCCCAACACCGGCGTCCACGAAGTCACCGGCCGCGACGAGGACATGGGCCGCTTCAAGGCACCGAGCCTGCGCAACGTCGCCGTCCGCGCCCCCTACATGCACGACGGCAGCGTCCCCACCCTCGACGACGTCATCGACCACTACGCCGCCGGCGGACGCACCGTCCCCGACGGCCCGAACGCCGGCATCGGAGCCGACAACCCCAACCGCAGCCTCTTCGTCCCGGGCTTCCTCCTCTCCGACGACGAGCGCGAGGACCTCCTCGCCTTCCTCCACGCCCTCACCGACGACGCCTTCCTCACCGACCCGCGCCACGCCCGCCCCGAGGACCTCCCCCCGTTCGACGGCACCGCGCCATGAGCCGCGCCACGCTCGCCGCGCTCCTCCTCCTGGGCGCGCTCCTCCTCTTCGGGACCTCCGCATGCGTGGAGGGCGAGCGCACCGAGGGCACTCGACTCCAGCTCTCCCTCCACGCCACCGGGGATGAGGCCGCGGAGCCCCTGCTGCCCTCGGACCTGTGGCTGGTGCTCGACCATGTGGAGCTGCTGGCGTGCGACGCGCAGCAGCTCCCGCTCTCCGCGCGGGCCGGCGGCCTGCTCCGGGCGCTGTTCGCCCTCGAGGGTACCGCCGAAGCCGCCCATCTCCCGCCCGCCCCGCACCGCCTGCTCGTCGCGGACGTCTGGACGCTGCGCGAGGATGGCCGGAACGCGTCGCCGTGGCATCCCGGCACGCTGAACCCCCCGGTGCGCGACTGGTGCGGCGTGCGGTTCGGCTTCCATTCCGCCCTGCCGGATACGCCTGCCCTGCTGCGGGGCATGCCCGTGGGCCGAAGCCTGCTGGCCCACTACCCCGCGCTCGGGGACGCCGTCGTCTCGGGCAGTCTCGGCTTCGACGTCGACCTTCGGCACGAGAGCGACGCACCGTGGCTCCCCGCCGAGCGTCTCCGAGGGGGGCCGCTGCACCTGACGCTTCACCTCGATCTGGGTCCGCTCGCCGCGAGCGCCGCGGACGGCGCGCCGGACGCGTTCGCCCTCGCCCGGGCGATCCTGGCGGGCACGACCCTCGTGCTCGAGGCGGACCCGGGCTGAGACGCCGCGTCCCCACGCCAGTCGCATCGACCGTCGACACTGGACTCCGGTCGTCCGGGCGCCGCACCCTGTTCCCGCCCGATCCTCCCGCACTCCCCGATGCCCCGGTGACGAGGGCGCCCCCCGCAGCCTCGGGAGTCCGGTGGAGCCGCGGAGCCTCCCCGGAGCCCCCGGCAACCGAACCCATGGCCCAGCACGTTCAGCCGACCGCGACGGCGCTGCACCGGCAACCGACAACCCGCGCGCACGGTTCGGAACCGACAACCCGCGCGCACGGTTCAGAACCGCCAGCCTGCGCCCGCGGTCGCAGAAACGCCATCGCGCTGGCCACCACGCAGACCCTGCCACAGCGGAAGCAGGGCTGCCGCCTCGAGGTGAAGGCCCTGACCGACGTGCCACCTCACCCGCGGCTCCAGCCCGAGAACGGTGCCGCCGCTGCCCGTCAGCACCTCTCCATCGGCGCGGGTCCGGCCCTCGTGACGCAGGGGACCCGCCAACTGCAGGGTCAGGGGAGGAGCGACGGACCACGCGATGCCCGGGTGCAGACGCACCGTCGCCGCGCGCTGGACCCCGTCCGGGCTTCGCGGCGCCCAGAGCGCATCGCTCCCCGCCAGCAGGCGGAGCGAGGGGCTCAGGGGAGAGGTGACCTGGAGCCCGATCCGAGGCACGATCACTCCGGCGCCGAGCTGGACGTCCGGGTGGAAATGGACCCCGTCCTCCCGGGCGAGCGGCGCCGTGGGCAGCAGGGCACCCGCCATCCACTCCAGCGAGGGGCCGGACTGTGCGACCCTGGCGAAGGGGCGCCAGCGCACCTCCACACCCACGTCCCCGATACCCCGGAGCGACTGACGGCTCTCGTCGGGCAGCTCGATCCGCCGCGCCACGACGGGCACGGACGCTCCGAGGCCGACCGTCGGCCAGGGGAAGACGGCGCCGTGCAGCATCCACGTCCGCTCGCGAAGGACCGCCCCACCCGTGGCTGACGTCCCGAACCGGGTCGAGCCCGCGGCGCCCGTGACGTGGACCGACCCGGTCCATCCGGACGCACGGGCTCCGTCGTCCCTCTCCCCCTCCCGGATGTTCACTTCCGCAGGGAGGGGAAGCGGCGCGCTGCCGTGCAGGGCGCACGCCATCGCGATGGGCACCAGCGAGACGAGCTGCAGCAGCACGATGCCCACTGCGGGGCGCAGGGACCGGAGGGACACGCCCCGAAGAAGGCTCCTGCATGGGGTGGACCGCACCCGGCGATGACCGACCGCAGCCGGGGAACCGTGGCTCCCCGCGGGGTGTACCCGAACTGTGCAGCGGCCCCTCGGCACGAATGTCAGCGGGGAGGCGGGTGGGGCGTGCCCACGGGGACGGCCGCGCTCGGCGCGGAGACCACCGGGACTCGCCGAGTGGGGAAATCTCGCATGACCAGGCCCGCACGCCACGCCTCTGCGCCGCGGTGCGATGGGTGGCGAGCGGCGGGCCGGGTCACCTCCGCCCGAAGGCGGTGAGCAAGCGGCGACCCGACCCGCCGTGCACCGCGAAGGGTAGTGCGGCGGGGATGCGAGGTCACCGCGGTGGATTGTCGCACGCGGGGTCGGTGTCACGGCGGCGACGAGGACGCGATGCCACTCCGTGCGCTCCTCGCCTCGTCGATTGTCGCACGCGGGGTCGGGTTCACGGCGGCGCGAACTTCTGGAGCTTCCGCTGCAGGGACCGGCGGTGGATCTTCAGCCGCCGCGAGGCCTCCGAGATGTTGCCTCCGCAGTCCGAGAGCACCCGATGGATGTGTTCCCACTCTGCGCGGGCCAGGGAGGGCGTCTCGACGTTGTCGGTGCGGGGCTGGAGCACCGGCTGCTCGCTGCGCTGGATCGCCGCGAGCACGTCCTCGGCATCGGCGGGCTTCTGGAGATAGCCGATGGCGCCGAGCCGCATGGCGTCGACGGCGTTGGCCACGGACCCGTATCCGGTGAGCATGAGGACGCGGGTGGTGGGGGCGCGGTCCCGGACGGACTCGAGCACCTCGAGGCCGGACAGGTCCGGCATGCGCATGTCGAGGATCATGACCTCGGGCGGCTCGTCGGCGACGGCCTGCAGGGCGGCGTGACCGTCCGGCGCGACCCGGACGAGGCAGCCCCGACGCTCGAGGGCGCGGGCGAGCTGCCGTCGCAGCACGTCGTCGTCGTCCACGAGGAGGATGTCCAGGGCGAGGCTGTCCTCGGCGGTCATGGGTCACCCGGGGTCTGTGGCGGTGTGGATCGGGTCTCGGGGGGCGCCGCGGCCACGTCGTCATCGAGGCAGGGCAGCACGAGCCGGACGGTGGTTCCTTCTCCCTGCGTCGAGGAGAGTTCGAAACGACCGCCCATGTCCTGCAACAGCATGCGCGTGAGGTAAAGCCCCAGTCCGAAGCCGTCGGCCCCGCCGCGGGTGGTGAAGAACGGTTCGTCGGCCCGGGCGAGCGTGTCGGGCGCCATGCCGTGCCCCCGGTCCACCACGTCGAGGATCACGTGCGGGCCCTCGCGACGGGCGCGGACGTCCACGGACTCGCCGCGCGGAGAGGCCTGCAGGGCGTTGCGCAGGACGGAGCGCAGCGCATCGCCCAGGGCGATGATCGGTCCGGAGATGCGGGCGGCTCGGGCCGCGGGAGCCAGATCGAGGCGGACGCGATCCGCCTCGGGGAGATCGGCCACGACCTCCCGCAGCCAGGGCTCCACGGTCAGGACCGACGGCTCCTCGCCCAGGCGCGTGCCCGCATCGAGCGCGATGCGGGAGAGGATGCGTCGGCAGCGCTCGACCTCCTGCCGGATGACGCTCGCGTCTTCGGAGAACTCCTCCTCGCCGAGGCGTGCGGCCTCGCGTTCCAGCTCGCGAGCGGTGATGGCGATGGAGGTCAGCGGCGAGCCGAGCTCATGGGCTGCGCCGGCGGCGAAGGCCGCGAGGGCGTGGGCGTGCTGGGTCAGCGCCTCGCGGTCGCGCAGCCGGGACAGGTTGCGGTCCTGCTGCCGCAGGGCGAGCGACAGGCGGGAGACGAAGGTCACGAGCACGACGGACGCGAGGGCGATGGCCACGAACATCCCGTTCACGTGGAGGTTCATGTCGTGCTGCAGGCGGGTCGGCCCCGCGCCCGGCGGATGCCCATGCCCCAGTTCGGGCAGCGGCACATACACGTGGAAGACCGCGGCGTATCCGAGCACGCACAGCAGGGTCACGCCCCACGCCAGGCGGGCGGGGAGCAGCACCGCCCCCAGCACGACGTGGACCAGGTAGAAGATGGCGAAGGGATTGTCCCGCCCGCCGGACCCGTAGAGGAGCCCGGTCAGCATGAGCACGTCGAACGCCACCACCGCGGCGATCGTCCACGTCACGCGCCGGGAGAATCCGGACGAGAACACGCGGTCCCGCATCAGGCGCAGCCCGCCCTGCAGCACGGCATTGGTGAGGGCGATGTACCCCGTGAGCGACAGGAGGTACATGGCCGGCAGGCTGACTCCCATGCCCAGGCCGACCACCGCGACCACCGTGACCTGACCCAGCACGGCCAGCCAGCGCAGGCGGACGAGCCAGTACAGGTTCAGCCGCTGGCGAGCGTTCTCCGCATCCGGGGAGGGCCAGTGGGCAGTGGGCATGCTTCAGTCCCGGCGGTCATTCCCGGGCACGCCCGCGCTACGCTCGCCCGTGCGGAGGACGAGGTCACCACCGCGCCAGGGCACCCGCCAGGCCGTGAGGCGAAGGACGCGTTCACCGGACTCCTGTGGCTCGCTCCATTCCAGATCGGACACGGGCCACAACCGCTCTCCACGGCCCTGGCCGAGCCGGGACGCGAGAACCCGCTCCGCACCGTCCTCGAAACGCCACAGCCACTCATGGTCAACGAGCACGTCGTGGAGGGTGGACTCGAGGTGGTCGACGGCACCGTCGAGGGTGAATCGCAGGGTCTCGCCGGGACAGATCCGACGGGCGATGAGCTCTCCGGCCACGATCGTATCCGCCCCGTCGGCGCGAGTGCACAGGGGCTGGGCGCCGGCACGCACGCCGAGCAGCACGGGGACGTCGCGGTCGAGGGCACGGGCACTCTCCACGGTGACCGTGCAGGCGGTGGCCCCGTCCACACGCTGCCGAACGCCCAGGGTGCCGCCGCTGCGCGCCATCGACCTTGGCTCGGCCGAGCCTCCGCAGTCGAGCGAGAGCCTCGTTCGGCTCGCGAGCTCGGGCGGCAACTCGAGGAAGACCTCCACCCAGCGGGCATCGGCAGTCAGACGGACATCCTGCTCGAACCGTCGGGCATCCTCGGCACACAGGGTCACCTCCGCCTCGACCAGCGCGTCGAGCGCCAGCTCCGACGGCAGGCCGCCGACGAGCTCCGACGGTCCGGGACAGCCCGCATCCGGAACGACCCGCCACGGGATGTCCCGCCAGCGCACTTCTCCCCCGGACGCGATGGCCACGCGCACCGAGTCGCGTTGACCGAGCATCGTCATGCGCGGCCCCGGGATTCGAACCTCGCACCCGCGAAGCACGACCCCCTCCGACCACTCCCCCACGGCATTGCAGGACGCATCGCTCCGCTCGGGAACCACATCGATCCGGGCCTCGCGGCCCAGGCGGACCGGTGTGTCGGGGAGGGCATCGAAGCGCCCGGGCTCGATCACGAGGGCCAACTCGTGCTCCGACGTCCGGCCCGTGCCGTTGGTGAACCGGATGGTGAGCGGCACACGCGAACCGGGCTCCAGTCCTCGCGCCTCCCACGACAGGATCCCGCTGTCGGTATCCAGTTCCAGCTCGCCCGGTGTGCGACCGACGAGCGAGAATCGCCACGGGCCCGGACCTCCGTCCCGAACGTCGAGTCCGACGCGCCACGGCTGATCCGAAGGCCAGGGCAGGCCGTCCGTCGGGACGACGATGCGCGGATCCCGACCGGAACCCTGCGCCTGCGTCCCTCCCTCCACGCGCAAGGACAGCCGTCGGCGGGTCTCGGCGCCCTCCGCATCCATCACCCCGAGCTCGATCTCCCGCACGTGGCCGGCCAGCGCCTCGTCGGTCAGCGGACGCCACGTGAGCCGGCCGCTCTCGCTGTCCAGCCGGGCCTCCGCGGGCAGCCCCGTCGCGAAGAAGGTCAGGGCGGATCCCTCGCTGTCCCAGGCCGTGGGCACGAACGACCGCTCCACTCCCGGCCGGGCCACGAGGTCCGGCATGGACGCCAGCACCGGCGGAAGGTTGAGCAGGGGCCACGGAACGCGCGCATCCGATGCGTCGCTCGCAGGCACAGGGCTGGACCCCGACCACGAGGAGCCGGCGCTGACGTCGTCGGTGGCCGCGTCCGTGGCCGGTCCGGAGTCGCCTACGGAGCCGATCGGCGCGCCCGGGGACTGCGTTCCCCGGGACTCGTCTCCCCGGTCATCGACGGATGTCCCGTCGTCCCCGGCACACCCGGAAACGAGCAGCGCGACGGCAAGGCACACGGCGATCACCGGGGCGGCGACCGCAGGACAGGAGAAGGGGGGGGAATCGAGCATCTGGACCGTGGAACACGTGCCGGAGCCCCGATGAACGGGGGCCTCGGCCCGTGACCATAGCGACCTGCACAACGGATGCAATGGCAGGGTCAGCGCGAAATCGTCGGCGGCACCACAGGACCGAACCGGCCGGGAGGGCCGGGGAGCCGATCCTGCGGAACGGTCAGCCCGAGGCATCCGGGGCACCGAGACATCCGGACCGGCCGGGAGGGCCGGGGAGCCGATCCTGCGGAACGGTCAGTTCGAAGCGTCGGGGCCGTGGCCCGGCACCCGGACCGGGATCTCGCGATCCTCGCCCGCCCTGCGAACCCCGAGCACGAGGGTGGTGCCCGGTGCGCGATCACGCACCGCCCGATCGAGGGTCCAGGTGCCCCAGGCGGGGGCCTCGCCGACCGAAACGATCAGGTCCCCCGTGGCCAGCCCCGCCGGACCGGCCACGGGGCCGGGTTCGACGACGCGCACACCGGCGGGCTGCCCGTCCAGCGCGGCCAGATCGTCGGCCGCGGCCCACGGGGCGAGCCGGCGCAGCCAGCCGTCGAGGATCGCGCGCGCCTCCTCGGGCTCACGCTCTGCAAGGCGCTCCTCGAGCGGCGGGAGATCACCCAGACCGAACACCGGCAGCCGCACGGGATTGGTCACCCCAACCACGCCGAGGGTGCGCAGGTCGGGCTCGCCCAGACCACGACGGAACTCGCGGGCGAGCCGCTCGACCGCCAGATCGATCCCGCGGGTGAGCCGCGGACGCGGGTCGCCTCCCATCGGCACCGTTCCGTCCGACCCGTCGTGGAAGCGTACGGTCGCCTCCGCCACGTTCCGGCGCGAACCGGAGGTCTCCGCAAACAGCAGGACGCGGATCTCCGCCTCCACGGACTGGCGCGGCTCCCCCTCGAACGGCATCACGAGCCGAGGATCCGTCACGTCGGCGTGAAACCGCTCGTGGATCCGGAACTGCAGTACCAGCGCCTCCCGCGGACCCACCTCCGCCGCCTCCATGACCCGCGTCACGTGCCCCCGGCCGCTGGGCCAGGGCTCCCCGTCGAGCAGGGGAAGCTCCCACGGGGCCACCACCCGGAACCCCCTGGCACTCAGCGCCTCCACCGCAGCCGTGGTCCGCCAGTAGATCTCCTCGGGTGCGTGAGGCCCGCCGAAGTCGGGGTTGGCCATCACCAGGACGGGCCAGCCCTCGCGCAGCGGGGCCTCGAGGCTGTCGAGCGTCTGGCCGCCGCGGACCTGCACGCGCGAACAGCCCGGCGCGAGCATGAACGCACCGACCAGCGCCAGCGCCAGCACCTGCGGCGCCACGCGCCGAACGCCCCCGGACGGACCGGTGCGGACACCCATCCATCGACCCCTGCCGTTCACCGGTTGCATGGACACGACTCCTTGTGTCGAGTGCGTTGGCGGCTCTGTGCTCCAGCGCCGCCGGGAACCATACGCGGTTGCCTCGCCCGTTGTCGAGCCCCTCCCGGCTCGCCGCCCCGGCGTCCGCCTCCACCAGAACGCGCGACGCGCCCACCGGAATCCCGGGGGCGCGTCGCCGTTCGATCAGGCTGCGGGGGCAGACGGACTACATCATGCCGCCCATGCCGCCCATGCCGCCCATGCCACCCATGCCACCCATGCCACCCATGTCTCCACCACCACCGGCCGGGGTCTCTTCCGGGATGTCGACGATCATGGCCTCGGTGGTCAGCAGCATCGTGGCCGCGGAGGCCGCGTGCTGCAGGGCCACGCGGGTGACCTTCGCCGGGTCGATGACACCCATCTCGACCAGGTCGCCCCAGGTGTCCTCGGCGGCGTTGTAGCCCACACTCCCGGTCTCGCTCTCGACGCGCTGGAGCACAACGGAGCCATCGACACCGGCGTTGCTCGAGATGAGGCGGATGGGCGCCTCGACCGCGCTGCGCACGATGGCCACACCGAAGCGCTGTTCCTCACTGACGTCGAGGCTGTCGAGGACCTTCCGGGCGCGGATGAGGGCCACGCCACCGCCGGCGACGATGCCCTCCTCGATCGCGGCGCGGGTCGCGTTGAGCGCATCCTCGAACCGGTCCTTGCGCTCCTTCATCTCGACCTCGGTCGCCGCGGCCACGCGGACCACCGCCACGCCGCCGGCGAGCTTCGCCACGCGCTCCTCGAGCTTCTCGCGGTCGTAGTCGCTGGTGGTGTTCTCGATCTGCGCGCGGATCTGCGCGACGCGGCCGTCGATGGCCGCCTGCTCGCCCTGGCCACCGATGAGCGCCGTCTCGTCCTTCGTGATCCGGATCTTGCTGACGCGACCGAGGTCGTCGAGCGTCGCGCTGTCGAGCTTGCGCCCGAGCTCCTCGGAGATCACGCGGCCTCCGGTCAGGACGGCGATGTCCTCGAGCATGGCCTTGCGGCGGTCACCGAAACCCGGGGCCTTGACGGCAGCCACGTTGATGATGCCCCGCATCTTGTTGACGACGAGGGTAGCGAGGGCCTCTGCCTCCACGTCCTCGGCGATGATGAGCAGGGGCTTCTTGGCCTGCGAGACCTTCTCGAGCACCGGGAGAAGATCCTTGAGGTTGCTGATCTTCTTGTCGAAGAGCAGCACCAGGACGTCCTCCATCTCCACCTTCGTGCCCTCGTTGTCGGTGGCGAAGTAGGGCGAAAGGAAGCCCCGATCGAAGACCATGCCCTCGACCACGTCCAGCTCGGTCTCGAAGCCGCGGGCCTCCTCCACCGTGATCACGCCCGCACGACCGACCCGGCTCATGGCCTCGGCGATCATCTTCCCGATCGTCGCGTCGCCGTTCGCGCTGAGCGTCGCCACCTGCTCGATCGAGCGATCGGTCTCCACCGGCCGGGACAGGTTCGCCAGCTCGGCCACGATGGCGGCCACCGCCTTGTCGACGCCACGCTTGAGTTCGATGGGGCTGTGACCCGCCGAGACGTACTTCATCGACTCCTTGAAGATCGCCCGCGCGAGCACCGTTGCCGTGGTCGTCCCGTCCCCGGCCTCGTCGTTGGCCTTGCTGGCCGCCTCGCGAAGCATCTGCGCGCCCATGTTCTCGAAGCGATCCTCGAGCTCGATCTCCTTGGCGACGCTCACGCCGTCCTTGGTGACGGTCGGGGCCCCCCAGGAGCGCTCGAAGATCACATTGCGGCCACGGGGCCCGAGGGTGATGGCGACCGCGTCCGCCAGGAGGTCGACGCCGCGGCGAAGGCGGTTGCGCGCCGCCGCGTCAAAAATGATGTCCTTTGCAGCCATGTCCGTATGCTCCGGGAATGAGGAGTAGGAAGGGACTTCGGGTCGTCTTCCGGCCAGCCGCCCCAGAACGGAGCCGCCGAACCGCGAGGTTGCTCGCCGCGCCGGGATGTAGACACCGGCGAAGGACTGTCAAACGACATTGCACGATTCGTGACCTCTCGCCCTCCGGACCTTGACACCGGACCCCAACCGGCGCATACCCCGCCGGTTGCCGCGGTCCCCGCACCACGGCACCGCTCCCGTTCACTCACCGCGCCGGAGGGGCCATGGCCCGCGTCACCGTCGAAGACTGCCTCATCGAGCTGCCCAACCGATTCTCCCTCGTGCACCTCGCCACCAAGCGCGCCCTCCAGCTCAAGAAGGAGGCGGAGCCGCTCGTCGAGTCCGAGAACAAGGAAGTCGTCACCGCGCTCCGCGAGATCGCCGACCGACGCATCCGCTTCGACCACACCGTCGAGGACGTCGTCGCCGGTGACGTGCGCAAGGAGCGCCGCAGCCGCAGACGCCGCACCCGCTAGCCCCACCCGGCCTCCCGCCCGCCAGGGCACCCGCCACCAGGGCCCGTGGACCATGCGCTCCACCCCCCCCACCGCCCCAGCATCGGCTGAGGGCCCCCCCCGCAGCGCCGGCCACCCGCCGCCACAACGCGGCGGCGCCTGCACCCGACGACCGGACCCGTGCCGGCTCGCAGCGCTCGCCAGCCTCCTGCTCGCCCTCGCGCTCACTCCCCTGAACGCCTCCGCCGAGGGCACCTGGCTGTGGCTCGTGGACGCCCCCGGCGAGACCGCGCGCGACCACGAACAGCTCCTCTCCGACATCCTGTCCCGCGACCCGGACACCACCCACCTCGTCGGGCGCGGCGCCATCGAATCCCGACTCCGCGCCGCACCCCCAGTCCCCCCCTGCGTCCGCGGCGTCGGAAGCTGCCCCCACCCCGAGAACGCCCTCCTGCGCATGCTCGGCGCCGACCTCCTCGTGGTCCTCCACCCCCACGACGACGGACGAACCATCCGCCTGCGCGCCTCCGACGCCGAACTCCGCTCCACCCGCGAGCTCCGCGTCGAAGGCGCCGACCTGCGCACCGCCCTCCTGCGGGCCGTCGCAGAACTCACCGGCGCCACCGCACGCGTCGACGTCGTCTCCACCCCCAGCGGCGCCACCGTCCTCCTCGACGGGGAACGCGTCGGAACCACCCCCTGGTCCACCACCCTCCCTGTCGGCGCCTACGACCTCGAACTCCAGCTCGACGGACACCACCCGCGCACCCGGCGCATCGAACTCCGCGCCGGCGACGCCACCCAGCACCGCGTCCCCCTCGAACGCCGCTTCGCCGACCTCGTCGTCCGCTCCGCCACCGAAGGCGCCCAGGTCACCCTCCAGAGCGACGACCGCACCCTCACCGTCGCCCCCGGCGAACCCGTCGAACTCGAACCGGGCACCTGGACCATCGAGACCTCCGCCCCGGGCTACACCCCCAGACGACAGGAGATCCAGGTCGCCGCCGGCGACGACCGCGAGCTCCGCATGAACCTCCTCCTCTCCCCCGCCACCATCCTCGCCCGCCGCCGCGACCGCATCCTCGCGCGCCCCACGAAGATCCAGATCGGCGCCAACACCGCCCTCGTCCGCGACGACGCCAGCGCCCTCGCCGGCTCCTTCCTCGGCGGCGACCAGACCATCCGCTGCACCATCGGCGACGAGGGCCAGTGCGACCCCCGCACCCTCGGTCACCTCGGCCTCCACCTCGACGTCCTCCACACCTGGAACATCTTCGAACTCCAGATCATCGGCTTCGGCGCCGACCTCGTCCCCGCCAGCGAGACCCCCGCCTCCCTCCGCGGCGGACGCGGTGACGTCCTCGTCGAGTCCGGCACCCGCACCGAATGGCGCTTCCTCCAGCCCGGCGTCCGCTACCTCCTCAACGCCGTCGTCGAACCCCACGCCCGCCTCGGCCCCGCCATCGTCCGAGAAGGCTTCGACATCGCCGACCCCCTCGGCACCGAGAGCGACACCCGCTTCCACCGCACCCGCCTGCACGCCCAGCTCCACGCCGGCGTCCGCCTCCACCTCAACCCCCTCGCCTACGTCTTCACCGACCTCCAGTGGAGCGCCCCACTCGCCTCCTCCGGACCCGGCTCCCGCTTCGGCGCCGCCGCCGGCATCGGCATCAGCCTGCCCGATCCCCTGGGCATCAATGACGCCCTCGACCGCGCCTTCTTCGAGGAGTCCCGCCCGGCCCCCCCGCCCGCCGCCCCCACCGTGCTCGACGAGGAGACCCCATGATGGACGTCCGCGGTCTCCGTCGACTCGCCGCCGCGCTCGCGCTCGCTCTGGGCATGACGCTGGGCGCCGCCTCCGCGTCCGCGCAGTCCCCGGGAACCTCCGCCGATCCGTGGGAGGACGCCCGCGCCCTCTACCGCGCACAGCGCTTCGAGCAGGCCCTCCCCTTCATCGTCGAGGCCATCCAGCGCGAACCGGGCCGCGCCGAACTCTACCTCGGCATCGCCCGCACCCACTTCCAGCTCGGTCGACTCGACGAGGCCGTCTGGTACTACGACCTCTACCTGCGCCAGTTCTCCGTGCCCCCAGACGGCGAGACCGCTGCATCCCGCCAGATCCGCGAGCGTGTCCTGGCCGAGCGAACGTCCGCCCACGACGCACGGGGCGACGAGGCCGGCACTCCCGCCCTCCCCGCCGCCCAGGACTCCGCCCGCCAGCGCTTCCTCGAGCGGCTCGAGGAAGGGCCGGTCTTCGCGTCCCGCGGCGGAGGGGCCATCGCCCTGTGGAACACCCTCCTGCGCACCGGCTATGCCCGACCCGATCTCGTGTCCCTGCGCGAACGACTCGTCGCCGCGACCCGCGCCGAGGCCCGCGCGCTCCTTCCGGACACGCTCACGGCCATCCCCGCCCTCTCGCTCGCCGAGTGGGAACTCCAGCAGACCCGACACATGCTGCTGATCGAGCACGCCGCCGAGGAGTCCGACGACCCCGAGGTCGCCCGGGACCGTGCGGCGGCCCACTTCGTGGACGGCCAGATCCTGCTCCTCGGCCAGAACCACGCAGCCGCCCGGGAGCGGTTCGAGGCGTGCCTCGCCCTGTCCCCGGGTTTCATCCCCGCCCACATCGCGCGGCTGATCACCCTCATCGAGGGTTCCGACCCGGAACCCGCCACGATCCGGGAGGCGCTCACCGAGGCCGAGGCTGCGCTCGTCGCGCGGGAGTTGGACCCCACCGCTCATGTCCTCCTGCTCCAGGCCGCAGCCGCCCGGCTGCTCGAGCAGGTGCCCGACACCGCCGTGGAGATCGATCAGCTCCTGCGCCGCGCCCAGGCCGAGCGCATGGAACGGAGCACCGTCCGCCCGGCAAGTGACGACTGAACCGCGCCGCGGGAGCCCACCGCGGCATCGGCGTGTCGCTCGCGGGAGACACCCCCTGGCAAGCACCCCTCCGGGCGGTCCGAGCGCGGATCACGACGACCCGCACCAGCGGCACACCCACACGGTGTTCCCGTACGACAAGCCCGGGTGGTCTCCTTCGCGGGCTGCAGCATCCCCGAGCACGCACTCCCGCTGGATCCGGCCGCCGTGCGTGCACCGTGTCCACCGGGCGGAGCCTCCTCAGGCGGTCGCGCGCCGGCGCACGTACTCGGCCAGGAGCAGGACCCCGAAGCCCGTCCCGCCACGCGGGATGTACTCCCAGGGCTCGTCGGTCATCGCCGGTCCGGCGACGTCGATGTGCGCCCAGGGCACCTCCCCGGCGAAGCGCTGCAGGAACATGGCTGCGGTGATTGCGCCGCCCCACCGGGAGCCGATGTTCTTCACGTCGGCGCGCTCCGAATCGATCTGCTTGCGCATCCTGTCGACGAGGGGGAGGCGCCACAGGGCCTCGTCCGCCGCATCGGCGGCGCCGAGCAGGCCGGTCGCGAGTGCATCGTGGTCGGTGAAGAGTCCGGCGGTCTCGTTGCCGAGGGCGACGACGCAGGATCCGGTCAGGGTGGCGAGGTCGATGATCTCGTCGGGCCCCTGTTCGGCGATCCATGCGATCGCGTCCGCGAGGACGAGCCGGCCCTCCGCGTCGGTGTTGTGGATCTCAACGCGGGTACCGTTGTACGCCTCGATGATGTCCATGACCTTGTAGGCGTTTCCGCTGACCAGGTTCTCGGCGGCGGGCACCACGAAGTGGACCTTGACCCCGGCCGGCCGCAGCCGTCCGATGGCCTCCGCGGCCCCGAGCACCGCGGCGGCACCGCCCATGTCGAGGTGCATGTTCATCTGGCCGTTCGGCGGCTTGAGCGAGTACCCACCGCTGTCGAAGGTGAGCCCCTTTCCCACGAAGGCGATGGTGTGCCGCACCTCGCCTTCGGGTGTCCAGACGAGGTGGATCAGGCGGCTCTCCTCGGCACTTCCCCGGCCGACCGCCTCGAGCAGGCGCAGGCCCTTCTCGTGGATGTCCTGCTCGTCGAGGATGGTACACCCGAGGTCGTGGCGGGTAGCGATCTCGCGCGCCTTGTCCGCGAGCCAGGTGGGGGTGCAGACGTTCGGGGGCTCGTTGGCCACCTGTCGGGCCAGCAGCACCGCCGGGACGAGCTCGGAGGCCAGCGCGACGCCGGCCTTCACGTCATCGCCCCCGATCACGGTGAGGCGTCCGGGATGGAGGTCGTCGCCCCGTTCGGGATCCGGGGTGCGGTAGGTGTCGAACGTCCAGGCGGCGAGCGCTGCCCCCTCGGCGAGGAAGCGGGCGGGATCCCGGGCGGTGACGCCGAGGACGACGGCGTTGCGCGCCTTGACGGACCCGGCCAGCTTCACCACGGCGCTTCCGACCCGCCGCCAGTCGGCATCGCGCTCTCCCTGTCCGGTGCCCACCAGGGCGACCCAGCGCATGGCGCCGGCCCCGCTGACGCGCGCGGTCGAGCCGAGGCTTCCCTTGAAGGCGATGGCCTTTGCCTCGCGGCGCAGGCGGTCGTTCACCTCTTCTCCGAAGGGGAGGGCGAGGGCGGTCAGGTCGGCGTCCTCCGGCACGGCGACGGTGACGAGGTCCGCCTCGAGGCTGTCGCCCTCGGGGCGGGTGTCGACGGTGAGCGGGGACATGGCGAACTCCGGTCAGGACAGGCGAAGGGCGGCACGGGTCCGGCGGTGCGACGGGTTCAACCGCGCCGCGCCAGCGCAGCGAGAACATCGTTGGGGGAGATTCCGACGGACCGCCACAGGACGAACAGGTGGTAAAGCAGATCCGCGGACTCCTCCGCAAGTTCCGCGGTTCCCTGCCCGGCGGCCGCATTCTTTGCGGCGATGACGACCTCCACGGCCTCCTCGCCGAGCTTCTTGCCGGCGCGGTCCACGCCGGCCTCGAGGAGCGAGGTGGTGTACGAGCCTTCGGGGCGTCGAACATCGCGGTCCGTCACGCGGTTCCACAGCGCGGCGAAGACGGGGCGCGGTCCCGCGTCGAGGGCCGGATCGCCCTCTGCCGGATCCCAGCAGGTGCGCGTGCCGCGGTGGCAGGCGCCGGCACCCGCCTGCTCGACGAGTGCGAGGACCGCGTCCCCGTCGCAGTCGAGGTGCAGGCTGCGGACGGTCTGGGTGGCCCCGCTGGTCTCGCCCTTCGCCCACCGGGCGGAGCGGGACCGCGACCAGTAGACCATGCGGCCGGTCGCGATCGTCTCGTCGAGGGTCGCGCCGTTCATCCAGGCCATCATCAGCACCTCGCCGGTGGTGGCGTCCTGCGCGATGCACGGCACCAGGCCGGCGTCGTCGAAGCGCACCTGTTCACGCCAGGCCGGTACGGGGAGCGCGTTGCTCGTCATGAGAGTCTCTCCTCTGGGGGGAACATGTGGGATCGACGGGGGAGCGTGCCGACCACCGCGCGGTCTTCCCGCTCGACGGGGGTGGAGCCCGGGAGGCTCAGGCGGACGGCGCCGGGATCGGCCGGATCGGAAGGCCGGCGGCGATCATCTCCTCCTTGGCCTCACCGATGGTGTACGTGCCGAAGTGGAAGATCGAGGCGGCGAGCACGGCGTGGGCTCCACCGTCCCGAATGGCCTCGACCAGATGGGGGAGTGTGCCGGCCCCGCCCGAGGCGATCACGGGGACACCGACCCGCGCGGTCACCGCCCGCAGCAGGTCGAGGTCGTAGCCGTCCTTCGTGCCGTCGCGATCCATGCTGGTCAGCAGGATTTCGCCGGCACCGAGGGCCACCGCCTCCTCGATCCAGGCGAGGGCGTCGCGTCCGGTGGCCCGGGTGCCCCCCGCCACGAAGACCTCCCACCCTGCTGCCGGGTCGGTGGCGACGCGTCGGCGGGCATCGACGGCGCACACGACGCACTGGCTTCCGAAGCGTTCCGCTCCCTCGGCCAGGAGAGCCGGGCGGGCGAGGGCGGCGCTGTTGATGGAGACCTTGTCCGCGCCCGCCCGGAGCAGGCGACGCATGTCGTCCACGGTGCGGACTCCTCCCCCGACGGTGAAGGGAATGAACACGCGCTCGCTGATGCGTTCGACGAGCTCGGTGAGGGTGTCGCGCGCCTCGCGGGTGGCGGTGATGTCGAGGAAGACCAGCTCGTCGGCGCCGGCAGCCTGGTAGGCCACCGCGGAATCGACGGGATCACCGGCGTCGCGCAGCGACACGAAGTTGACGCCCTTGACGACGCGGCCGTCCTTCACGTCGAGACAGGGGATGATGCGGCGCTTCAGCATGATGTGGTCTCCGGGGCCTCGGCGGCGGTGGTTCGCCCTGCGCGCGGGGGGCGTCGCCGAGCGACCCGACCACCCTTCAGGGCTGGAGAGGAGTTGACGGGGCGCCTCAGCATGCGGCCTTCAGGGCTTCGGGAACGCTCAGGCGGCCTTCGTAGAGCGCCCGGCCCACGATGATGCCGCTCAGGAATTCGCCCGCGCTGCGTGCGGCCGCGCGCACGTCCTCCGCGCCGCCGACGCCGCCACTGACGATCAGCCGGAGGCCGCTGTCCCGTGCGAGGGCGAGGGTGCCCTCGAGATCGATTCCGCCGAGCATGCCATCGTTGGCGATGTTGGTGTAGACGGCCTCGGTGGCGCCGCGGGCGCACATGTCGCGGGCGACCTCGAGTGCGCTGCGGCTCGATCCTTCGAGCCAGCCGCGGGTCTTCACATCCCCGTCGCGAGCGTCGATTCCGACGACGATGCGGTCAGCGCCGTGGCGCTCCACGAGGGAGCCGACCCAGTCCGGATTCTCGACGGCGGCGCTCCCGACGATGACGCGGTGAACGCCGGCGTCGAGGAGGGCCGCCACGTCGGCGTCGGAGCGCACGCCTCCCCCGACCTGAATGGGGATCGAGAGTGCCGCGGCGACGCGGGCGATGATCTCGCGGTTGTCGCCTGTGCCGAAGGCGGCGTCGAGGTCGACGACGTGAAGCATGGACGCCCCGGCCTGCGCGAAGGCGGTCGCCGTGGCGACGGGATCATCGCTGTAGGCGGTTTCGCTTTCGGGGCGGCCTTCCTGGAGACGAACGGCGCTGCCGTGGCGGAGGTCGATGGCGGGGAGGACGCGAAAGGTCATCGGGCGATTGGGGGCTGGGGATGGAGAGTGGTGGCGGCCGGTCGGGGGGTGTCCATGGCCGGTCCGGGGGAGGCGACGAGCGTGCCGGAAGTGGGGACCGCGGGCCGGCGCTGCACGGTCTCCGACACGGAGGCCGGATCGGGTTGTACGAAGGGGGAGGCGATCATGGGCGCGGAGGATCGTGGAGGCGTGGGGTGAGGTCATGCAGGGCGGAGCACATGGGGGCATCCCGCCGGCGGAGGACCAGGGTAGTGGGTGGAGGCGTCAGGGGTTCCAGTCGAGGAAGGCGGAGAGGATGCGCAGCCCGTCGGTACCGGAGCGTTCGGGGTGGAACTGGGTGCCGACGATGTTGTCGCGGGCGACGGCGCAGACGAAGGGGCCGTCGTAGTCCGAGGTGGCGATGACGTCGTCGGGGTTGCAGTCGGTGGGTCGGTAGGAGTGGACGAAGTAGACGTGGGGGCGCGGGTCGGGTCCGGCTGCGGGGGGGAGATGATCGAGGAGGGGGTGAGGGGTGGTGTCGAGGACGTTCCAGCCGACGTGGGGGACGTGGAGCGTGGTGTCGAAGCGGTCGACGGAGCCCTGGAAGAGTCCGAGGCCGTCGTGGCGTCCGTTCTCGGTGCCGCGCTCGAAGAGGACCTGGAAGCCGAGGCAGATGCCGAGGAAGGGTCGTCCGGCGTCGACGTGGTGGCGGAGGGCGTGGTCGAGGTGGCGTTCGCGGAGGTTGTGCATGGAGGCGCCGAAGGCGCCGACGCCGGGGAGGATGACGTGTCGGGCGTCGCGGAGGCCGTCGCCGTGGTCGGCGATGCGGACGTCGGCGTCGACGGCGCGCAGGGCATTGGCGAGGGATCGCAGGTTGCCCATGTCGTAGTCGATGAGGGTGACGGTTCTCATCGGGGAGTGGCTCCGCGGGAGGGGGTGGGGGTGATCATCCGTCGAACCCGCCCTTGGTGCTGGCGGGTCGGCCGTGGAGTCTGGGGTCGGGTCGGGTGGCGTCGCCGAGGGCGCGGCCGAGTCCCTTGAATGCGGCTTCACAGAGGTGGTGGTTGCGGGTTCCGCGGAGGCCGTCGACGTGGACGGTGAGGTGTGCGCTGCGGGCGAGTCCCCAGAGGAATTCGGAGGTGAGTCCGTAGTCGAAGCCGACGGGGCCCAGGGGGGGCTGGAAGGGGAGGTCGACGTGGGCGTAGGCGCGTCCGGAGAGGTCCAGGACGGTGCGGACGAGGGCTTCGTCCATGGGCAGGAGCGCGTGTCCGTAGCGGACGATGCCGGCCTTGTCGCCGACGGCGTCGGCGAGGGCCTGTCCGAGGACGATGCCGGTGTCCTCGACGGTGTGGTGCTGGCTGACGTGCAGGTCTCCTTCGGCGCGCAGGGTGAGGTCGAAGCGTGCGTTGAGGGCGAAGGCGGTGAGCATGTGGTCGAGGAAGCCGATGCCGGTCTGGACGTCGACCTGTCCGGTGCCGTCGAGTCCGAGGGAGGCGTCGATGGTGGTTTCGCGGGTGTCGCGGCGGGCGCGGCCGGTTCGAGGGGTGGTCATGGTGCGTCCTGCTTCTGGGCGAGGAATTGGCGGACGGCGTCGAGGAACTCGGCGTTCTCTTCGGGAGTGCCGATGGAGACGCGGAGGCAGTCGCGGAGCATGGGGTAGCGTCCGACGTCGCGGACGAGGATGCCGCGCTCGAGGAGGAAGTGGAAGAGGTCGGCGGCGTGGGGGGTGCGGAAGAGGATGAAGTTGGCGAAGCCGGGGTGGACCTGTTCGAGGGGCAGTTCCTCGAGGCTGGCGCGCAGTGCGTTGCGTGCGGCGCGCAGTTCGGTGGCGTGTCCGTGGAGGAGTTCGGGGTGGCGGAGGACGGTTCGGACGATCTCGAGACCGAAGAGGCCGACGTTGTAGGGGAGCTTCACCTTGCCGATCTCGCGGCTGAGTTCCTCGTGGGCGAGGGCGTAGCCGAGGCGGGCACCGGCGAGGCCGACGGCCTTGGAGAAGGTGCGCAGGACGATGAGGTTGGGGTGGCGCTGGAGGAGCGTGCTGTGGTCGTCGTCCCCGAATTGGGCGTAGGCCTCGTCGACGATGACGAGTCGGGGAGTACGTTGGCAGAGGTCGTCGACGTGGTGGGGGCTGATGCGGGAGCCGGTGGGGTTGTTGGGGGAGCAGAGGAGGAGGTGGGCTTCCCCGCGGTCGGCTTCGTCGGTCCAGGCGCGGATGTCGTAGGCGAGGTTGGGGAGCAGGGGGATTTCACGCACGGTGCCCTGGTTCGCGCGGACCATCATGGCGTAGAGGGTGAATGTGGGGACGGGGAGCGCGACGGCCTGGCCGTGTCCGACGGTGGCGGTGAAGATGGCCTGGATGAGCTCGTTGGAGCCGTTTCCGAGGAGGACGTTCCTTGCGCCGAGTCCGTGGAGCTGTCCGAGTCCCTGGAGGACATCCTCGGGGTGGAAATCGGGGTATCGGTTCCATGGTCTTCGGGCGGTGCGCTCGAGGATCTCGCGCTTGAGGGGTTCGGGGAGGTCGTGCGGGGACTCGTTCTGGTTGAGCTTGATGCGGGCTTCGGTGGCCTTGAGGGTGTAGGCGCCGAGTTCGCGGACCTCGGGGAGGATGTTGCGCAGGGCGTCTCCGGGGAGGGGGTCACGCATGGTCATCGCTCCGTTCGTGCGCGGAGGGCTGCGGCGTGTCCGTCGAGGCCTTCGGCGTCGGCGATGAGCGCGCCCTGCTGGTGGAGTTCGGTGGGTGCGTCGTCGTCGAGGCGGACGACGGTGGAGGGTCGGAGGAAGCTGGCGACGCCGAGGGGTCCGGAGAAGCGTGCGGAGCCTCCGGTGGGGAGGACGTGGTTGGGTCCGGCGATGTAGTCGCCGAGGGCGGTGGGGGTCCTGTTGCCGAAGAACATGGCGCCGGCGACGAGCTGTGTGGGTTCGGGCGGATCGCGGAGGATGACCTGGAGGTGTTCGGGGGCCATGCGGTTGCAGAGGGCGACGAGGTCGGCGCGGGATTCGACTTCGATGAGGGCGCCGTGGCTTTTCCAGGAGGCTTCGAGGATCTCGCGCCGGGGCGACGCCTCGATGAGTCGGGACATCCGTTCGCCGACGCGGGTGAGGAGGGGTCGGTGGGTGGAGGCGAGGAGGCTTCGGGCGACGGGGTCGTGTTCGGCCTGGGCGAGGAGGTCGAGTGCGACGAGTTCGGGGTCGGCGGAGTCATCGGCGAGGATGAGGACTTCGCTGGGTCCGGCGATGCTGTCGATGCCGACGCGTCCGTAGACCTCTCGCTTGGCGGCGGCGACCCAGGCGTTTCCGGGTCCGACGATGACGTCGACTGGGCGGAAGGACTCGGTGCCGAAGGCGGCGGCGGCGATGCTCTGTGCGCCGGCGATGCGCCAGACCTCGTCGAGTCCGAGGAGCTCGATGGCGACGGCGGCGGCGGGGCAATTCTCGATCATGCCGGGGACGGTGAGCAGGGCGATGCGGGGGACGCCCGCGACCTGCGCCGGGATGGCGTTCATGAGAATGGAGGAGGGGTAGGCGGCGCGTCCGCCGGGCACGTAGAGCGCGGCGGCGCGGACGGGGCTGTGGATGAATTGGAGGGTTCCTCCGGGGATGGAGCCTTCGGCGGTCCGGGGGATCTGGAGTTCGTGGAAGGCGCGGATGTTTCGTGCGGCGGTCCGGAGGGCGTTGCGGAGGGCCTCGGGGGCGCGTGCGGCGCTCTCGGCGATGGTCTCCCGTTCGACGCGGAAGGTGTCGGGGGTGAGGGTGGTTCGGTCGAGTTTCGCGGTGAGGCTGACGAGTGCGCGGTCGCCCTCGCTCCGGACGCGGTCGAGGATCGCTCTGGCTTCGGCGACGACCTTGTCGGGGAGTCCGTCACCGGGGGGCTGGAGGAGCTTCTCGAGGGTGGCGTCGGCGCGGTCGCGGGACCACATGAGGACGGGCTTCATCGTTCGTACTCCGGGGCGGGGCTGGAGGACTCGGTGATGCGGTCGAGGAGGGTCTGGACGACGGCGGTGGTGGAGTCTCCGAGGGCGCGGTTGGCGATGAGCTTGACGCGCGTCTCGCCGATGACGTGGACCTCGTGGAGGTGGTTCTCGCGGAGGGTGCGTCCGGTCTCGACGAGGTCGATGATGGCGTCGGCGAGTCCGAGGACGGCGCCGAGTTCGACGCTGCCGCCGAGGCGGATGAGTTCGGCGTTCCAGCCGGCCTCGCGGAGGAATCGTCGCGAGAGGTGGGTGTACTTCGAGGCGATGCGGAGGTGTTCTGCGGCCTGGAGGTCCTCGAGGGAGGTTCCGTTGCGTGTGGCGACGGAGATGCGGCAGCGTCCGAAGGGGAAGGTGTGGGGTCGGAGGACGTGCGCCTGGGCCTCGTCGAGGACGTCGGTGCCGGAGACGCCGATGTCGGCGACGCCGTGTTCGACGTAGACGGGGACGTCGGCGTTCTTGAGGAGGAAGGCCTCGACCGGTCGTCCCAGGGTCCTTTCGGCGCCGGGGAAGGGGAGGACGAGGCGTCGTCCGGGGTCGCGAGCGTCCGGGTGGACGATGCCGGCGGCGGCGAGGGTGTCGAGGACGGGACGGAGGAGCCGGCCCTTGGGGAGGGCGATGCGCAGGGGTGTGGTCATGCGCCTTCCTCGCGGTCGTCGGGGTACTGGATGGCGACGCGGTCCCCGGAGACGCGGGCTCGGACGGCGCGACGGAGGAGTTCGGGGAGGTCGTCGCCGTCGAGGGGAGAGAGGTTGCGGGGGGTGTGACCGTCGTCCTGCACGAGGTCGAGGGGGAGCAGCCGATCCACGCGGAGGCCCAGCCCGACGGCGGGGTGGGGGGCGCCGAAGTGGGCGTAGAGGGAATCGTAGCGTCCGCCGCTGCCGACGGCTTCTCCGGCGCGCTCGCAGACGAGGTCGAAGCGGATCCCGGTGTAGTAGCCTCGGTCGTCGCGGGCGGTGAGGTCGAGGCAGACGCGGTGGCCGAGTCCGATGGCGTCGAGGATGTGGAGGCGCTGCTGGAGTTCGCGGGCCGCGGAGGCGGCCTCGGGATCGGCGCTCGTGGCGATGCGTTCGAGGTCGGCGCGGTTCGGTCTGAGGGTGCAGAGGTGGACGAGGGCGTCGCGCAGGGGTGCCGGGAGGTGGGTGGCGAGGGAGCGGGTTTCGACGGCGTCGCGCAGGCGCAGGGTCTGGGCGATGGTGGTTCGGAGTCGGGGGTCCTCGATGCTGTCGAGGAGGGCGCCGGCGATGCGGACGTGTCCGAGGCGGAGTTCGACGTCATCGAGGGCGAGCTCGTCGAGGAGGTCGAAGGCGACGGTGAGGACCTCGAGGTCGGCGCGAAGTCCGTGAGCGCCGACGAGTTCGAGTCCCACCTCGTAGGATTCGGCTTCCTCGCGGGCGAAGGCGCGTTCGATGCGAGCGACGCGGTTGGCGTAGGCGAGCCGTGCGGGGAGGGGGGTGGTGCCCATGCGGAGGGCGAACTGCCGGGCGACGATGGGGGTCAGGTCCCCGCGCAGGACGAGGAGTGATCCCCGTCGGTCGACGAAGCGGAAGAGGCGCTCGGCGAGGGCGTCGTCGAGGGTGCTGCGGAGTTCCTCGTAGGGGGCGAGGAGGGGGACCTCGATCTCCTCGTATCCCCAGCGGTCGAGGAGGGCGAGGGAACGGTTGACGAGGCGACGCCGGCGGCGGGCGGTGTCCGCCAGGGAGGACGTGGTTCTGGGGGGTTGGGGGGGCATGATGACGGGAGGGATGGAGGTGCGTGCCGTTCCCGGTGGGTGGGCTAGCACGGGGCGCGCGAGGCGTCGACGGGCAGGGGTACGGGCCCGTGGGGCGGGGGTTCGGCGCGCGCTGCTCGCGTCGGTGTTCCCGGCTCCTCTGCCCCGGTGCGATGCCGGGGCCTGTGCGGCCTGTCGTCGATCGACGGGGGGATGCCGTTCAGCCGGCGACGTGGAGGTGTCGCCGGTGGTGATGTCGGCGGGAGCGCATGGGACGCATGGGCAGCGGGCTGATGGGGTCGACGCTGCTGGGACGCTGAAGGGGCCGTGCGGCTGCGCGCATGTCACTCTCCCGGGTGCCGGCGGTGCGGGGTTGGCGGGGGCGGGTGCCGCGTTCCAACCGGCCGATGGAACGGCGTTCAGGATAGCGGGAGGGTTGTGGGGCTGTCAAGGCGCGGGACGTGTCCCTGTCCTGGGGAGGCGGCGGGCGTGCCGGCGCAGAGGGGGTGGACGCCGTTACGGACGCGGGCGGACTGTGAGGCCGGGAGCACGCGCGCGGGATTGGGCGAATCGGCGTGGTCACAAGGTCAACCGTCGGGGGCTCCTGCCGCGATCCAGTCGTGCAGGAGCAGCGGGAGGTCCGGGTCGACGACGGGTTGGGGGTCGAAGGGCGGGGGCTTTCGCCGGCCGTCGGCGAGAGGGTAGTCGGCGAGGAGGAGATGCAGGAGAACGGAGGAGGCCGGGTCGAACGGAACCACGAGGAACTGGCTGTCGTCGTGGTTCGAGGGGGTAAGCCGGAGCGCGTCGGGCCGGAGGGCGGTCAGGGATGCGCCGGGTGCACCGTGGCAGTGTCCGCATGCGCGCTCGAGGCGGGGCGCGAGGTGTGTACTGAACGAGACCGCGTCCCGGGGCGGTGGGATTGCGGCTCCATGGTCGTCGAGGATCTGATGGACGCGGCCGGAGAGGAAGAACGGAGCGGTGGCGTGGTTTCGCACCCCGGGGAAGGCTTCGTCGGGGAGGTCGACGACCAGCAGGGCGTCCGAGGGGGCGCGGAAGCGGATACGGAGGGAGCGGCCGAGAATGGACCAGGACCAGTCGCTGGCCACGGGCTGTCCATCCACGAGCAGGGGAGGGGTGGGTTGACGGATGCGGGCAGGGAGATCAAGGTAGTCGCTCATGGTGAGCGTCAGCACGTATCCGCTCGTCGTGCCAGGGTCGACCGACGAGGTCGCCCTCCCCGCGCCATCGACTTCCCACATGGCGACGTCGGTGACGCTGATCGGCCTGTCTGGCGGGTCGGTCATGTGAATGCAGGCCGAGAGGAACCACGGGATGGAGACGATGAGGAGAAGGACGGGAATAGGGGCATGGGGCACTGGGTTCGTGGCTGTGAGCGCGTCGTACCGCGTGTCGTCCCCGGCAGGGCGCGGGCCAGCCACCGGGTTACGGCTGCATCGTCGCGGCTCGATGCGTCTCCGGGTCGCCGGATTCGGAGAGACAGCACGAGGCAGAGGTACAGAAGGCCTGTGGCGCACAGATTTCATTGACGGTATCCGTATTCCGTGGCATTCGCCGGCACGCTTGAGGGAACGGACCGCGACGTGCCGACGAGCGACGTAAACACCCATCGGTCCGACGGCCATTTCGGCTCGCTCAATCCACTGCTCCCGAATGAGGAGGAATTGACCCATGGTCAACGCAACGCCCCGTTTCTCGCTGCTCCTGTGCCTCGGCGTCATCGTCGGGTTCAGCATGTTCCTCAACGGTTGTCGTTCCTATCCGAACTGCAAGACCGACGCGCACTGCGAACGCTATGATCGCGGCACGCCCTTCTGCGTCAACAACACCTGCACCCAGTGCCGTGACGACGCGCACTGCGGCCTCGGTCAGGAGTGCGTGAACGGAAGCTGCCGCGCGATCGATGGCTTCTGCCAGAGTGACGCGGACTGCGAGCGTCATCGTCCGGTCTGCCGGGACCAGCGCTGCGGTCCGGAGTGCCTCGGCGACGATGACTGCAACGAGGGCTTCGAGTGCGTGAGCGGCACCTGCCAGGAGATCCCGGAGTGCCGCGCGGACGCGGACTGCGGCGAAGGCTTCCGGTGCCAGAACAACCGCTGCATCGAGTACGTCCCCCCGGGACCCTGCGCCGACCGCCGGATGCGACCGGTGCGCTTCGACTTCGACGAGCATGTCATCCGTCACGATCAGCGGCCCAACGTCGAGTACAACGTCGTCTGCCTCGACGTGCACGGGGGCAACGTGGTCATCGAGGGCCACACCGACGAGCGCGGCACCGACGAGTACAACATGGCGCTCGGAGAGCGCCGCGCCCGCGCCGTCCGCAACGCGTACCGCGACGCCGGTGTCGACAACTCCCGCATGCGGACCGTTTCCTTCGGATTCCACCGTCCGGTGGCCCGCGGCAGCAACGAGGCTGCATGGTCGCAGAACCGCCGCGCGGAGACCGTCTGGGACTGATCCGGATACCGTGACCTGATGTGTGGACGACCGCTCTCCCCATCGCTTCGGGGTGGGCGGTCGTTCCGCTTCTTGGCTCCTGCCGCACCCCCCGACCCGGTTCCGTCATGATGTCGCCTGCCCGATCGACCGTCGGCCTCCTGCTCCTCTTCCTTTGCGCCGCATGGACCGGTGGCTGCTATCTCCAGAGCGACGGCGTGGCGCTCGAGCGTCAGGTGGCGGCGATCGAGGCCCAGCAACAGGAATTCGAGACCCGGCTGGAGACGGAGCGCCGGCAACTGCAGCAGCTGCTGCGGGATGCTCAGCGCGAGATCGAGGAGCTTCGCGAAGCGCTGGCCGAGGCCCGGAGCTCGCCGCAACGCATCATCGCCAACCTCGGCACACAGGTGGATGTTCTTGAGCGCCAGATCGCCGAGCTGCGCGGGCTGCTCGAGGAGGCGCAGCACCAGAACGGGCTGCTTCGACAGGAACTCGAGATCCTTCGACAGGACATCGAGCTGCAGCTCAGCACACTGCTCGACCGATAGGCTCCGGCACCTCAGGCCACACGAGGTTCCAGCCGGGGCGGTATCGCCTCGGGTGCTCCGATGGTCCCCACGGCGGTGATCGAGGCGTGCCCGGCGATCTCCCGGAGCCCGAGCACGCGGGCTCCGGGCTGGGCCACACGAACGAGCTGCTGGAGAACCCGGCGCACGTCCTGGGACGCCAGGATCACCGGCGCCCCGTCCGAGGGAACTGCCGCCCGAAACGCCGCGAGCACCTGCTCGGTCTCGCTGGGAGACAGGGCGAGAACGGGGCGATCGCCGTCGCGGCGGACGGCACTCCGCACCACCTCTTCCAGCGGTGCGTCGACGATCCAGGCCGTCAGATGTCCATCGGGCGCTGCGTCCCTGGCGATGCGCTTGCCGAGCCCGACCCGGGCGATCTCCGTGAGCTGAACGAGATCGTGGTCCTCGCGGGCCTCCGCAGCGAGAGCCTCGAGGACCCCGCGAAGGTCGCGGACGGCGATGCCGTCCTCGACGAGGCGCCGCAACACGCCGGTGAGCCTCGCGAGGCTCACCGGCCTTGGAATGACCGACTCGACGAGGGCTCCGTGCGTCGCCTCGAGGGCGTCGAGGGCCCCCTGAACCTCCGCCAGCCCGATGAAGGCCGAGGCGTGCTCCTCGAGGCGAGCCGCCACTTCGAGCATGATTCGTCGCGCGGTCGAGCACACGAGCAGCCCGGCCGCTTCGGCCCGTTCGGCGTCGTCCGGGGAGACGACGCAGGCAACGCCACCGCCCATGGGGTGGGATGCAGGGAGGGCATCGATGCCGAGGCTTCTTGCGGCGTCCGCCGATTCGAGCAGGAGGGTCTCCGTGATCGGCACGCGGAAGAGGGGTTCATCGATCTCCCAGACCTGCAGACGAATGGTGTTCGCCGAGGCTGGATCATCGCTGAACCGCACGCGAACGCCGGGCAGGCGTATCCCGAGTTTCCGGAAGAGTCCCTGCCGGACGAGGGAGATCTCCTGCTGCAGGAGTCCCGGCTGGCTTTCGTGGTGAAGAAGGGGAGCGAGGTCGGCCCCCACCTCGATCGTGACGGCCGCGACGGGTTCGAAGAGCGCCTCCGGCTCTGTGCCCGGTGCGTCCCCTTCCTCGATGGTCTCGCGCTCCCGTTCCCGCTGCTTGTGGAGCAGGTTGCGCCACAGCAGGAGGCTCCCGGCGGAGAGAACGGCAAACGGAAGCACCGGGAGGCCGGGGACGAGCGCAAGCCCGGCGAGGAGCACGGCCGCGATGGGGAAAACCCGGCTCTCGGCGGTAAGCTGCCGCAGAATGTCCGCGCCGAGGTCGGAGTGCGCATCTTCGCGCGCGGCGACCCGGGTCACGAGAAGGCCTGCGCTCAGCGTCACCAGCAGGGCGGGGATCTGGCTCACGAGCCCATCGCCCACGGTGAGCAGGGTGTAGGTGGTTGCGGCATCTCCTGCGCTCATGCCCTGCTGGGCGACGCCGACGAGGAGCCCACCGAGCACGTTGATCACGGTGATGAGCAGACCGGCGATGGCGTCGCCCTTGACGAACTTCATCGCGCCGTCGAGCGAACCGAAGAGGTGCGACTCCGCCTGCAGCTGCTGTCGGCGCTCCCGGGCCTCCTCAAGGCTGAAGGCTCCTGCGCGGAGATCCGCGTCGATGGCCATCTGGCGCCCCGGCATGGCATCCAGGGTGAACCGTGCGGCAACCTCGGCGACCCGCTCGGCTCCCTTTGCGATGACGAGAAACTGGATGAGGGTGAGAATGAGAAAGACCACGGCCCCGACGATGTAGTTTCCGCGGACCACGAAGTCCCCGAACGCGCTGATGACCTTGCCGGCGTCCCCCTGCCCCAGGATGAGCCGGGTCGACGAGACGTTGAGGCCGAGCCGAAAGAGGGTCGCGATGAGCAGGATGGACGGGAAGGTACTGAGGCGCAGGGGATGCGGGATGTGGAGGGCCACGAGGAGGAGCACGAACGCCCAGGCCAGGTTTGCAGCGAGGAGCAGATCGAGGAGCACCGTGGGCAGCGGCAGGACGAGCAGGGCGACGAGCCCGACGAGAAGGGTCGCGAACACGGCGTCGGGGCGCAGTCGTGTGAGAGGAGACTTCACGATACCGATGGGGCTTTCGGGGACAGGGGCGCGCTGGGTCCGTGCGGGAATCGTCCTGCCGAGGGACGCGTTGCACAGCCCGGCGGGTCCAAGCGGTCGCGCAGGGTCCCGGGGAGCGGGGTTGTGCGGACCGCACTGACTGTGCGGTACTCGAGAAGGTCACGGGTGGTGGTTGAAAGGTCGCCGGTGCTCGTCTATCTGCGCCAGACCGGCACCCGGCAGTTCGTCGTGCCGCCGTGACCCCACCGGGGCCTGATGACCCCGCACCCGCGAGTGAAGCCATGTCCGAGGAGAGCGCTGCCCCTGCCCCGCTGAGCCATGCCGAGCGTCTCTGGCGCATCCGTCACTCCTGCGCGCACGTCATGGCGCAGGCCGTCCAGGAGATCTTTCCGGAAGCGAAGCTCGCGATCGGACCTCCGATCAGCGACGGCTTCTACTACGACTTCGACCTGCCGCGCCCGCTGACCCCGGACGATCTCGAGGAGATCGAGGAGCGGATGAAGCGGGTGGTGAAGGGGAACCACGAGTTCCGTACCTGGGAGGTCCCTCGCGAGGAGGCGCTGACCTACTTTCGAGAGCGCGGGCAGGACTACAAGATCGAGCTGATCGAGGATCTCGGCGAAGAGTCGGTCCGCTTCTACCAGCAGGACACGTTCGTGGATCTTTGCGCCGGTCCGCACGTGCGCCGTACCGGGGAGCTGAAGGCGTTCAAGTTGCTGAAGGTCGCCGGGGCCTACTGGCGAGGAGACTCGGATCGGCCGATGCTCCAGCGCATCTACGGAACCGCGTGGAAGAACAAGACCGATCTGGCCGCCCACCTCGAGCAGCTCGAGGAGGCGAAGAAGCGGGATCACCGCAAGCTCGGCCGGGAACTCGATCTCTTCTCCTTCCATCCCGAGAGCCCAGGCGCTCCGTTCTGGCACCCTCGCGGTTGGCAGGTGTACCGGGAGCTCCGCAGGCTGTGGTCGGAACTCCACGACGAGGCGGGGTACGTCGAGATCTGCAATCCGCTCATCTACAACAAGTCACTGTTCGAGAAGAGCGGGCACTGGGAGCATTACAACGAGGACATGTTCAAGCTCGAGTCGGAAGGCGAGACGTTCTGCCTGAAGCCGATGAACTGTCCGGACACGATGCTGTACTACAAGACCCGGCGGCACTCCTACCGGGAGCTGCCGCTGCGTGTCTCGGAGGGCCAGCATCTCCATCGCAACGAACTCTCCGGCGCGCTCAACGGCCTCTTCCGGGTCCGCCAATTCGCCCAGGACGATGCCCACATCTTCGTCACCGAGGAGCAGATCGAGAGCGAGATCTCGAACGTGATCAAGCTGATCGATCGCCTGTACGGCCTGTTCGGGCTGAGCTACCGGGTCTTCCTGTCGACACGACCGGAGAAGTTCATGGGGGACCCCGCCCTGTGGGACAGGGCGGAAGCCGATCTCGCGTCCGCGATCGAGGCCAACGGGCTCGAGCACCGGGTCAAGGAAGGAGACGGGGCCTTCTACGGACCGAAGATCGACTTCGAGGTCACCGACTCCCTTGGACGCAAGTGGCAGTGCGCGACCATCCAGCTCGACTTCCAGCTCCCGCTGCGCTTCGAGCTGACCTACACCGACCGAGACAACCAGCCTCGGACCCCGATCGTGATCCACCGTGCACTCTTCGGCAGCTTCGAGCGCTTCATCGGCATCCTGATCGAGCATGTGGCCGGCGCGTTCCCGACCTGGCTGGCGCCCGTCCAGCTCATGCTGCTGCCCATCAATGACGCCTGTGCGCCCGCGTGCCACGAGGCCGCAGCCTCCCTGCGAACGGCCGGTGTCCGGGTCGAGGTCGACGACCGTTCGGAGAAACTGGGATACAAGATCCGCGAGTCCGAGCTGCGCAAGGTGCCGTGGATGGCGGTCGTGGGGCACAAGGAACTCGAGAGCGGGCTGTTCTCCGTCCGCTCCTGGCAGCACGGGGATCAGGGCAGCATGAGCCTCGATGCGCTGACGACCATGCTCTCGGAACGCATCCGTGAGCGCGCTTTCGATGTCGAACTTCAGACCATCGCCTGGTCGGAGGACGAGGACGAGGACGTGCTCGAGACCGCGCCCTCCTACTGAGGGTCGACGGGACCCAACGCCGCGACCGACTGGCCAGAGGAAGGAGGTCCGGGAAGGCAGCCCCGGTGACCCGCTGCCCGGTGCAGCACTGCTCAGGCCCGTCGGCTGGCAGGCAGGCGGAAGCCCCGGCTGATCAGGACGCTCGTGGCGCTGGTTCCACGTGCAGACTCACCGGTGTGGTCGGGCACGCAGCGACGCAGCGTCCGCAGCCGATGCAGGAGCGGGGATCGATCCACGGGCGGCCCTCTTCGTCGAGGACGATGGCCTCGTCGGGGTAAGGGCAAGCCCGGCTGCAGAGCCGGCAGATGGATCCCTGCCACGCGTAGCAGGTTTCGGTGTCCAGCACGGCGAGCCCCATGACCGTGTCGGCGATGGACATGACCTCGAGGGCTCCCGTGGGGCAGGCGGGCATGCAGGGGGCATCCTCACACGCCACACAGGGGCGATAGCGGTTCGGATCGAGGAACGGGGTCCCGGCGGCGAGTCCGGCCTCCGGGCCGAGGTTCAGAATCGCTGCGGCGGGACAGGCCTCCACACACTGGCCACACCTTGTGCAGGCCAGCAGGAAGTCGATTTCCTCCAGGGCCCCCGGGGGTCGCTGCACGTGCGGACCAAGTCGATCGAGGACACGCTCTGCCGCGAGGCCGCCCGCGAGCCGCAATGCATCGGACACGCGCTGGGCCCCCAGCTGGAACACCTCCTTCCGGGTCATGGGGGGCAACCCGTTCCGCGGGTCGTGGTCGCCGGGTTCGTCCATGGGCGGATTTCGCTCGAGGAGCAGCGTACGGGAATCAGGAGCGGGTTGCATCCGCAAGCCGCCGAGGGCTACAACCCCGGCACGGCACGGTAGTGCCTGGCCGCGTGCGGCGCCACCCTCCCCGATCTCTCCTTGAACGACTCGCTGCTCCAGTTTCTTGTCCGACGCGCCCTGAGCAGCGTCGGGGTCGTGTTCGGCGTGGCCACCCTCGTGTTCGTGACGGTACGGGCCGTCCCGGGAGATCCGGTCGAGAGCATCCTGGGCGAACAGGCGCTCGACGTCGACAAGGCCGGCCTCCGGGAGTGCCTGCGCCTCGATGAGCCCCTCTGGCGCCAGTATCTCCTCTTCCTCCGCGATCTCGTCGACGGAACCCTCGGACGCTTCTGCGACGACCCGTCCCGCACCGTACGGGCCGAGATCGTCTGGAACCTCTGGCCGACGATCGAGCTCGCGCTCTGGTCGCTGCTCCTCGCGCTCCTGATCGCGGTCCCGCTCGGTGTGCTGGCGGCGCTCCGGCACCGCACCTGGATCGATGTCGCGGCCCTTCTCGTCGCCATGCTGGGCGTCAGTATTCCGAACTTCTGGCTCGGACCCATGCTGCTCATCCTGTTCAGCATCACCATCACAGCGCTGCCAGCCCCCGGCGCCGGGGCTCTCGGATTCTCCGCACTGGTTCTGCCGGTGCTGACCCTGTCCACCGCGCTCGCAGCGAAGCTCGCGCGCATGACCCGTGCGAGCATGCTCGATGTGCTCGGACAACCGTACATCCAGGCCGCGCGAGCCCGCGGGCTTCGAGAGCGCGTCGTCGTCTTCCGTCACGCGCTCCGCAACGCGCTGACCCCGGTCCTGTCCGTCCTCGGCCTCCAGCTCGGATCGTTGCTGGCGGGCGCCATCATCGTCGAGAAGGTCTTCGCCCGACCGGGGCTCGGCACGCTACTGCTCAGCGCCATCGAGATGCGCAACTTCGCGCTCGTTCAGGGCTGCGTGATCGTGATCGCGGCCTTTTACGTCCTCGCGAACCTCCTCACGGACATTGCCTACGGAATCGCGGATCCCCGACTCCGGCAGAGTGGGGGAGACCCGTGATCGGGAACCGCGCCGGTCTCGACGCGCGATGGCGATCCTTCGCCCGCGATCCCTTCCTCGTCACGGGGGGAGGGGTCACCCTGGGCCTGTTCCTCGTGGCCCTGCTCGCCCCGTGGCTCGCCCCGTGGGATGTGGACCACGTGGACGTGCGAAGGCAGCTCGAGGGGCCCAGCACGAACCACTGGTTCGGCACCGACGAATCCGGGAGGGACCTCTGCACGCTCGTGCTGTTCGGGGCACGAACGGCGCTGCTCGTCGGAAGCCTCTCGGTCCTCGTGTCCCTGTCCGTGGGAGTCGCCGTAGGCGGAATCGCGGGCTTTCGTGGGGGACGCGTCGACGAACTGTTCATGCGACTGACCGACGTCGTGCTCGCATTTCCGGGGATCCTGCTCGCGATCCTCATCATCTTCGTGACCCAGGCCCCTTCCCTGTGGAGCGTCGTACTCGCCCTCAGCGTCACCGGATGGGCTGGATACGCCCGCATCCTGCGTGCCGAGGTGCTCGCGCTGCGCCAGCGCGACTTCGTCGAGGCCGCGTTCGCGCTCGGGCTTCCCCCGGTGCGGATCTTCACGGTGCATCTTCTCCCCAACACCTTCGGCCCCATGATGGTTCAGGCGACGTTCGGCGTGGCCGGTGCCATCCTGGCCGAAGCCTCCCTGTCCTTCCTCGGACTCGGACCTCAGGATGTGCCGAGCTGGGGTGCCCTTCTCGATCAGGGCGCCACATACTTCCTCCTCACGCCGCACCTCGCCATCTTCCCGGGCATCGCGATCATGGTGACCGTGCTTGGCATCAACCTTCTCGGGGACGGTCTGCGCGATGCACTCGACCCGCGGCTGCGCCATGGCGCCCCCACAAGACGAGCGACGAGAACATGATCAACCGCGACGAACTCCGGTGCAATGCAGGCCAGATGCTTCTCGTGGGCTTCCAGGGCCACAGTGTGCCCGACGAACTCCGCCAGCGCCTGCAACGAGGCGAGGCAGGGGGTGTGATCTACTTCGCTCGCAACCTCGCCGAACCCGAGCAGGTCTGCGCGCTGTCGAGTGAGGTCATCGCCGCGTGCCGTCCTGACGATCCGCCCCCGTTCATTTCGGTGGACCAGGAGGGAGGACGTGTTCAGCGTCTTCGTCAGCCACCGTTCACAAGGATCCCGCCGATGGCCGTCCTCGGCGCGACCGGGGATGCCGAACTGGCCGCCCGCATCGGTCAGGCGATGGGCGAAGAGCTTGCCGCGGTCGGGATCAATCTCGATTTCGCACCCTGTGCCGACCTTCGGACCAATCCGGCGAATCAGGTGATCGGCGATCGGAGCCTGGGCGACGACCCGGCCACCGTGGCCAGGTTGTGCGGCGCCTTCGCAGCAGGGCTGACCATCGCGGGGGTCATCCCGTGCTTCAAGCACTTCCCCGGGCACGGGGATACCTTCGCCGACAGCCACTTCGAACTCCCGCTTCTCGAACACGACATCGAACTGCTCCGTCGGCGCGAGATTGCTGTCTTCGCCCGGCTCCTGCGCGGGCCCGTACCGATGATCATGACCGCGCATCTCCGAATTCCCGCAATCGACACGCGGCACCCGATGACACTGTCCGCACAGTGCATCGACCAATTGCTCCGCCGGACCCTCCACCATGGGGGTGTCGTGATCTCGGATGACCTGGAGATGGCCGCCATAGCGGATCACCATGACGTCGGCGACATCGTCCGACTCGGTCTGCGGGCAGGCCTGGATCTCTTCCTCTTCTGCCACAGCGCCGAACGTCAGATCCAGGCGTGGGAAGCCCTTGTCCGGCTGGGCGAGCAGAGTACCGGCGATCGCGAGCGCATCGCTCAGTCTGCAGGCCGAATCCGGTTCCTCAAATCGAGCTATCTGAGACACTGGGAGCCTCCCGTCGATGTCCGTTCGCACCTCGGTACAACGGCCCACGAGGAGCTCGTGCACGAGCTCGAGCGACGTGGTCGGGGAGCCGCACCATGACTCCGGGTCGCGACAGAGCGGATGGTGGCCGCCTGCGGACGCCGCCCAACCGAATGCAGGAGGAGGGCCGCAACGTGCTGGCGCTGCTCTCGCTGTTCTGCGGAATCACCTCATGGGTGCCGTGGGTGGTGGTCATCACGGCTCCGCTCGCCTGGGGCTTTGCGATCGCGGCGCACGTCACGGCCCTGCGTCACAATCAGCGACGTGGCCTGCAGCTCGCCTGGCTTGGGGCGTTGCTGGCCGCACTTGGTGTGCTGTTGCATCTGGCCATTGTTCTGATCTTCGTCGGACTCGGCGGGCTGTTCCCGAGCTGGGATTCCGGCTGAGGCTCGTTCGACGCTCTGGACCGTTCACCGGGGGCTGCGCAGTGCTCGGCTGTCAGGATCCGTGGTTCAACGGTTGTTGCTGCGGCTTCCCAGTCCGCCGCGGGTGTCCGGCGTCGCAGGCGGGTGCCGGAAGCGACTCCGCGCTTGGCGGGCTCGGGTGAACCGCGCAAAAAGTGACGACGCCCTCCAGGCGGGCGGGGTGGGCGGGGTTGCCTGGGGGGCGCCGAAGGGGTGCCGGCGACGACCTGCTCTCCCACACAGTCTCCCGTGCAGTACCATCGGCGCTGGAGGGCTTGACGACCGAGTTCGGAATGGGATCGGGTAGGGCCCCTCCGCTGGGGTCACCGGCATAACCGTGGTCGAAGGGCACGCGAGGCTGTGGATTGGTGAAGCGTGAAGCGGAGTTCGTGTCGTGGTGTTGGAGTGTGGCCGGAGTGGAGAGCGGGGTGTCGGGGGTGGTCAAGCCGGACGGTCGATTAGTACTGCTCGGCTTCATGCGTTACCGCACTTCGACCTGCAGCCTATCCACGTCGTGGTCTACGACGGACCTTCGGGGAGACCTGATCTTGGGCGGGGCTTCCCACTTAGATGCTTTCAGTGGTTATCCTTTCCGAACGTAGCTACCCGGCGGTGCTCCTGGCGGAACAACCGGTACACCAGAGGTTCGTCCATCCCGGTCCTCTCGTACTGAGGACAGCTGCCCTCAAGTCTCCTACGCCCACAGCAGATAGGGACCGAACTGTCTCACGACGTTCTGAACCCAGCTCGCGTACCACTTTAATCGGCGAACAGCCGAACCCTTGGGACCTGCTCCAGCCCCAGGATGTGATGAGCCGACATCGAGGTGCCAAACCTCCCCGTCGATGTGAACTCTTGGGGGAGATCAGCCTGTTATCCCCGGAGTACCTTTTATCCGTTGAGCGA
>REDH01000157.1 GCA_007693585.1 Deltaproteobacteria bacterium
CCCCCCCCCCCCCCCCCCCCCCCCCCCCCCCCCCCCCCCCCCCCCCGCCGCCCGCCGCCCGGCGCCCGGGGTTCGTGCGGGAGGCATCGGACCTGGAGCACGCGCTGGTGGCGATGCGGGAGGGGACGCCTGTGCGTCTTCGGGACGTGGCGGAGATCGGAGTGGGTCCGGCGGAGCGCCGGGGTGCGCTGACACGAAGCGGGGAGGAGGCGGTGGGCGGGGTGGTGACGGCGCGGCACGGGGCGAACCCTCGGCAGGTGATCGAGAACGTGCGCGAGGCGATCGCGCAGGTGGAGCCATCCTTGCCGAGGCGCACGCTGGAGGACGGGACGGTGGCGCAGGTTCGGGTGGTACCGTTCTACGATCGGTCGGAGCTGATCGACCGGACGGTGGGCACGCTGGAGACGGCGCTGACGCAGCAGGTGCTGATCACGATCCTGGTGGTGCTGATCCTGTTGCTGCACCTGCGGGCGAGCGCGCTGATCGCGACGCTCCTGCCGGCGGCGGTGCTGCTGACGTTCATCACGATGCTGGTGGTGGGGGTGGAGGCGAACGTGGTGGCGCTGGCGGGCATCGCGATCGCGATCGGGACGATGGTGGACGTCGGGGTGGTGGTGACGGAGAACATCGTCCAGCGGTTGCGGGAGGCGCCGCCGGGGGTCTCGACCCGGGAGACGATCGCGTCGGCGACGGCGGAGGTGTCGGGGGCGGTGTTCACGGCGCTGGCGACGACGGTGATCAGCTTTCTGCCGGTGTTCGCGCTGACGGGTCAGGAGGGGAAGCTCTTCGGTCCGCTGGCGTGGACGAAGACGTTCGCGCTGCTGTTCTCGCTGGTGATCGCGCTGCTGGTGCTGCCGGTGCTGGCCCATCTGCTGCTGGGCGGTCGGGTGCGCGGGCTGTGGCCGCGGCGGCTGCTGCACGGGGCGATCGCGCTGGCGGGAGCCGTGGTGGCGGCGTGGGTGAACGAGCTCGTGGGCGCGCTCATCGTCCTGTGGGCGCTGGCGCGGATGGCGGAGGACGGCGGCTGGCTTAGGTCGTTCACGGCGAGGGGCGGCTGGGTGGCGCGGGGGCTCGGAGGCGGGCTCTCGGTCCGTCTGGGGGCGGTGGCGAGCGTGGTGCTTGCGGTACTCGTGAGCGTGGTGCTCGCGCAGCACTGGCTTCCGCTCGGTGCGGGGGCGGGCGAGGAGCGCAACGTGCTCTTCGTGCTGCTGCTCATCGGGCTGCTGCTCGGCCTGTTCCGGCTGTTCATCCTGGCGTACCGGCCGCTGCTCTACTGGATCCTGCGGCACAAGGCGCTCTTTCTGCTGGCGCCTGCGCTGCTGGTGTTCGTCGGTGCTCTGGCCTGGCTCGGTTATCCGCGGGTCCTCGGTCCGATGCCGGAGGGCTTTCACCGGTCCGCTGCGGGCCAGTGGCTGCACGTGGCGTTTCCGGGGATGAACCGGGAGTTCATGCCGCAGCTCGACGAGGGGATGTTCCTGTACATGCCCTCGACGATGTTCCACGCCTCGGTGGGGAGTACGCTGGAGATGACGAGGGAGCTGGACCTGCTCTTCGAAACGGTTCCGGAGGTGGCGTACAGCGTGGGCAAGCTCGGGCGGGCGGAGAGTCCGCTGGACCCGGCGCCGGTGGCGATGCTCGAAACGGTGATCGCGTTTCACCCGGAGTACGTGCAGGATGAGCGGGGCCGCCGTCTGCGCTTCGCGGTGGACGCGGACGGACGGTTCGAGCGGACGGCGGACGGGAACCTGGTGGAGGATCCCGGCGGACGCCCGTACCGTCTGTGGCGCGACCACATCCGCACCAGCCAGGACATCTGGGACGAGCTGGTGGCAGTGGGGGAGATCGCCGGACTGACCTCCGCGCCGAAGCTGCAGCCGATCTCGACGCGGATCGTGATGCTGTCGAGCGGCATTCGGGCACCGATGGCTGTGCGTCTTCAGGGTCCGAGTCTGGAGACCATCGGGGAGGCAGCGCTGCAGGTGGAGGCGTTCCTGCGCGAGCACCCGATGGTGAACCGCCCGGCGGTGAGTGCGGATCGGCCCGTGGGCACCCCGTGGATCGAGATCCATCCGGACCGTGAAGCGCTCGCCGCGTACGGGATCACGATGCAGGCCTTCCAGGATGTGGTGGAAGTCGCCATCGGCGGCCGCCTGCTCGGACAGACCGTCCAGGACCGCGAGCGCTTCGGGCTGCGGGTGCGCTACCCGCGCGAGCTCCGGGACACGCCGGAGGCCATCGGCCGCATCCTGGTGGACACGGCGCGGGGGGCGCCGGTGCTCCTCGCGGACCTCGCGGAGATCCGGTTCGCGCTCGGGCCCGAGATGATCCGCTCGGAGAACGGTCAGCTCGTGACGTTCGTGATGTTCGACCGGCTTCCGGAGGTCGGCGAGGTCGAGGCGATCGAGGGCGTCCGGGACGCCATGGAAGCGGCGCAGGCGAGCGGGGAGCTCTCCTTTGCCAACGGCGTCGCGTGGTCATTTGCGGGAGCCTGGGAGAACAACGTGCGGGCCGCCGAGCGCCTGCGTCTGCTCATGCCGCTCGTGCTGCTCCTGATCTTCGCGCTGCTGATGCTGCAGTTCCGATCGGTGGCCCTGAGCCTGTTCATCTTCAGTGGCGTGGCCGTCGCGTTCTCCGGCGGTTTCGTCCTGCTCTGGCTCTACGGACAACCGGGCTTTCTGGACATGACCGTCCTCGATGCCCACCTACGGGAGGTCTTCCGGGTGCAGCCCACGGCGCTCAGCGTGGCGGTGTGGGTGGGCTTCATCGCCCTCTTCGGCATCGCCACGGATGACGGTGTGGTCATGGGTACCTATCTGCAGCAACAGTTTCGCGGCGCACCGCCGACGAACGTCGAGGACATCCGTCAGCGGGTGATCGAGGCCGGCAGCCGTCGCGTGCGGCCGTGCCTGATGACCACCGCCACCACGATCCTTGCCCTGCTGCCCGTGCTCACGAGCCAGGGCACCGGCGCCGACGTCATGACCCCCATGGCGCTCCCCGCCGTCGGGGGAATGGCCGTCGCCCTGCTCACCCTCTTCGTGGTACCCGTGCTCTTCTGTGCCTGGGAGGAGGCGCGGCTTGCCGTTCGCCGGATCCTTCCGACCGGTCCTTTCGACACCGGATCCTGCTGAAGCCGAACCGGGGGCACCGTCCCCCTCACCCTGCGGGGTCCGTGTGACCCCTTCCCCCAATCCGAGATGGAGAGATGACGATGATGACCGCAACGAAGATGGCCCGCACCCTGGCTGCCACCCTGCTTCTCCCGCTGGCCGTTCTGCTGCTGATGGCCTGTGACCGACAGACCGAGGACGCGCTGCACGAGCCGCTGCAGGAGGCCGCCGAGCGCGCCGCCGAGCGTACCGAGGAGCTGGTGGAGGGTCTGGCGGCGGACGACGGGGAGGAACCAGCCGAAGACGCAGGAGAGGAAGAAGGGGAGGACGAGGGCGACGAGCAGCCCGAGGGCAGCGAGGCTGAAAGCGACGAGCAGGGCTCGGCGGCACCGGCAGCCGACGGTGCGATGGCCATGGGCAGTGACCACGAAACCATCGAGGTCGACGAGTCCGAACTCGTGGCCCAGCCGGGGGCGTCGATGGGGGATGCGGCACTCTGCCCGGTGTCTGGCGAAGCGTTCCGCGTCCGGGACACCTCTCCGAGCGCCGAACACGACGGCGAGACCTACTACTTCTGCTGTGGGAGCTGCGTGCGCCCGTTCCTGCGCAACCCGGACCAGTACCTGACGGCAGCGGCGGAGTGAACCCGGGTCGGTCGACCTCCCGGACAGCCAGGTCTGCCCGAGGGGCGACTCGTCGCCGCTCGTCGCAGCAGGGCGCCCTCGGGGGTTCCTCCCAGGATGGTTGGCCCTCGGAGCATGGTTGCGGTTGTCCGGGCTGTCCGGTGCGCCGCCGACCCGGCGAAATTGCGCGGGCGTCGAAACGCGCGAAGGACGCGCACCCTTCAGGGTGGCGTCCTTCCGAAGGCGGGTGGTGTCTACCCGGCGCCTGTTGCGCCGAGCAGACCCGCTGGCGTCTCAGAGCTCGGTCACGCTGAGCGTGTAGGGGGTGGGCGAGCCACCACCGAAGTTCCCGACGAAGATGCGGTACTCACCGGCCGGGAAGGCGGTGTCGAAGCCGGGGTCGAGGCCTTCGAAGTCGTCGTTGCACCACACACCGCCCGGTCCTTCGATGACCATCGTGAGGTCGCCGGAGGTGGTGGGGCTGGCGGTGATCTTGAGGCTGCCGAACTCGCCGAGGGTCAGCACGTGCTGGGGCTCGGTGGGGTAGGTGCCACGGCACTGCACGTTGTGGGGCTCGACGGCGCGAGGGGCCCACTCGCTTGCGGAGCGGGGGCCTCCGGCGATGGACTCCTGGGTGAAGGGGTCGGGCAGGAAGCCGGGCTCGAGGGAGCCGGTCTGGGTCTCCGGTGCCGCGGGAGCCGGACGAACGGTGAAGGTGTAGGGGAAGGAGTTGCCCTCGCTGTAGGTGCCCACGAAGATGCGGTAGGTGCCGGCAGCGTAGGTGTCGGCGATGCCCGGGTCGAGGCCCTCGAAATCGTCGTTGCACCAGGTCCCTGCGGGGCCGACGATGGCCATGGTCAGGTCGCCGTGTCCGTCAACGTTGGCGACGAACGTGAGGGCCTGCTCGGCGGCGACCTCGACGGTGTGCTGGGGCTCGGCGGGCATCCAGCCGACACAGTGGCTGTACGCGCCGGTGCCGGTGTGGGCCTCGCGAGCGTTGACCGGGCCTCCGGCGGTGCCGGACGCGGTCACGGGGGCGGCGAGGTCGGCGGCGACCGCGAGGGCGGGTGCACCGGCCGGCGCGGCTGCCTCGGCTGCGGGTGCGGCTGCCTGCTCGGCGCCTGCGGTCTCGGTGGTATCACCGCCACGGTCACAGGCGGCGCCCGCAACGCCGATGGCGAGAAGGCCGGCGGCACCGGCGGAACGACGAAGGATGGACTTGAACGACATGGAACTCTCCTCGTTGGAGTGCGGGGGACACCACCGGTGGATTCCGGCGGTGCACAGTCCTGACCACAGGCTCGACCGGTGGCCGTGATGAACCAACGTGCGGGCCGTTACCAGTGAACGTGCGGGTTGACAACCCGGAAGTTCCGCGACCCCAAACGGCGGGCGTACCGCCCGGGCGCCCGCCTAACCGCTGATACCGTAGCCGGTTGCGGGGGCGGGACCACGGAGGAGTCCGCGGTGGCGACTTCCGTGACGGGCGGACGGGAACGATGCCCCCCAGCGGTCGTGGGGGCCAGTTCGCGGACCGTGGCCGTGCGAATGTGGCCCCTGCGGCGCGTGGTGCACCGTTTTGGATGGGGAGCAGCGGGCGCAGGGAGAGTCGCCGATGAAGTCCTGGGCAACTCGAGAGCCAGCGGCTCGCGGCACGGTACCCTTCACGACCAGGAACGGCCGTGACGGACGAATGAGCGAGGGTGGTTACTCCTCGTCTTCCTCGTCTTCCTCTTCCGCGGCCTCGGCGGTGTCCGAGTCGCCAGGCTCCTCGGCGGCGGCCTCGGCTGCCTCTTCCGCTTCTTCGGCCGTTTCTTCCGCGGCCTCGGCTGCCTCTTCCGCGGCCTCCTCGGTCTCCTCGGCTGCCTCTTCCGCGGCCTCCTCGGTCTCCTCGGCTGCCTCGGCGGCGGCGTCTTCCGCCTCCTCGACGGCCTGCTCGGCAGCCTCGGCCGGCGTGGACTCGCCCGCATCACTTCCGCTGTCGCATGCGACGACGGAAGCGGCGAAGAGCAGGGCAGCCAGAATGGCCAGCAGTCGGGTCACGGTCGGGTAAGAGCGCATTGTCATCCTCCGGTCTGGCGGGTGATCGCGGAAGTTCCGGCCTGGCAGGGAACCGTCGGCGGCCAGCGCAACCACCCGTCGATAAAGGCCCCGCGCGAACGGGCCCGGGTCAGGCGCGCCCCGCGACGCCTACCACCCCGAAAACCGACTGACAAGCCATTCAGCGATCGGGGCCGCGCAGGACGGACCCGCGCACCTTCCGCCCCCGGGGAGGACGGTGTCGCGGCCGCCGAGAACGGGGAAGGCAGCGGTCCCGCTCCGGGTCCCATCCGGCGGCGCCGGACGGCGAGCCTCCCGAACCCTTGCCCTCGGTCGGACCTGGAGGTGCGCCGACGAGCGACGCCGACGAGCCGTGGGCTTTACAGTGCGCGAGACGCGTCACAACCTCCGTGGGCCTGTCGGGCGCCGTGCACGCAGCGTCCAGGGCTCGGCGCACGCACGCGCCGTGCCGTCGACCTGCCCCTCCCCGCTCTCCGCTCGATGAACGTGAACCTCCAGATCCCGGTCGAGGGCATGAGCTGTGCGGCCTGTTCGTCGCGTCTCGAGCGGGTGCTCCGGGCCGATCCCGGCGTCACGGATGCCGCGGTGAATCTCGCAGCCGAGCTGGCGCGCGTGACGATCGATCCGGCGGTGATGGGCCCGGCCGACGTGCTGAGGCTGATCGAGAAGGCGGGCTTTCGGGGGCGGACCACATCGACGACGGTCCATGTGGACGGGATGACCTGCGCGTCGTGCACCGGCGCCGTGACCCGCGTCATCGAGCGGGTTCCCGGAGTCATCGCCGTGGACGTCAACCTGGCCACCGCGTCGGCGACCGTGCACCATGTCCCGGGACTGACCGGTCCGGGACGCTGGCGCGAGGCGCTCGAGTCGGCAGGTTACGGGCTGCGCCACGATCACGAGGGGGTGTCCGATCCGGTGGAGCTGCGCCGAAGGTCGCGGGAGGCCGAGCTCCGCACCCTCCGGCGGGATGTGTGGATCGCGTCGCTCTTCACGGTGCCCATCTTCCTCATCGACATGGGTTCGATGATGCTGCCCCCGCTGCACGCGCTGCTGCACGGCACGCTCGGCACTGGCGGCGTGCACATGGTGCTGCTGGTGCTCGCGACCGTCGTCCAGTTCGGACCGGGCATGCGGTTCCACCGCCGGGGGCTGGCGGCGTTCTCCCGGCTGGCTCCGGACATGAACAGTCTCGTCATGCTGGGCACGTTCGCCGCCTACGGGTACTCCGTCGTCGCCACCCTTGCCCCCACCCTGCTGCCGGACGGAGCCGCCCACGTCTACTTCGAGGCCGCCGCCGTGATCATCACCCTGGTCCTCGTGGGGCGGATGCTCGAGTCCCGGGCGAGGGGCCGCACCTCCGAGGCCCTCGAGCGCCTCCTCGGGCTCCAGGCGAGCGAAGCGCGCCTGGTGACGGCGGACGGGGACCGGGACGTGCCCATCGAGCGTGTCGTCCCGGGAGACCGTCTCCGCATCCGTCCCGGGGAGCGCATCCCCCTCGACGGCATCGTCTCCGAAGGCTCGAGCTGGGTGGACGAGTCCATGATGACCGGAGAGCCGCTCCCGGTGGCGCGCGGACCGGGCGAGGAGGTCATCGGAGGCACGGTCAACACCACCGGCGGGCTCGTGATCGAGGTGACGCGCACCGGTGCGGACACGACGCTCCAGCGCATCGTGCGACTTGTCGAGGAGGCCCAGGCCTCCCGCATCCCGATCCAGGCCGCCGTCGACCGGGTGGTTCGCGTCTTCGTGCCGGTCGTGCTCGCCATCGCCTCGCTGACCTTCGGCGCGTGGCTGCTGCTCGCCCCGTCCGACGCGCTTCCCACCGCGCTGGTCCATGCGGTCGCCGTGCTCATCATCGCGTGCCCCTGCGCCATGGGGCTCGCGACCCCCGTGTCGATCATGGTCGGGACCGGCAAGGGCGCCGAGCTCGGCATCCTCTTCCGACAGGGCAGCGCGCTGGAGTTGCTCCGGGGCACGAAGGTGATCGCGGTGGACAAGACCGGCACCCTCACCGAAGGGCGGCCGGCGCTCCGCGCCCTCCACCCCGCGCCCACAACCGCCCGCGAGGACGGAGCCGCCCCGACCATCGACGACCGCCTCCTCTCCATCATCGCTGCCGTCGAGCGCCACAGCGAGCACCCGATCGCGCGCTCCATCGTGGACGCCGCCGAGGAGCGCGGCCTCGTCCTTCCCGAAGCGCACAACTTCACGTCCGAGACCGGACGCGGTGTGCGTGCACTCGTCGATGACCGACCGGTCCTGATCGGAAGCGCCGCCATGATGGCCGAAGCCGGAATCGACACATCTCCCTTCACCGCGCTGGCGACGGAGCGCGAACAGCGCGGCGAGACGGTGCTCCACGCCGCGATCGGTGAGGCCGGCGAGGCGCAGGTCGTCCTCATCGCGGTCGCGGACCCGGTTCGCGACACCGCGCGGGAGGCCGTGGCCATGCTGACGCAACAGGGCGTCGAGGTCGTGATGATCACCGGAGACCGTCGACGCACCGCCGAGGCGATCGCCGCGGATCTGGGCATCGCCCGAGTGGAGGCGGAGGTGCTCCCCGCCGGCAAGGCGGAGGTCGTCATGGCGCTGCAGGACCGCGGCGGTGCGAACCGCCGGGTCGCCTTCGTGGGCGACGGCATCAACGACGCACCGGCGCTGACCACGGCGGACGTCGGCATCGCCATCGGTACCGGCACCGACATCGCCATCGAGAGCGCCCAGGTCGTGCTCATGCGGGATGACCTGCGTCGGGTCCCCGCGGCCATGGCCCTCAGCGCAGCGACGCTGCGCAACATCCACCAGAACCTCTTCTGGGCCTTCTTCTACAACATCACCCTGATCCCCGTGGCCGCAGGCGTGCTGGTGCCCCTCTGGGGGATCTCCCTCAACCCCATGCTCGCCGCCGGCGCGATGGGCCTCTCCAGTGTCTTCGTCCTGACCAATGCGCTCCGCCTGCGACGCTGGGCCGGACCGGACCCCGCCCCACCCCGCGAGAAGTCATGATCGAGGTCCGCGATTTCAGCGTGTCGTTCGCGTCAAAGCGCGTGCTCGACCGGGCAAGCCTGTCCTTCCCCGATATCGGCATCCACGCACTGATGGGCCCCGGTGGGGCCGGGAAGTCCACCCTGCTGCGGGCGCTGGCGGGGCAGCTTCCGAACACCGCTCCGTGGGACGTGCGCGGCGACATCCGGGTCCGGGGGGTGCCCCTCGACCAGGTGCGTCCGCTTCCGGCCCTCCTCGCCCAGAGGCTCGGCCAGCCCGGCGCCAACGTCTTCGAGCTGCTGCAACAGCATCTTCCGAACCGCGGCAGCATGACGCGCCCCGAACAGCGGGACTGGCTCGCGCAGTGGCTCGCGCGGCACGACCTCCACCCGCTGCGCGATCGGCTGGACACCCCCCTGCTGGAGTTCGCCGATGCCGAGGTGCGACTCGCCCACCTCGCCGCCGCGCTGCTGCCCGATCCCGCTGTCCTCTGCGTGGACGAGATCCTCGCCGGGATCGAGGAAGAGGACGGCATGTCCATCGAGGCCCTGCTGGCGCTCGCCGGACAGCAACGGTGCGTCATCTTCGTGTCGCACCACCAGCGAAGGGTCCGGAGGCTGGCCGATACGGTGGCCCTCATGGCCGTTGGGGAGGTTCTCGTGCAGGATACCCGCGACGCGTTCTTCGAACGCCCGACGATGGAGGCCCAGCGGCAGTACATCCGGACCGGCGGGTTGAGCTGGCCACCGGAGGACGCGGCGGACCAGGACCCGGACGCGACCGTACCAGTCCCCCCCGAGCTCGATGGACCGCCACCGGTGGAGGGGGTGACCTGGGGCTACACCGCCTCGAACCGCCCCTCTCCCCCGCCGCCCGGCAACATCCCGCAGCCACAGGCCGCAGCGCCTTCGGCGCCGCTCCCTTCGCCTCTGCCAGGGCCCGAAACCGTCGCCGCGTCGACCCTGGCGTCCGCGCTCGCGGAAGTCGCAGGTCCCGCCTGGATGCCCGCCCCGCCGCTTCCCGTCCCCCCGCCGGTCATCCCGATCACCCCCGGCGCCGACCCCACCGTCCCCCCCCCGAGCGACGCGCCCACCGGAGCCGGACCGGCGGGTTTCGTCTGGCTGCTGCCCGGCGAACTCGGCGGGTGCCCGCAACCCGGACTCTTCGAGAACCTCGACAGCGACCTCGCACGACTCGGCGCGGCCGGCGTCTCCGTGCTCGTGAGCCTCACGGAGAGCCCCACTGTCCCGGAGGCACAGCACCACGGCATTCACGTGGTCCACTTTCCCATCCCCGACATGCACCCTCCGGACGAGCGGTCAGCCCGCGAACTTGTGGCCGAAGCGGAGCGGTGGATCGGTCTGGGACACCGGGTCGCCTACCACTGCAAGGCCGGCATCGGACGAACCGGCACCATGCTCGTGCTGCACCTCATCGGCCGCGGCCTCGACCCGTTCGAGGCGCTCCGTGTGGCCCGGCTGCGCCGACGCGACTGGGTACAGTCCAACACCCAGTGGGCATTCCTGCACAACATCCCTGCAGGCTTCCTCACCGACAACCGCTCTCCGGACCGGGGCTGCCCGCCGTAGCTGCGGCCGCACACCGCACGCATTTCGTGCCGCCGCACGCACGTTCTGCACGTGCGAGCGATGCACTGGGCAAGGTCGTGCGCAACCGTCAGCCTGACCCCGCGATGCACCCACGTGCTCCTCTTCCGACCCGAAGGGAGCGCGCACGTGTGCGACGCAACGGGCCCGCGAACAGGCCCACCGTCGCCGGCGACACGGTGTCGCCGGATGTCCCCCAGTTCCAGACCACGGAGTCAGCCCATGTCCCTCGACAACGCCATCCAGAACGCCATCAACCAGGTCCCCGAGTGTGTCGCCGCCGGATATGTCGACATGTCGACCGGCATGCTGCTCGGCGTGAAGACGATCGACTCGCACCCACAGCAGGTTCTCGATCTGGTCGCCGCCGCGACCGCCGACCTCTTCCAGGGCTCGAACGTGGTCGCGATCGAGCAGATGTTCCGCAAGTCGCGCGGGATCAGCGAAGACGGAGCCCACTACTTCCAGGAGATCATCGTCTTCTCGGACAACCTGCTCCACGTGTTCCTGCGCGGCCGAAAGTACGCCGAGCACGCCGTCACCTTCGTCTGCCGCAAGAACGCCAACATCGGCATGGTGCTCACCAAGAGCCGGATGTCCCTGTCGACCCTCGAGGACGCCATCTGAGCGCCAACGCTGCTCCGGCCCGCGGACACGATGCCACCGCGGCCCGGCCTCCCCTGTGCGACATCCTCACACATGCACCCGAAGTGTGCGCGATCTCGCACAGACCGAGCCGGTGACG
>REDH01000193.1 GCA_007693585.1 Deltaproteobacteria bacterium
CCGCCAGCCCCCTCGAACTCCCCCATACCACCCATGACTCCACCCAAGACGACGACGCCCCCGACGACGACGACGCCGAAAGACGCATCGCAAGCTGGGCCATCGAGACCGGCGTAGGCCTCCCCGACCTCAAGAAACGACTCGAGACCGCACTCATCCGCGAAGCCCTCGTCCTCGCCGATGGCAACGTCACCCACGCCGCGCGACTCCTCGACATGAAGCGCCCCAGACTCTCCCAGCTGATCAACGCCAGCCCCGAACTCGAAGCCCTCAAGACTCGGCTCGCCCGGCAACAGGCCGAGTCGCAGTAGCCACCACACCCGACGGCTCCCTGGCGCTCTCGTCCCGCAACGCCCGATTGACACCCGTACCTCGGGGGGTTACGCTCACACATGGAGCTTTGCCGGAGGTCCTCCGTGAACACGCTTGCACGACTGATCAGTCTCACCCTCCTCGCCGCGCTCATGGTCGCGTGCGCGCAAGAGCCGCCCGTCCCCGACGAGCCCGCCGCCGCAGCAGCCGAGTCCGCGCTGCACGTCCGCACCTGGCTCGAAATCGAGGACGTCCGGGAACTCGACTCCGCCGTCGAGGTCCGTCACTTCCGCATCCCCTCCGGGCGCTTCGCCTTCCTCAGCGACGATGGCGAGGACCAGCTCCTCGCCATGAGCGCGCCCGTCGACCTCTCCTTCGACGTCCGCTCCGGACAGCTCCGCGTCGCCGGACCCTCCGTGACCCTGCCCGAAGCCGGAACCTGGCGCGTTCGACTTCACCTCTACCCCGAACGCACCGTCAACGGCGACGCGCGAAGCGTCATCATCAGCGGCACCTGGGACCCCGAACGCGCCGCCGGTGAACCCTCACCGCTGCCCTGGAGACCCAACGAAAAGTCCCACAACGCGCGCTCCTTCTCCTGGACCTCCTCCGCCACCGCCACCGTCGACCTCGAAGCCTTCCAGCTCGACGAAGACGCCAACGGCCTCATCGTCTCCATGCCAATGGAAGACTGGATCGTCGCCGTCCTCGAACCCTCCCTCCGACAGCGCTTCGACAGCCTCGACGAAAGCCTTCCCCACCCCGACGACCTCCCCGAACACGATGTCGATACCGAAGAGGTCCCGGGAACCCTCCTCGAGGACGACGGCGCCGGACTCGGACGACTCCTCGAACGCATCAGCGCGACCTTCCTCACCACCGCGCGCTGAACCCCCCCCCGCCCCCGGCGAACCGCCGATCACGACGGGCCCAGCAGCCCCTCCACCAGCGCGACCTTCCTCACCACCGCGCGCTGAACCCCGCCGGCGAACCGCCGATCACAACGGGCCCAGCAGCCCCTCCACAAGCTCCGCCGCCAGCGACATCGGACTGCGCTCCCGCCGCAGAACCGCGTCCAGCGATGCGTCGCCCAGCAGCGCCTCCGCCCGCTCGCGAAGCTGACCCGCCACCTCCACCACCACCTCGTGCCGAAGACGCTCCGCACGCCGCACACCATGCGCCGCCGTCCCCCGCTGCGCCGCCGCGAGCGACTCCACACGGTCCACCAGCTCCTCCACCCCCTCGCCCACCGTCGCCACCGAACGCACCACCGCCGGCGCCGCCCCGCGCCCCCCCCCGAGCTGCGCAAGCTGACGAAGCTGACGCACCAGCAGCGACGCGTCCGGACGATCCGCCTTGTTCACGCAGAACACATCCGCGATCTCCATGATGCCCGCCTTGATCGACTGCACCTCGTCCCCCAGGCCCGGGACCAGAACCACCACCGTCGTGTCCGCCGTGCGCACCACGTCCACCTCGTCCTGGCCGACCCCGACCGTCTCGATCAGAACCCGGTCGTACCCCGCCGCGTCCAGCACGTGCGCCGCCGCCGCCGTCGCCCGGCTCAACCCCCCCAGATGCCCCCGCGTCGCCAGGCTGTGCACGAACACCCCCTCGTCCCCGGCGTGGTGCTGCATCCGCACCCGATCCCCCAGGATCGCGCCCCCCGTGAACGGCGACGACGGATCGATCGCCAGCACCCCCACCCGAAACCCGCGCCGCCGCCACGACGCGATCAGGGCGTTGCACAGCGTGGACTTGCCCGCACCCGGTACACCGGTCACCCCCACCGTCCACGCCCGACCCGTCGCCGGAAACAACCGCTCCAGCGCCTCGCGCGCACCCGCACGACCATCCGCCAGGCCCCGGATCAGGCGCGCCGTGTGGCGCACCGACCCCCCGAGCACCGCCTCGGCCAGCGACGCGCCATCGTCCGCGATGGACATCCCTCAGCAGCCCCGGAAATCAGGCCTGCGCTTGCCCAGGAACGCCGCCACGCCCTCCCGGGCATCCGCTGACCCGAATCCCTCCGCAAACGCCGCCGTCTCCTCCGTGAGACCCTCGTCCAGCGCCACGTCGAGCGCCCGGTACGCCAGCCGCTTCGACGCCGCCACCGCAAGCGGAGCCCGCGTCGCGATCTCGTTCACCGTCGCCCGGGCGGCCCCCAGCAGCTCCTCCCCGTCCACCACCCGGTTCGCCAGACCGATGCGCAGCGCCTCCTCCGCATCGATCATGCGACCCGTCGTCAGAAGCTCGATCGCCATCGCCACGCCCACACGCCGCGTCAGCCGCTGCGTCCCACCGAACCCCGCGATCAGCCCCAGATTCACCTCCGGCTGCCCGAACCGCGCCGAGCGCGACGCGTAGATGAAGTCGCACGCAAGCGCCAGCTCGCACCCCCCACCCAGCGCAAAGCCGTTCACCGCCGCGATGACCGGAACCCGAAGCCGCTCCAGCCGCCGGAACAGCGCCGAGCCCTCCGCCGAGAACCGCCGCGCATCTTCCTCCGACATCTCCGGCATCCGCGAGATGTCCGCACCCGCCGCAAAGGCCTTCGGACCTTCGCCGGTGATCACCAGCCCACGCACCGCCGACGAGGACTCCACCACGCCGATCGCCGCGCCCAGATCCGCCAGCAGCTCGGCGTTCAGCGCGTTCAGTGCCGCCGGCCGAGACAGCGTGATCGTGGCGACGTGACCGTCGATCGCAAGCTGCAGGTTCTCGAAGGTCGGAATGCTCATCGGGGCCTCCGCAATCGGGGGGGACTCAGTTGTAGGTGTGGAAACCGCGGCCGGCCTTGCGGCCAAGGAACCCGGCGTCCACATGCTGACGAAGCAGCGGGCAGGGACGGTACTTGTCGTCCCCCAGACCCGCGTGAAGCACTTCCATGATCGCCAGGACCGTGTCGAGACCGATGAAGTCCGCCAGCGTGAGCGGACCCATCGGCTGGTTCGTGCCCAGCACCATCGCCTGGTCGATGTCCCGCGCGCTGCCCACCCCCTCCATCAGGGCGTAGCACGCCTCGTTGATCATCGGGATCAGCACCCGGTTCACGATGAACCCGGGGTAGTCACTCGCCGTGACCACCGTCTTCCCGAGCCGCTCGCATACCGCCGTCGTCTTCGCGCACGTCTCGTCACTCGTGGCCAGGCCGCGGATGATCTCCACGAGCTTCATCACCGGCACCGGGTTCATGAAGTGCATCCCGATCACCCGCTCCGGACGCTCCGTCACCCCGGCGATCCGCGTGATCGAGATCGACGAGGTGTTCGTCGCCAGGATGGCATCCGGGCGGCAGACCTCCTCCAGACGACGGAACACCTCGTGCTTCACCTCCGGTGACTCCGTCACCGCCTCCACCACGAGATCGCAGTCCGAGAAGACACCCGGTTCCGTCGAGGTCGCGATGCGGCCCACGACGGACGCCGCCTCATCCGACGAGATCCGCTCCTTGGCCACCAGCCGATCGATGGCCTTGCGCAGACGCGCCATCCCCCGCTCGACGCCGGCCTCCGTGCGCTCCACGATCTGTACGTCGAAGCCGGACTGTGCAGCCACCTGAGCGATGCCGCTGCCCATCTGGCCAGCGCCGAGAATTCCGATCCGCCGGATGCTCTCCGTCATGTCTCCACTCTCCAGGCAGTGGGCAGCCTCACGTCCCCACGGGGACGCCGGCGCCGGGTCGTCTACGCAAGCCCCGGAAAAGGGGCGTCCCGTCCCGGGGCGGGAAGGGCGTCGAGGGACACCTCCACCCAGGGCGAAAACGCATCCCGAGTGGCATCCCACATCCGAAAGTGCAACCCCGTCAGCCGCGGTCCCGAGAACGTGTACCGGCCCACCGCCGCCCGCTTCTCCGGTCGGGCGGCCAGGCCGAGAGACGCGCTCCCCAGTCCGCTCGCCACCGTCGAGGGGGCGTCCGCCAGGCGACGGACCTGATGATGGTGGTTGTGGCCATGCAGCAGGAGGTCCACCCCGCACCGTCTGCAGAGAGCCCGCAGCGCCGGGCCGTCCCGCAGGTTCCGCCGCTCGTCGGAACGCCGCGCCGGGGCCCGGTCCGGATGATGGTGGGCGGCGATCACCACCGCCTGCCCCGCGTCCCGCTCCGCCGAGCAGACCCGCTCCAGCCGAGCGAGCTGCTCGTCGCCAACCCGGCCCCACGCCATGAACGGCGGGGTCGCCACCGCCGTGTTCACATGCACGAGCGAGACCGGGCCGATGCGGAGAAGCCGCGGCCAGCCCCCGCCGTCCCCCGCCTCCGGCGCGAGAAGATCCTCCAGCTCGCGCTCCAGCACCCCGACCGACCCGGCCAGGTAGACGTCGTGATTGCCGGGGATCGCGGTCACGGGAATCCCGCTCCGCACCACCGGGTCCAGCCGCAGCCGCGCCGCACGGAACTCCGACGGCAGCGCCAGGTTCGTCAGATCGCCCGTCACCACCAGGTGATCCGGCCCATCCTCGCAGACCGCAGCAATGGCCGCGTCCAGTACCTGCATGTCGTGGGCACCCGATCGGTGCAGACGGTGGTTGAGCCACCCCGTCACGCGCTTCGTCGCCATGTCCCGGGGGCGAAGATCCGCGAAGTCGATCACGTGCAGATCCGTGAGCTGAGCGATCCTCGTCGTGCTCACGTCTCTCCTCCCTCGTCGATCCGCAACAGGACGTCGTGCGCCAGCGGGCCCCCCGCCAGAAGCCGCAGCGGGCGGATCGAGAGCGCGAGCCTGCACCCCTCGGGGCCGAGGTGCTGCCGCAGCAGATCGTGCGCCACGAACGCCGCCTCCACACCGCGCTGCAGGGACTGCTCGGTGGCGGCCCGGATCGCCGGAGGAAGATCGAGCGGCGCGAGCGCATCGCCATACAGGCTGCGCACCGGAAGGCCCACCGAACGCCACGTCCGCCCGTTGCCCTCCAGCGACACCATCGGCCCGAACCGGGCATGCTCGACCACGTGGACCGTGAACGCAGGCGTACCCACCGGCACCGGACGCAGCAGCAGCCCGGCCTCCATCCCGCCCCGCCGGCGGGCGGTGGACAGCAGGTCATGGGCGATTCGCCCCAGCCGTGCGCTGTCCGGAACGATCTCCGCGGCCTCCGCCATCCCGTCCGCGACGTGCGGTGCCCATGCGCTGATCTCCACGGGAAAGCCCAGGGCAGCGGCCGCCATCGGCGCGTCTTCCACGTACCGGACCACCGTGGACGGAGCGAGCGGGATGCCCATCCCCGCCGCCACCTCGCGCTGGGCCTCCACCGGGGCGACATGCCCGGGGTCGCGCCGCAGCGCCATGGCCACCCGCCGCAGCCGCGATGCGTCCGCCGGGCCGGGGAGCGCGCGCAGGCGGCTCGTTCCGCCGGGCTCCGTGGGCCACGACGTGCCGATGGACACCGCCCGGGCCGCCTCCCGCGCCTCCACGACCCCCGTCCCGGGAGGCAGCCGCTCGGCGAGCCGACGACACTGCGCGGCGCTCCCGTGCAGGACCACCAGCAGCCCCACCTCCGAACGCGCCTGATCCGGATCGGAGAGGCGCACCGCGATCTCCTCCAGCTCCGCCTCCGTCAGCTCGGGGAGATGAAGGAGCACCAGATCGTGGGCCGTCGTGCGCAGGAACGAACACGCCGCCTCCACCGCCTCGCCCACCGCGCCGGCCACCACCGCTTCCGCGTCCGTGGCACCCGCGCGCCCCGGCTCCGTGCCGGGCCCCACCACCACGCGCCAGCGCCCGCCGGCATCGGGCAGCGGGCCGCACAGCAGCCGCAGCGCGGCACACAGCGGCTCCCCCCGGGAATGCGACAGCACCCCGAGGTGCTGCCACCACGACCGCAGAAGATCCCCGTCCGGCTGGTCCCGCTCCCGGTCCACTCGGAACACCGGCTGCTCCCCAGCCACGGCGGACAGGGTGTCCCGGAGCGGCCCGAGGGCCTCCGGTGTGGGGACATCGAGCAGCAGCAGCCGCGTCATCGGGTGCCGGACCGCCACCTCGATCCAGTCCGCCAGCTCCTCCGCGCTGCCGGGGGTCACGGCGGCGCCGAACGACGTGCCGAGACCGCGCTCCGCGAGATCCGACATCCACGCCGCCAGACGCCTGGGGTGATCGGTGAGCACCGCCACGGGACCGCTGGCGCGCGGCTCCGCCAGACGGCCCGCGTGGAACCGCGCACCGTCCCGGCGCACGAACGAGAGCGCTTCCCCGTCCGGGTCGATCCGCAGCGCGCCGCCACGGGCCGACTCGGCCACGCGGGACGGTTCCTCCTGCGGATCGCTGCGGGCGCAGTGGCGAACGATGTCGGCGGGGTCCCGCACCTCAGTCATGGCGCTGCAGACGGTAGCCCGTGGTGACGGAAGGGTCGAAGCCGGTGAGCTCCACGTAGTGCGGCCCCCCGCCCGTGGCGGTCAGGGTCAGGCGGAGCGAGTCGCCGTCCCGGACCACGGTGCCCGTCTCGACCAGGTCGGGGCCGTACCCGAACAGGTCCACATCGATCGCGCTCCGATCGAGCTCCGCTTCCAGCACGAGGGTCTCCCCCGCGCCCAGGTCGACGGTGAACCAGTCGCTCTCCCCGGGGCACAGCCGCAGCGGCTCGTCGAGGAAGTCGTCCAGCGCCGCGGCGTCGAGGAACACGTTGTTGGGCGCGGCGGCATCGGGGATGCACGCCTCGCGGAGGGTGAGGGGCGCCGCGATGGTGTTGTTCCCGGGATCGAGATCCTGCACGTCCCCGTCCGGGTCGAGCTCGGCCACGAGCCAGGCGTTGCCGGCAGGGAGGGCGCCCGGAGGCAGCGTGACGTTCCCGATCCGCGTGCGCTCGGTGAACGCCGCCAGCGGATCGGCGTCGAGGGTCCGGAGCGGGATGGCGCGCTCGTCCACGAAGGGGACCGGCGCGAGGTGCAGCGCGATCCGGAAGGCGGGTGCGTCGAGTGCGCCCCCGTTGAGGAAGCGAAGCGTGAACCGGATGGCGTCCCCCAGCTCCACCGAGGTGGGCTGCGTCGCGAGGTCCACCGCCACCAGGTCGATCCCGTCCAGCCCGTCGACCGTGATGCGGTAGGGCTGGGCGCGCTCGCCGGCACCCGCGGAGCGGATGCGCACGTAGTGCACGCCGGAGACGGCAGGGGTGAACCGCAGCACCTCCGCGGCGTTCACCGTGGTGGCCAGGAAGGACTGCGAAGAGCTCCACAGCGAGAGCCGCAGGGTGGAGGGCAGCGCCTCGTCGGGCACGGGGACGAGCTGGAAGGCGACCTCCCGCCCGGCCGGCAGGTTCACCCGGAAGTAGTCCGTGTCCCCGGTCGGGCACAGGGCCAGATCCCGGTTGAGCCAGTCCTGGAGCGGTGCAGCGGTCCCGAACGTGCCGTTCGGCTCGGCGGCGCGGTTGCACGCCAGCTCCGGAGGAGCGGGCTCGGCCACCACCGTCATCCGGTAGGGGACGTTGCGATCGGGACCGACCGTGTAGACCTCGACGATGTAGCAGGTGTCGGCGGTGACGAAGTCCACCCCCACCTCCTCCTCCGGCCCGAGACCCTCGGAACGCTCGAGGAGGTTCCCCGCCGGCCCGAAGAGGCGCATGTCGAGATCGCCGTCCGCCGGGTCGAAGTCGATGCGCACGGAGAAGGTGTCCCCGCCTTCCACGCACACCTCGTAGAAGTCCGGGTTGCCCGTGCAGGACCGCAGGCCCTCGAAGCGGAACGGCGACGCCCCGTCCAGAGGCAGCGGCGCCGCAGCGCCGATGCTGTTGTTCGGCTCGTAGGGGTCGACGCACGCGTCGTCGACCAGGAGCGGGCCGGACACCCCGATGTTGTTGTCCAGGTCGAGCTCCTCGATGTCGCCCCGGGCATTGGCCTCCACGATCACGTTCCACGCCCCCCCCTCGATCCCGGGCGGAAGGGTGACGGCGTTGGTCACGGCAAGACGATCCAGCACCCGGGTCACGGGGACCTCGCGCAGGAGGATGTCCTCGGTCGGGTCCAGCCGGCTGTCCCGCGAGAGCCACAGGCGCGTCACGTGCGCCTCCGCCGGTGTGTCGCCGAGGTTGACCAGATCGTACCGGACGTCGACCTGGCCGCCGGGGAGCACCGTGCCGGGGTCCACGCGGACATTGAACACCGTGAGGTCGGTCCCCTCCACGGGGGAGGTGACCGAGAGCTCGAGGTCGTAGAGGTTGCGATCGGCGGCGGTCCGCCCGCGGACGCGGAGGAAGTAGTCGCCGCGCCGCGGAACCACGGCGTAGGACACCTCCTCCCGATCGCGGGAGGTGACCGACTCGTCGAGCACCGTGCTCCCGTCCGTGCTGAAGAGCGTCAGATCGAGGTTGCCCCGGGTCGAGGCGAAGGTGATCACGGCGCGGATGGACTCGCCGGCCAGCAGCGGAATGCGGTACCAGTCCTCGTTCGACGTGCACATCGTCAGCCCCGTGAACCGACGGACGTCCGGATCGAGCAGCGCGGCCTGGCCGGAGCTGTTGTTCGGCTCGAAGGGATCCGCCTCGCACGTGCAGATGCTGCCCTCGATCCGGAAGGGCTCGGCGATCGTCGCGACGTTGTTCGCGCGGTTCGAATCCGGGACCAGATCCGTCGCGTCCACCTCCGCGAACAGGGTATAGTTCGGCTGGAAGGTGTCGCACCGGGCGTCCGCGACGAGCTGCAGCGTGCGGCAGCGCCCGGGGTCGAGCGAGGGCAGGGTGGTCTCGGCCGCGATCGTGTCGTTGCGGCTGAACTGGCTGTCCACGGACTGGTACACCCGCACCACCGACGGGGTCGCGCCGTTGCTCCCGTCGTTGCAGATCTCCATCTCGTAGGTGACCTCCGTCCCGTCATCGGCCACGAGGCGATCCACCTCGAAGCGCACCAGCACCAGGTCGATCTGGGCCTCGGTGTTGATCGTCAGCGCCTCCGTGGCCCGGACCAGGTTGTTGTCCCGGTTCGCATCGGGGATGCGGAAGCTGGGGTCGCACACCAGGTACGCACCCCACACGCCGGGCTCGATCAACGACGTGATGGGCGCGATGCGGGTGACCACCCGACTCTCCCCGGCCGCCAGCGTGCGGACGGTGAACGTGTCGATGGTGGCGTCCCGCGACGGCTCCGGCACGTCGCCCTGCGTGAGCTGCGTGCGGCAGAAGAACGACGTGGGGATGTCCTCGCTGCCCAGATTCGCCACCTCGGCCTCGATCTCGACCGTGCCCCCGACGAAGGTGATGGCCGGACGGACGGCCAGGGAGAGGGCGGCGATGTCCACGCCGGCCTCGACGTCGTCGGTCACGGTGATCGGGGTGGAGCGCGCCGTCGTCGTCCGCGCCTCCCCGCGCGTGAACGACAGGTCCACCCGGACCGTGTACTGCCCGGGCGCGCTGATGGGCTCGTCAAGAGGCACCTGAACGTCCCCGGTGTCCACCTCCCCGCGGGCCGGAAGGTTCGAGATCTCCCCACTGCGCAGGGGGATCTCGAGGTCACCCGGGCCCTCCAGAACCGCGTCCCAGCGCAGGAAGAGCGCCGGCTCGTCCCCCGTGTTCGCCAGGATCGCCGAGAAGGTGACGGTCCCCAGCAGACTCGTCCGGGCCGGCCGGGCCGTCACCGTGCGCACGCTCAGCGACGGCCCGGACAGATCGCGGTTGATGAACGTGATCGACTGCTCGCCGAGCTGCGCGTTGGCGCTCCGGTCCCGATCGCCGATGCGCCGATCCGGATCGGCGCGCACGAGCACCCGCCACGTCCCGCTCGGCGCATCCGACGGGAAGCGGACGCCCTCGAACCGCACCGCACGCTCAGCGGCGCTGGCCTCGAGGGGCTCGAGCTCCAGCGTGGCCAGCGGACGCACATCGCCGTCCGCGATCGCCGCGTCGAGGGTCTCCGGACGCTGCGGATCCAGCGCGCCGACCATCGCCCCGGGGACGGCGTACAGCACCAGATCCACCGGCAACCGGGTCTCCGCACCGCGGTTGCGGACCGTCACGTCCACCGTCAGCGAGAGGTCGCTGTCCAGGTTCAGCGGGCTCGCCGTCGGGCGGCCCAGCGCCAGATCCGCAGGCTCGACCACCTCGATCGTCCGCGTGCCCTCCGCCACCCGCACCTCGTCCTCGAACGCCTCCACCCGCAGCTCGAAGGCCCCCGCAAAGGGCCACGCATGCTCCACCTCCCGCCCCTCGGCCACCTCCCCGTCACCGAACGACCAGCGAAAGACCACCGCGTCCTCGTCCACACCCTCCGGCGCCAGCACGCGCAGCCCCGTGGGCTCCTCGGCCCACACCACGTCCGACGAGACATCGACCACGAGCGCACCCGTCGGCGCGGCACCGTCCCCGCTGCCACAGGACGCTGCCAGAACGAGCAGGGCAGGGAGGAGGAGAAGAGGGGGCGAAAGGAACGGACGGGCGGGGGACTGCTGCATCGTGGTAAGGTCTCTGCCGTGGGTCGCGAGCGACGAAGGGGCCCGGATACCCCGGACCGGACCACTATGGTCAGGCCGGCAGAGGGAGGCAAGCGCAACCCCACGCCCACCCGCGACGCTTGCACGCACCCACCCCCCGCACCCACCCGCCCGTGCCCCAGAGCACGCTTGACGCGCCGCCTCCCGCTGCCGTAGCTTCCCGCGGGTGGCCGCCGCAGCGCGGCGAGCGCGAATCCTCAACCGGCATGGAGGTGCTTCGGTGGCGACGAGACGACGAGGAGCTGACCTGTCCGACCTGAAGAGCCGACTCGGGCTGCCCGAAAAGCCCGAGCAGGCCGCAGAACCTGCCCCCGAAGAAGCCCCGGCCGCCGGCACCGAGGACAGCCCCGGCGAAACCGCGTCCGACGGCGGAGACGCGGCACCGGCCGCCGCCCCTGCAGCCCCCGCCGCCAGGCCCGCTGCAGCACCCGCGGCACCCGCCGCCAGGACCGCCGCTCCGGCCCCCGCCGACGACGAGGACTACGGCGCCGCCGTCTCCGCGGCCGAAGAGGAGGTCGCCTTCCAGACCACCGCCGAGGATATCGCCCTCGACCCCGAGACGATCCACGGAAAACTGCCCCTCGGTCTCCTCATCGCCGTCGCCGCCACCGGCCTGATCGCTCTCGTCCTCGGCTACCTCGCCGGCTCCGTCTTCGACGGCCGCAGCGTCGTCAACCGACAGATCGCCGAGGCCCAGCGCATCCAGCCCGAACTCGACGCCCTCGCCTCCACCCTCAGCAACGTCCGCAACCAGCTCGAAACCATCGACCTCACCAGCGGCGTCAGCAACGACTTCGACCGCCTCCTCCAGAACACCTGGGGCGAAGGCGCACCCATGCTCCCCGCTCGAAGCCTCACCTCGAGCAGAACCCTCATGGCCTACGACCCGGACCTCTCCCGGGACCTCCTCAACTTCTCCGTCGAGACGCAGCTCCTCAACGCGCTCGTCCAGCAGCACCTCCGACTCGCCGAACGCGACCGCGACGAAATCCAGCGCGAGCTCGCCGGTGCCGAAGATGACCGGAACTTCGCCATCATCTTCAACAACGACCAGCAGCTCGACAACTTCGGCACCTTCGCACAGGCCGATGGCGAAGAAGACTTCACCCCCGAACGCGGCGTCCGCGTCCACTACGAGTCCCTCGAAATCATCCCCCGCGACGGAGGCTTCGCCTACAACGTCATCCAGATGGACGGCCGCGAGATCGAGGTCCCCATCTACAACCTCGTCCTCCTCCCCCGCGAACAGCTCCTCGAAGGGGCCACCACCGACACCGCAACCAACCGCTGGGGCAACCGCGCCCGCGCCATCGCCGAGCGCGTCTCCGCCGTCGCCGAATCCCAGCGCCGACTGCGCGAGCGAATCACCGAAATCGCCGACCGCAACAAGCTCTTCACCATCTGAAGACCCCACCATGCACGCGCCTCCCTCCCGAAAGGCGCTGTCCATCGCCGGCACCGACCCCCTCGGAGGAGCCGGTATCCTCGCCGACGCCGCCACCTTCCGACGAGAAGGCGTCGAGGCACTCGCCGTCCCCACCGCACTCGTCGTCCAGGACTCCCACGGCGTCCACTCCTTCCGACCCGCACACGGCCCCACCTTCCACGGCATGACCCGGGCCGCACTCCAGGACGGAACGCCCGACGCCATCAAGATCGGCATGGTCGCCTCACCCGCCATCGCACGGCGACTGCTCCGGATCCTCCCTCGGTACGCACCGAACACGCCCGCCGTCCTCGATCCCGTCCTCGCCGGCGGTACCCTCGACGGACGACCCCTCGCCCGCCACGGACTCGTCCCCACCCTCCTCCGCCTCGGGGCGCTCACCTCACTCGTCACCCCCAACGCACCCGAGCTCGCCGCGCTCCTCGGCGAACTCCACCCGCCCCGGAGCCCCGAGACCCTCGAGAAGATGGGCGCCGCGCTCGCCCGCCGACTCGACACCGCCGTCCTCGCCAAGGGCGGTCACGTCGACCCCCCCGGGCACGACTTCCTCGCCTCCCCCGACGGACGAACACAGGCCCTCCCCAGCGGCCCCGCACCCCCCTGCGACATCCACGGGACGGGCTGCTTCCTCTCCTCCACCATCACCGCGAGACTCGCCCTGGGCGACCCGCTCGACGCCGCCATCGCCCACGCCAGGAATGCCCTCCACCTCGCCTTCCGAAACGCCGACATCGTCCGCATCGGCTCCGGCCGACCCCAGTTCGCCTTCGCCCGACCCGACGCCGACCCGAACCGTGACTGAGCACGAACACCACGCCCCCGGGCACGAACGCGCCGCCGAAGTCCTCGGGGAAGTGCGGCGCGAGATGCGCCTCGCCCGGGTCCTCGCCTCCCCGCCGCGCGTCACCCACACCCTCCTCGCGCTCCTCATCGTCTTCCACACCCTCGTCCACCTCTGGGCATGGAGACTCTCCAGCGGCGCGCCCGACCCCGTCCCCTTCGGCGCAGCACTCGCCTTCGGCTGGAAGAGTGGACCCGCCATCGAGGCCGGGCAGTGGTGGCGACTCGTCACACCGGCCTTCCTCCACGGCAACCTCCTGCACCTCCTCGTCAACGGATACGCGCTCCACGTGCTCGGCCCCCTCGTCGAACGCCTGCAGGGAAGCCACCGCTACCTCGTCCTCCTCCTCCTCACCGCCATCGCCGGCACCACCGCCAGCCTCGCCTTCACCCCAGCCCCCGCCGTGGGGGCCTCCGGCGCCATCTTCGGACTCCTCGGCGCGGCCATGGCCCTCGGCCTGCGATCCCGCGACGCGCTCCCCCCGCGCATGCGACGCGCGCTCGTCCTCGGCCTCCTGCCCTGGGTGCTCCTCAACTTCGCCATCGGATTCGTCGTCCCGAGGGTCGACAACGCCGCACACCTCGGCGGCTTCCTCGCAGGCGGCGCCCTCGCCCTCGTCATGGGACACCGCATGCGACCCGCACCACACGGACACCGCGCGTGGCGCGCCGCCGCCATCGTCGCCGCCCTCGTCACCGCCCTCGCCGTGGGCCACATGCTGATGGAAGTCCGCCGCTGCGGCGGATCCGTCCCCGCCTTCGAAGCCTGCTACCGCGCCGACTTCGAGGCCGCACGGGAGCCCGAACCCCCGTGAGGTGAAGTTGCGTGGGGCCTCCGCCTGCGCTAGGGGTCGCCTGCCTGCCGCACACCCCCACACGGCGCGCCGGCCGGCCCTCTCCCCCGCCTGAACGGAACCCTCCGCATGAAGCTCTGCATTGTCGGTAGCGGCTACGTCGGCCTCGTCGCCGCAGCCTGTTTCGCGAACAGTGGAAACCGCGTCCGCAGCGTCGACATCGACCACGCCAAGATCGATGGCCTCCGGCGCAACGAACTGCCCATCTACGAACCCGGACTCCAGGAGATCGTCGCCCGCAACCAGGCCGACGGCCGACTCTCCTTCAGCACCGACGTCGCCGAGGCCATCCGCGAGAGCGACGTCATCTTCATCGCCGTCGGAACCCCCCAGGATGAAGACGGATCCGCCGACCTGCGACACGTCTGCAGCGTCGCCGAAACCGTCGCCGACAACCTCGACCGATTCAAGGTCATCGTCAACAAGAGCACCGTGCCCGTCGGCACCGCCGACCTCGTCACGAACCTCGTCGCCGCACGCACCACCGGCGACTTCACCGTGGTCAGCAACCCGGAATTCCTCAAGGAAGGCACCGCCGTCCAGGACTTCAAGTACCCCGACCGCGTCATCGTCGGCACCGACGACCCCAGGGCCCGCGACATCATGGGCCGCCTCTACGAACCCTTCTCCCGGACCCGCAACCGCGTGATGTTCATGGACGTCCGCTCCGCCGAGATGTCCAAGTACGCCGCCAACGCCATGCTCGCCACACGCATCTCGTTCATGAACGAGATCGCCGGACTGTGCGAGAAGGTCGGCGCCGACGTCGAGATGGTCCGCCGTGGCATCGGCTCCGACCCCCGCATCGGCAGCAAGTTCCTCTTCCCCGGCGTCGGCTTCGGCGGCTCCTGCTTCCCCAAGGACGTCCGCGCGCTCGTCGAGACCGCCCGCCAGTACGACCAGCCCCTCGACATCCTCCGGGCCGTCTGGGACGCCAACGAGCGACAGAAGAACCACCTCGTCGACCTCGTCTGCCAGCACTTCGGCCAGGACCTCGCCGACATCACCCTCGCCGTCTGGGGACTCGCCTTCAAACCCGAGACCGACGACATGCGCGAGGCGCCCAGCCTCACCATCATCGACGGACTGCTCCAGCGCGGCGCCACCGTACGCGTCACCGACCCCGTCGCCATGGACAACGCCCGACGGCTCCTCGGCGACCGCGTGACCTACATCGAGGACGACTACGAGACGCTCCAGGGCGCCGACGCACTCCTCGTCGTCACCGAGTGGCCCGAGTTCCGGACCCCCGACTTCGAACGCATGCGCAACGCCCTCCGACGACCCGTCGTCTTCGACGGACGCAACCTCTACGAGCCCGACCGCATGCAGAAACACGGCTTCGTCCACTTCTCCATCGGCCGCCCAGCACCCGAAGCCGGCTGAACCTCACCCCCGCGGAGCCTCCTTGCGCTGGCCCCTCCCCCATCTCCTGACCCTCCTCATCACGCTCGTCGTGCCCCCGGTCGCGCCCGGAACCACCGGTCAGGCCCACGCCGACGAACCGCCGGAAGGCTTCTTCATCAGGACGTCCGCGGGCGCAGCCTACCTCGACGAGGACTGGTTCGCACGACTCTCCCTCTCCCTCCTCGTCCAGCGCGACAACCTGCTCACCCTCGACCGCCCCGGATGGACCGAAGGACCCGAATCCCTCGGCCTGCGCGTCCACAGCTGGGTGCCCCTCCACCTTCGCCTCGGCGCCGAAGACGGCGAAGCCGTCGTCCGGGAGGAGGACTGGGACGAGATCGGAGACTGGTTCCGCCTCCTCCGCGTCGTGGAACTCGGACAGCCCGGAGCCTCCCTCCACGTCCGCGCCGGCGAGCTCGCCCAGGTCCGCGTCGGACACGGCACCCTCGTCGACCACTTCATCAACACCCTCCAGCTCGACCACTTCCAGTGGGGCATCCACGCCACCGCCGATGCGGTCGCCTGGGGCGGTGAGGTGCTCGTCGACTCCGTCACCGACCCCGCGCTCATCGGCGCACGAGGGCTCGTCCGACCCCTCGCCTTCGCCGACCCCACAGACCCCGTCGCACGACGCTTCGCCGTCGGCGGCTCCCTCTTCGTCGACCCGACAACCCCCGCACGCCTCTCCATCGACGACGATGGCCTCTACATCGTCGACGACCGCCGCAGACTCGCCGTCGACGAACGCGAAGCGACCGCGTCCCTCGGCGTCGACGCCGAATTCACCGCCGTCCGCACCGACACCGTCGGCCTCACCGCCTACCTCGACGGAAACCTCCACGCCGGCCGCGGCGCCGGGCTGCACGCCGGCCTCTTCTTCGACGTTCGACCCGTCGACGGGCTCCACCTCCACGCCAGAGGAGAATTCCGCCGCATGGGCCGCGACTACCTCGCCACCCCCTTCGGCCCCCTCCACGCCGTGCACCGGCTCGCCTACCGCCCCGTCCGCACCGACGCACCCGACGCCTCCACACAGCGCAGACCCCGGCTCGAGTGGCTGCGAGGAGAGGGCGTCGGCGCCCGCAACGGATGGCTCGCCGAAGGCGGGGTCGACCTGCACGGCTGGTTCCGGCTCCTCGCCTCCTGGGAGGACGGAGAAGCGGAGGTCGACACCGCCCTGCGCCTGCGCGCCGAAGTCGACCCCCCCTGGCCCGTGCTCCTCGGCTTCTTCCTCGCCCGCGACGGCTTCGACCCCGCGGACGGCGTGCTGTCGCTCGACGACACCCTCCTCGTCAGCGAAGCACGGCTCTTCCCGCTCCCGTGGCTGCACGTCGGCGGCGAGCTCTCGCGCCGATGGCTGATCCGGCCCGATGGCACCGCCGAGCCCGCCACCGACTACGCCGTCCTCGTCGGCCTCACCCTCGGCCTCTGAACTTCCTGCGGTCTCGCTTGCGGAGCCGCGGGCCAGCGTCTACATCGCCTCCCGCCGGTCGCGGGCACGCCCCGCACCTCCCCACCCCGTTCCCCCTGCGCCATGTGCGGCATCAGCGGCGTCGAGCTCGCCATCATCGTCGCGGCGGCCATCGTCATCCTCGGCCCGGACAAGCTCCCGGAAATCATGAGGGTGCTCGGGCGGCTCGCCGGACAGGCCCGGGGACTCATGAGTGACATCCAGAAGGCCGGACGGGTCGTCGACCCCGACTTCCCCCGCCGCGAAATCGAACGCGTCGTCCGCGAGGAAGTCCTCGGACCCGCCGAAGGGGCGACGAAACGTCGCCCGTCCGCCCGAAAGAAGATCCGCGACGAGCAGGCCGAGGCCCGCATCGACGCCATCCGCCGCCGGCGTGAGGAACTCCGGCAGGCCGAGGCCGATGAGGTGGACGGTGGCGCTCGCCCCACCCCCGACGATGCCACAGCGGGAGACGCGTCGCCCACCGCCACCGCGCCCGACAGCAATGCGCCCGCCGGGGACACCGCAGGCCCGCCCCGACCCCGCCCCGCGACCGACACCGTGGCGAGGGACATTCGCCCCGCGCCCGCCGCCGAGCACCGCTCGGGGGAGGAGGACGCCGATGCAGGGTGAGGATCGCGAACTCCCCTTCGCCGAGCACCTCATCGAGCTGCGACGGCGCGTGATGTTCGCCGGTGCGTTCCTCCTGCTGGGATCGATCGGCGCCTGGTTCTTCCACGAGGAGCTGTTCTCGTGGCTGATGGACCCCTACCGCGTGGCCATGGCGGAACGCTTCCCCGACCAGCAGGCGTACATCCAGTTCCAGAGCCTGATCGAGCCGATCGTCGTCTACCTCAAGACGTCGCTCCTGGTCGGCCTGCTCGTCACCGCACCGCTGATCATCCACCAGGCCTGGCTCTTCGTGGCCCCCGGCCTCTACGACGACGAACGTCGGCTCGCCCTGCCGTTTCTCGTCTCCACCTTCCTCTTCTTCTACGGCGGCGTGGCCTTCTGCCGATACCTCGTGCTCGAGCCCGCCATCACCGTGCTCCTCGGGTTCGGGGCCGTGGACACGAGCCCCGTCATCATGATGCAGTCGTACTTCTCCTTCACCTCGAGGATCCTCGTCGTGTTCGGCCTCGTCTTCGAGCTCCCCGTCGCCATCGCCTTCATGGCGCGCCTCGGCCTGGTCTCCTCGGCCACCCTGCTGCGCAACTGGAAGTACGCCGCCGTCGGCATGGTCGTCGTGGGGGCCATGCTCACCCCCCCGGATCCGCTCACCCAGGTGGTGCTCGCCGTGCCCCTGCTGCTGCTCTACTTCCTCTCGATCGGCGTGGCCTGGCTCTTCGAGCGCAACCGGGAGCGGCTGGAGGCCGCCCTCCCGGAGGGCGCCGCAGCGCCTGGCTCGGAGCGCCGGAACCGGGCGACACGCGGTGCCGGAGACGAACCATGAACCGAATCCTCCGCGCCGCCGTGGCCGGCGCACTGCTCGCCGGGCTCGTGAGCGCCGCCGCCTGCGGCGGGCGCCAGGATGCGCCGAGCGCCGAGCGCGAGCCGCCGCCGCCGCCGACCTGCCTCCCGGATCGCTGGGAAAGGCCGCCATCGGAGATCGGGGAGGTGCCACCCTCCCGGGAAGCCCCCGCCGGGGCGCTGATCCCGTTCCGCGTGCTGCCCCTCGCCGATGTGGAGGAGGAGTCCTCGTCCCCGTCGGAAGAGGAGGAGACGCCCGCGGAGGACCCGGAGCCGACCGACGCGGACTGACGCCCGCGCTTCGCTTGTGCAGGTCGAACAGAGGCGCGCGGGCCCCGGGTGTGCGCGGGCGAGGCGGTGGTTCGGGCGGGGCTGCGCGCGGGCCTCGGGTGTGCGTGGGCGAGGCGGTGGTTCGGGCGGGGCTGCGCGCGGGCCTCGGGTGTGCGCGGGCGAGGCGGTGGTTCGGGCGGGGCTGCGCGCGGGCCTCGGGTGTCCGTGGGCGAGGCGGTGGTGCGGGCGGCGCGGCGCCGTGTCGGGATGGACCCGCTCTTCTCAGTCGAGCAGCGGTGCGCAGGCCTCGGGGTCGGCGAGGTCGAGGTAGGGGTGGAGGCAGTAGGTGTCGTCGATGGGGCCGGGCAGGGTGATGCCGGCGCGGGAGACGTAGTGGACCGGGTCCATGATCCAGGTCCCGCTGTCGCCATGGGCGCCCCAGTCGAAGGGGAGGACGCCCTCGGTGCGGCGCTCCTCGGTGCGCAGGGCGTTGGGGAAGAGCGGGGTGGGCGCGTCGGGGTCGACGGCGGGCGGGCGCTCGGCGGGGCCGTCGTAGGTGGTGGTGCCCTGGAAGAGGTCCCCCTGGTCGCCGAAGAGGTGTCGGCGCGCCCACAGCTCGGTCTCCATGGGGAGGAGGCCGTAGGGGAAGGGGCCGAGGCCGTTGCCGGCGGGGATGGCGATGTCCTCGTCGTCGGTGCGGGGGAGGAAGGTGCGGCCGAGTCCGTCACCGAAGGGGGCGTTGGGGCCGTCGGCGCCGCTGCAGTCCCCGGGCGGGGAGGGGCGGTTGGAGGGGGGGCAGGGGACGTGGGTACGCCCGGCGAGGAAGAGGGCGAGGCGGTGTCCGTCGACGAGATCGGCGGCGGGCAGGCGGCCGTCGCCACCGGACACGGCGCCGGCGGGGTCCTGGCCTGCGGGGGCCCGCCAGGCGCGTTCGTAGACGAGGCTGGTGCTGCTGGTCAGGGCGGCCTCGAAGCGGCCGAACGGGGTCTCCGGGTCGTCGGTGCGGCGGACCACCACGAGGACGCCGACGAACTGGTGCTCGTAGGGCGGGTCGGAGGCGGCGGAGGCGACGAGGTTCCCGCCGGGGAAGTAGAGCAGATAGTGCAGGAAGACGTGGGTGGAGGTGGCGGCCATGGACCAGTAGACCCAGGGCTCCTGGGGTCCCGTGCTGGCGGCGAGGTTGTTGGTGGCGTCGAGGTCGCCGTCGAAGTCGACGCGGGTGAAGGTGTCGATCCGCGGGACGATCACCTGCTGGTGGAGCACCGGGGCGTAGTGCTCAGCCCAGGCTTCGCGCACCTCGAGGGCCGGGAGCGGGGCGGTGCCGAAGCCGTGCACGAGCGGGGCGTCGAGCCGCCCGCCGGTGGAGCCGCGGACGTTGGTGTTCATGTGGAACTGGTAGCGCGCATTCGTGCGCAGGAAGGCGTCCTCGGCGGGCTCGACGACAAGCACGGCCGGGTCGTCCTCGTCCGGGCCGGCGATGAAGGGGACGAGCCGCTCGAACGGATCGCGGAGCCGGAGGTTGAGCCCGCCGACGAAGGTGGAGGCGTCGAGGGGCTGGTTGAAGCGCAGGCGCAGGGTGAAGGGGATCGAGGCGTCGCTGGCGTCTTCGGCCGGGTCGGCCTCGACGAGCTCGAGGGCCTGCACCGTGGGGGGGGGAGGATCGCTGGAGCCGTTGCCCGGAGTGCTCGGGGCGGGACCGGTGGCGTCCCCGGATGCGGACGGGTCGGACGCGTCCGGGGACGTGTCCGGGGACGTGTCGGTGACGTCGCCGGTGACGTCGCCGGTGACGTCCGAGGAGGCGTGTGGCACGCACCGGAAGCGATCGCAGGTGCCGCCCTCGCAGTCCGCGTCGACCCGGCACTCGAGCTGCCGGCACTCGCCGTCGATGCAGGAGCGACCGCGCTCGCAGTCCGTGTCGACACGGCAGGCGGGCCCGTCTCCGTCGCCGCCGCCACAGGCGATGGAAGCGCACGCGAACAGGAGCAGAAGGGCGCCTGTGGCGCGGAACACGGGGGGCACGGCGATCATGCGGACTCGGTGCTTTCGGGAGGTCGGTGAGGCGGGACCCCGACAGTCGGTGCTTGCGCGGGACGGACGGAGTGGGTAGCGCACGGTCGCGAACGCCGCGACCCCGGGGGGAGCCTACCAACCTGCGCGGCGCGATTCAATCTCTCGCACCCCCGCTTCCGCACCCCGTCGACTGCAACGAGCCCGCGCCATGCGCTACGAGACCTTCATCGCCTGGCGCCACCTCGCGTCCACGCGCGGCACGTTCCTCAGCACCCTCACCACGCTCGCGATCGTGGGCGTCGCCCTCGGGGTCACCGCGCTCACCGCCGTGGTCTCCGTCGCCGGCGGGTTCGTGGACACGTTCCGCGACCGCGTGGTGGGCGTCAACGCCCACATCGTGGTGAGCAAGTACGGACTCTTCTTCAGCGAGTACCCGCGGGTGCAGGCCGCCATCGAGCAGGTCCCCGGCGTGCGCAGCACCGCCCCCTACGTGCTCCACGAGATGCTCGTCACGAGCGCCACGAGCCGCTCGCGGCCGGGCGTCCTCGTCAAGGGCAGCGACGTGGACGTGATGCTGGCCGACACGGACCTCGCGGCCATGACCATCGCCGGAGACCTCGCCGACCTGGCCTGGGACCCGGCGGAGCTCGGCGAGCCCACCGTGGACGGCGAGGTCCCGGTCGTCGGCATCGCCCTCGGCCGCATCGTCGCCGAGCGCCTGCAGGTGGAGGTCGGCGACGCCGTCACGCTCATCAGTCCACTCCAGAGCCTCGAGGCCGCCGGGTGGCGCGCCACCGAACCCGGGCCCACCTGGGCCCGCTTCCGCGTCGTCGCCATCGTCTCCACGGGCTTCTACGACTACGACCACCGCCTCGCCCTCGCCGACTACCGCGCCCTCCAGCGGATCTTCCGACGCGGAAACGTCGTCAGCGGAATCGAGGTGCGCGTCGACGACGTGATGGCCACCGAGCGCCTCGTGGAGGAGATCGAGGCGGTCCTCACCACCGGGCGCTACCAGGTGATCGACTGGCCCCAGATCAACCGCAACCTCTTCGCCTCCCTCAACCTCCAGAAGCTGGCGCTCACCATCGTCATGTCCTGCCTCGTCATGGTCGCCTCCAGCGTGATCCTCTGCGTGCTCATCATGCTCGTGCTCCAGAAGAGGAGGGAGATCGCCATCCTGCGCGCCATGGGCATGCCCGCCGCCGGCGTCATGCGGATCTTCATCCTCGAAGGCGCCCTGATCGGCGCCGTCGGCACCACCATCGGCGTCCTCGGCGGCGCCGCCGTCGCCTCCCTCCTCGCCCGCATCGAGTACGGCCTCGCCCTCGAGATCTACCGGATCGAACACCTCCCCGTCTCCATCCAGCCCCTCGAGTTCCTGCTGGCCGCGCTCGGCGCCATGGCCATCTGCCTCCTCGCCACACTCTACCCCAGCTGGCGGGCCGCCCGCACCGACCCGGTCGAGGCGCTGCGCTACGACTGAAGCCTGCGGAATACGACGCGCTCGCACCCCGTGCGGGCGTCGAGTGGCTCCCGACAAGGCCGGAAACAGCGCCGAGCATGCGTCAATGACGGGAAGCGCAGAGCGGCGAATTGTTGACGCCGGATCCGGCCGGCGCATCATGCCGGGGATGTGGGATGCGCACCGCGCTCCCCCTCCCCCCGCACCCGCGCACCCCGACGACCATGACCGCCCAACGCACCTGCGCCTCCTCGCTCCCGGCCCTCCTCCTCGCGGCGGGGGTCCTGCTCCTGGTCGCATGCGGAAGCACCCAGCGCGCGGACGAGGCCGTGATCCAGCAGAGCGACTACCACTACCAGCTCGCCGTCGGTCACTTCAACGCGCGCGAGGTGCCCATCGCCATCCGCGAACTCTTCCACAGCCTCGAACTCAACCCCGACAACGCCCAGGCCCACTTCCTGCTCGGCTTCATCTACCACGGACGACGCGACTACCGCACCGCCATCGGACACTACGAGGAAGCCCTGCGCCTCCAGCCCGGCTGGCACGAGGTGCGCAACAACCTCGGCGTCATCCACATCGAGCGGCAGGACTGGGACGCCGCCGTCGAACTCTACCGCGAGCTCATCAACGTTCCGACGTACCAGACCCCCGGACACGCATTCAACAACCTCGGCTGGGCCCTCTACAACCAGGGGCACCACCACGAGGCCCGCGAGTTCTTCCGCATGGCCGTCGACTACCAGCCCGAGCACTGTCTCGCCTGGAACAACCTCGGTCTCGTCAACGAGGATCTCGGCGACCTGCGCACCGCCCAGCGCAGCTACGAGCAGGCCATCCGCCGATGCAACTCCTACGCCGAGCCGCGGTTTCGCCTCGGCGTCCTGCTGTTTCGCGACGGCAGCGAGGTGAACCGGGCGGTGAGCCTGCTGCGCGAGTGCATCGATCTGGCGGCGGAGACACGCCTCGGGGACCGCTGCGAGGAGTTCCTCGCGCTCGTTCCCCCGCGCTGAGCCCGGCGCGGGTGCGGGCGGGCGGGGCGCCCCCCCGCCGTCGAGCGCTGGGCCGGGATGCTCAGCGGAGAATGCGGACGAGCCCGGTCTGGGCCCGGAAGAGTCCGGCCTCGGTGCGGGAGTTCCGGGGGCCCGCGGCGGCGACGAAGAAGGTGGCCTCCTCGATGGTGATGCGCCGGACGTGGAGCCCGTCGGCGGTGGCACCGGGGGACCAGGTGGAGAGGTGGGCGAGGAGTCCGGCGCGGGCGCGGCCGTGGGGGGTGCGGTGGAGCAGCGGGGCGTAGGCGGCGAGGGCTTCGGCGGCCTCCGGGGATCCGCTGGCGGCGACGAGGAGTCCGTCGGCGTCGGCGACGACGAGGATCTCCTGGTCGTGCTGGGTGCGCACGCGGTCGAGGAGAAGCTGGATCGCGCGGATCCGGTCTCCGGAGCGCTGGCGGCGTCGTTCCTGAACGGGAAGGGGCTGGGTATGCATGGGGCCTCCGTGGGCGGTGGGTGTGCGACAGGCACGGCGACCACCGTGCCGTGCGCGGGGTCCGGAGGCAAAAAAGCGGGGGACTGCGGCCGCGGGGATTCAGCGGTCGCGGTGGTTGTCGGTCTCGGCTTCGTCGTCGAAGGGGTCGAGGTGGACGGCGTCGACCAGGACGACGCTGGCGTTGTCGCCGCCGCCCCCGCGGTTGGCGGCGAGCAGGATCTCGAGGGCGGCGAGGTCGGGATCGGGCTGGGTGAGGAGGATGGAGCGGACGGCGCGTTCGGCGCGCTTCTCGGTCTCGGCGATGTAGTCGGTGACGCCGTCGGAGCACAGGAGGAGGCGGTCGCCGGCGCACAGCGGGAAGGAGAGCAGGTCCGGGGCGGCGGGCTGGCTGATCAGCAGGTCGCCGATGTCGTCGGCGTCGAACATGCCGATGCACCGGGTGAGTGCCTCGGCCTGGGGGAGGGCGAGGGCGGCCTCGGGGTCGGCGCCGTCGGCGATGGCCATGGTGGCGAGGTTGTGGTCGCGGTTGAGGCGCAGGAGCTGACCGGCGCGCAGCAGGTAGGCCCGGGAGTCGCCGAGGGAGCCGAGGGTGACGTGGTCGCGGTGGATGACGGCGCACAGCAGTGTGGTGCCCATGACTTCGTCGGGGGGGCATTCGAAGGGGCCCCACCGGTGGTTCACGCAGTCGACGAGCGCGTCGTTCGCGGCGTCCATGGCGTCGGCCAGCCAGGCTTCTTCCTCGCTCGGGGAGGCGGGGAGATCGCCGTCGCGGCTTTGCCAGGAGAGGGTGAGGGCGTCGAGGGCGGTGCGGCTCGCGAGATCGCCGGAGCCGACGCTGGCGGTGGACACGCCGTCGGCGACCGCGACGAGGGCGAGCTCGGGGGAGTGTTCCTCGAGGCGGAGCACGCCGTCCTGGTTCTCGGCGGTCCAGCGGCGCTTGCCGATGCCCACATGGGTCTCGGCGGCGAACTCGAGCAGGAGGCTGCCGCTGGGTGCGGGCCGGGCGTTCAGGCGCTGCAGGGCGTCGAGGACCGCCGCGACGTCGGGGGCGCGCAGGTCGGGATCGGGGTGGGTGAGGAGCGCGAGGATGGCGGCGGTGTCCGGGGGCAGATCCGGCCGGAGGGCGCGGAGGGGGACAGCGGGGAGCGGGCCGAGGGAGGGGGCGAGAGGCGGCGGCGCGCCGGTGAGCACGGACCAGGCGACCATGCCGACGGCGTGGAGGTCGGCGCCGGGGTGGAGGTGGCCGGGGGGGAGCTCGGAGAGGAGCTCGGGGGCGGCCCAGGGGGGGTGGAGCGGGAGCAGGTTCGGCTGCGCGCCGAGGCGGGGGAGGGCGCTGACGCGGTGGAGGAGCAGCTCGCCGCCGGAGCGCTCGCGGAGGAGGTCCGGGCGGATCATCGGGAGGGCGAGCTGGGCGGCGTGCGCCTGCTCGAGGAGGTGGAGCAGGGGACGGAGCCAGCGCTGCAGTCCCTCGGGGGTGGTGAGCTGGGCGGACGGGGCGGCGAGGCCCTGCCACGGGCGGGTCGGCACGTCGGGAAAGAGCAGGAGGCTGCCGCGCCCGTCCTCGAGGGGCAGGCCGGCGGCGGGGAGGTCGAGGGAGCGGGCGAGGGGGCCGGAGGGCGCCGCGGGGGTCGTGTCGACCCGGCTCGCGAGCAGCCGCCACCGGCGCCCGTCGTCGGAACGGCCAAGCCACTCTCCGGGGGCATGGGGCACCGGCTCGTCCACCGCGATCCGCAGATCGCGATCCGGGAAGTGCACCGTCTTTCCCGGAGCGAGGAGGGCCTCGCCGTCGCGGGCGGTCCCGCAGCTCCCGCAGTACATCGGGTCGGCGGTGGTGGCGCCGCAGTGCGCGCAGGGGATCGTCATGCCCGGGGCTCGGATGGGGAGGAGGGGAGGGGGGCCGCCGCGGGCAGGGTATGCGCGGCGCACGCGACCGCGTCAACGCGCGCGTGGCCCGCCCCGGGGCGCGGCGCCCGATTGTTGACACCGGTGGAATCGCTCTGCTACGCCCCGACGGGTCCCGGAAGGCTGCGGACATGCCCGGCGCACCGTGTCGCCGGCCCCATGCCAGGGCGCCGGGGTTGCCCGGAGCCTCGCGGACAGGTGACGGCCCGGGCATCGCTGTCCGGCCAGGGATCCCGCCCGCACCGCGGTGCGTCCGGTCAGGCTTCGCGTCGGTGGCCACAGGAGGTCAGGTGAACAGCAGCGCCTACAGGTCGTTTTCCATTCGTCGCGCCGTCGCGGCCTTCGCGCTCACAGGGACCCTGTCCCTCGCCGCGATCGCCTGCGGACCCGTGCTCGCCACCCCCGAGATCGCCCAGGCCTCCCGCGCCGTCGAAGACGCGGAAAGCGCCGAAGCCGATCGCTTCGCCGTCTACGAGTACACCCTCGCCGTGGAGTACCTCGACAAGGCCCGCGAAGAGTGGGGCCAGGGGCGCTACCAGAAGGCCCTCGAATACGGAGAGCTCGCCCGCCAGTTCGCCGACGAGGCAACCCGACGCGCACAGCGCAGCCCCCAGCGCGGCGCCAGTGACCTTGACCGGCGACTGCCCTGATGGAGGCACCCATGTCCGCAACGCGTCCCAGGTTCTCCCCCCTCCAGGTGCTCGCCACCCTCGTGGCACTCGGCCTGCTCGCTCACCTCGCAGCCTGCACCAGCGGCTCCCAGCTCCGACAGGAACGCCGGGAGATCGCCTCCGAGGTCGAACGACTCCACGAAGCCGCGCTCCGCTGCGACGCGGAACGCGAGATCGCCCTCGCCGAGTCCCACCTCGACTTCCTCGGCTACGCCATGCAGCGCGGATTGTACTCCGCCGCCCTGAGACACCTCGAGATCTCCCGAACCAACATCCAGGCCGTCGCCAATATCGTCGACGGACGCGATGAGTGCTTCGGCATCGAGGTCGTCCAGCCCGCGCCCGACCCGTGCACCCCCGAAAACCTCGAGGTCGACTGCAGCCACCCCAACTGCGCAGGACACCCCGAGTGCGGACCCTGCACCGCACACAACCCCGAGATCGACTGCAACCACCCCAACTGCCAGGACCGCGAAGAGTGCCTGCCCTGCGGCAGCCACACCGACCTCGTCGATTGCGACCACCCCAACTGCGCTCAGGACGACCGCTGCGCACCATGCGGCTCGCACAACCCGGATGAAGTCGACTGCGACCACCCGTTCTGCCTCGACGACCCGCGCTGCGAACCCTGCACCGAACACAACCCCGAAGTCGACTGCGACCACCCCAACTGCGCCGACCACGACGAATGCACCCTCGTCGTCGAGGAAGAGCCCATGCTCGTCGTCGTCACCCAGGACCGCATCGAGATCAACGAGGCCATCAACTTCGAACTCAACCGCGCCACCATCACCGGCAGCGGCTCCTTCGCCGTCCTCAACGACATCGTCCGCGTCCTCGAACGAAACCCCTCGATCCACCTCCGCATCGAAGGGCACACCGACTCCACCGGACGACGTGCCCACAACATGCAACTCTCCAACGACCGCGCCAACAGCGTCCGCACATACCTCATCCAGCAGGGCATCAGCGCGGCAAGACTCACCTCCGTCGGATTCGGACCGGACCGACCCGTCGCCACCAACGACACCCGGGAAGGCCGAGCCCTCAACCGACGCGTCGAATTCCACATCACCCAGCGCTAGCGAGCCCGACCCCGGACATCGCGCCGGTACACGACGCTCGCACGGCCCTCTCGCGATGGCACTCCCATGGCCCGTCTGCTCCCTCTCCTCGCCTGCGCCGCCGCACTCGTCACCTCCCTCGCCCTCGCCGGGCCGGCACATGCCAGCCCCCAGGCCGAGCGCGTCGACGGACTCATCGAGGCCGCCTACGACGACTACGACTTCCTCGAGTTCGAAAGCGCCCTCGAAAAACTCGGCGAAGCAAGACAGCTCGCCGAACGACACCGCCTCGACAGCGCCTTCCTCCTCGAGATCCACCTGCTGACCGGTATCATCCACGGCGCAAGCGGGGACGAAGCCGCCTCCATCGAAGCCTTCCGACGCGCCCTCGCCGTCGACCCCAACGCCGTCATCCACGAGTTCTACATCACCCCCACCCTCGACGAACTCTTCGAACGCGCGCGGGCCGAAGGACCCTGGCGGGACCGCCCCGCTCCGACACCCACACCCGCGCCCGCACCGGCACCCACTCCCGCCCCGGCCGCATCCGCCGAGCTCCAGCACGCCGCTCCCCCCATGGCCCGCGCAGGGCAACCCCTGCGCCTCGAAGCACGGCTGCCCGTCGAAGCCCCCGCAGGACGCGTCGTCATCTCCTATCGCGTCTTCGGCGAATCCGGCTTCCGTCCCGTCGAGATGGAGGTCCAGGCCGACGGAATCACCTGGCGCGGCGAGATCCCCGACCGCGCCATCCAGCGCATGCACATCGACTACTACATCCAGGCCTTCGACCGCAGCGGACGCGCCATCGCCCAGGTCGCCGGTCCCTCGCGCCCCCTCAACGTGCCCATCATGGGCGCCGCCGAACGCCCCGAGGACGCCGTCGGCCGCGACCGCGACCGCCGCGACCGCGACCGGGACCGCGACCGCGACCGGCGCGGCGACGAACCCTCCCTCGCCGACGAGGTCTTCCACTTCACCCTCGGCCTCGGCACCGGCGCCGGCCTCGCCACCGGCGACCCCCGCGTCTACGCCGACCAGGTGAACTTCAACAGCGGCTTCGCCGCCACACCCCTCCACCTCTACACCGAATTCGGCTTCTCCCCCCGCGGCTCCTCCTTCCACGTCGTGCCCTTCCTCCGACTCCAGACCGTCTTCCTCGACTCCAGCACCGAGTTCCTCCCCCTCTTCGGCATCAAGGCACGCTACTTCCTCGTCGACGAGATGCCCGTGCGCATCTCCTTCGATGGCGGCGCCGGCTACGGATACGTCTCCCACCTCGTCTCCCTGCCCATCGACGGGACGACGATCAACGACACCACCCGCGAAGGACCCATCCACATCGGCGGCGGCCCCGGACTCGTCTTCATGTTCAGCGAGGCCATGGGCATGCAGGCCAACGTCTACCCGATGCTCCTCCTCGGGCAGTTCTCCTTCCAGCTCGACCTCAACGTCGGACTCTACTTCGCCTTCTGAACCAGCCGGAAGGCCCCGACCGCGAACGCGAGCAACCCCAGCAACGCCCCCGCCAGGAGCTCCAGGCGCAAGCGCCGGTGACGCCACTCCGCCGCGATGACCTCGTCGCGCAACGCGCACCACGGCGCCGGAGAACCCGACGCCCGAGCCGCCATCGCCCGCGCCTCACGATACGTCAGGAACGGCGCCTCCACGTGCCCCCGCCGATGATCCATCGCCGCACGAACCGTGTCCCGGTGCGGCAGCGGCAACGCACAGACGTGATCCACGATGCTCTCCGCACGCGGATCCGGGGCCACGTCGATCTCCACATGGTACCCCCGGTCCCGAAGGACCCGGATCAGGTCCTCCGCACACGCCTCCGTCCCCTCCACGGGGGCGTGGACCGCGGTCACCATCGTCACCACCAGCGCCAGCCCGCCGATTTTTTGTGCGATCGATCGCCTTGCCATACCGTGACATGCCAGAAGCTCCGCGCCCCACGGGCGCCACCGACGGACGTTTCCGGAGCCCGCCGTGCACGTCAAGTTCCCCCCGATCGTCTCGCTCATGCTGCCGCTGCTCCTGCTCGGCACCCTCGCCCCGACCGCACAGGCCGCGGACGGACTGACGGCGGTGCGGACCATCGTCCTCGACCCGGGACACGGCGGAGAGGACACCGGCACCACCGGACCCTGCGGCACCGAAGAGAAGGAGCTCGTGCTGCAGATCGCGTTCCAGCTCCGCGACGCCCTCCTCGAGCGCGACCCCACCCTCACCGTCATCCTCACCCGCGAGGAGGACGTGTACGTGCCCCTCGAGGACCGCACGCACCTCGCCAACAGCGTGGGCGCCGACCTCTTCGTGAGCATCCACCTCAATGGCGCCGTCAACCCGGGCGCTCACGGCATCGAGACCTTCTTCCTCGCCCCGGAAGGCACCGCCATCGGTGAGGTCGTTCCCGGCCAGGCCGCCCTCGGCGCCACCCGCGCACGGCTGCCCGTCGGGGTCGCCGGTGACCTCGTCTCCGTCATCCGCCACGACCTCCAGCACCACGCCGCGCTCCGCCAGAGCGCCCGCCTCGCCGAGGCCGTGCAGGGACGGCTCATCGCCGAGACCGGCGCCCGCGACCGCAACGTGCGCGAAGGGCGGTTCCGGGTCCTGCGCGGCGCCCGCATGCCCGCCGTCGTCGTCGAACTGGGATTCCTGACGAATGCGCGGGAAGGCGAGCGGCTCGCGGACGAAACCTACCAGCAGCGGCTCGTCCACGCCCTCGTCGGCGGGCTCACCGAATTCGACCGGTGGACCACCGAGGCGGTTGCGGAGTGGACCCCGCCGCCCCACCGGGACTCCCCCGCGCCGACCGCCGAGGGCATGGCGACCGTGCCCACCACCGGCGCGGCGCGCTGACCTGCGGCCCACGGCCGCGGCACACCCCCATCGAGAGGACGGCATGCGGACGGAGAGGGCGCCTGATGCGCTCCGCGCAGTGGAGATCATCCCGCGATTCACGAAGGCCCCGGCGGGCTCCGCGCTCATCCGGTGCGGTGGGACCACCGTGCTGTGCACCGTGTCCGCCGTCGAGGGTGTCCCCCGCTTCCGCGAGGGCCGCGGCGGCTGGCTGACCGCCGAGTACGCCATGGCCCCGGGCTCCACGCCGAGCCGGTCGGCCCGCGAGTCGAGCACGGGAAAGGTGAAGGGCCGCACCCACGAGATCCAGCGCCTCGTGGGCCGCAGCCTGCGGGCCGCCATCGACCTCGAGCGCCTCGGCGAGTGGACCCTGCACGTGGACTGCGAGGTCCTGGAAGCCGACGCGGGCACACGCACCGCGTCGATCACCGGGGGATTCGTGGCCCTCGCCCTCGCCGTGGACCACCTCATGGACCGGGGAGCGCTTGCGTCGAACCCGCTGCGGGCCGCGGTGGCCGGGGTGTCCTGCGGGATCGTCCGCGGGCAGGCGCTGCTCGACCTCGACTATGGCGAGGACGTGCAGGCCACCGTGGACGCGAATTTCGTGCGGGCGACCCCGGGCGGATGGATCGAGGTGCAGGCCACCGGAGAGGACGGCGCCTACACCCGGACCGAGCTCGACGCGCTGCTGGACCTGGCGGAGCGCGGAATCGACAACCTGCACGCGGCACAGCGGGCGGCCCTGGGCGCGGCGGCCGAGCGGGTCTGGCCGAAGGAGATTGCGGATGGCTGACCTGATCGTGGCGACGGGGAACGCGAAGAAGATCGAAGAGATTCGTCGGGTGCTGGAGGGGACCGGATGGCGCCTGCGCACCCCCGCGGAGCTCGGCATCGAGATGGACGTGGAGGAGGACGGGGAGACCTTCGTCGGCAACGCCGTGCGCAAGGCCCTCGCCTGGTCGAAGGCGTCGGGGCTGCCCGCGCTGGCGGACGACTCCGGACTCGAGGTGGATGCCCTGGCCGGGGCGCCCGGGGTGCACTCCTCGCGCTACGCCGGCGAGGACGCGACCGACGCACGGAACAACGAGAAGCTGCTGGAAGCGCTGTCGGGGGTCGACGAGGCCGACCGATCGGCACGGTTCCGGTGCGTGCTGGCATTCGCGCAGCGCCTGCGCGGTGAGCCGGGCGAGGCCCTGGAGCTCGACCGGATCCCGGTGCCGGGCGATGTGCGCGTGCTCCACCGCGAGAAGGTGTACCGCGTGCGGACCTTCGCGGGGAGCTTCGAGGGACGGATCGGAGCGGCCGGGCGCGGGGATGGCGGCTTCGGCTACGACCCGATCTTCGTGGCCGGGGACGGCCGGAGCCTGGCGGAGTGGGACCCGGAGGAGAAGGCGCAGCATAGCCATCGCGGGCGCGCGCTGCACGCCTTCGAGGAAGCCGTGCGGGGCGAGGCCTTCGTGCGCTGATCAGGGTTGCGGACAGGGGCGTGTGCGGCTAGCGTCCGCGCCGTCTCGGGGCGTGGCGCAGCCTGGTAGCGCGACGGTTTTGGGTACCGTAGGTCGCAGGTTCGAATCCTGTCGCCCCGATTGAGTGAGCGCCCGTAGCTCAGCTGGATAGAGCACCGGCCTTCTAAGCCGATGGTCACAGGTTCGAATCCTGTCGGGCGTGCTGAAGCGGAGCCCCTCCGCGGCACAAATCGCTTGACGTCCGGCACCGCGGCGGATAAGACCGGCGCCCGTTTCGCAGGGAGCCCGCCGGGCCCCACGCGAGCACGTGGTGGGTGTAGCTCAGTCGGTTAGAGCGCCGGTTTGTGGTACCGGAAGTCGCGGGTTCAAGTCCCGTCACCCACCCCTGCCGGCCGACCGCCGGTGGCGCACTCGTAGCTCAGCTGGATAGAGCGCCGGACTTCGAATCCGTAGGTCGCAGGTTCGAATCCTGCCGAGTGTACTGAACAACGGTCAGCAATGCGCCCTTAGCTCAATTGGCAGAGCAGCGGACTCTTAATCCGTTGGTTGAAGGTTCGATTCCTTCAGGGCGCACTTCACCGCCGCCCCTCCCGACCGGAGGGGCGGCGGCGTCGTTTCCCGACATCCGCGACGCAACCACCCCGCCCCATGCAGCCTTGACGCGACACCGGGTGGGGCCTAGTGCTCCGCCCCTGTTCGCCGTCCCGGCGCCCGCGTTCCGGTGCCGCCGCATCGTCCAGTCCGAACCGAGGAAGGAACCGTCATGGAGTTCAACATTGTGAGCGAGGACGAGGTCTCGCGAGAAGTCGAAGTCACCGTGCCCGAAGACGCGGTGAACGCCGAGGCCGAGCGCGTGCTCCTCCAGCTGTCGAAGCGCGTCAAGATCAAGGGCTTCCGACCCGGAAAGGTGCCCATGCGCGAAGTGCGCCGGCGCCATGGCGCCTCCGCCCGAGCCGACGCCGTCCAGCGCGTGGTCGAACGCACCCTCGTCGAGATCCTCGGGGACGACGCCCTCGAAGGCACCATCCACGTGCAGCAGCCCACCGTCACCGAGGGCGCACGCGGCGGCGCCGTGCGCTTTCGCTTCGTCGCCGAACGATACCCCGAGGTGAGCCCGACCGGATACCTCCAGCTCGAGCTGGAAGTGCCCCCCGCCGAAGTCGCCGACGCCGAGATCGACACCGAGGTCGAGCGCATGCGCGGCGAGCTGGAACGCCTGGTCCCCGTCGAGGACCGCGATGTCGTCGAGGACGGCGACATCGTCGTCGCCAGCTACAAGGCCGTGGGGGAGGGCGAGGTCGAACAGATCTTCGCCGACGACCAGGAGATCCGCGTGGACAGCGACGACCTCCCCACCGGACTGCGCGAAGGCCTCCTCGGCGCGACCCGCGGCGAGGCGAAGCGCGTCACGATCACGCTCCCGACCGAGTTCAGCGTCGAGACCCTCGCCGGACAGGACGTGGAACTCGACCTCACCGTCTCCGAGATCAAGCGCCGCGAGCTCCCCGAGCTCGACGACGCCTTCGCGCGCGAAGTGGGCGAGGGCGAGACGCTCCTCGAGCTGCGCCAGAAGGTCCGCGCTCGACTGCAGGAAGCCCGCGAGGAGCAGCGCACGAGCGCCGCCCGCACCGCCCTCGGCGAGAAGCTCCGGGAGGCCAACCCCGTCACGCTCCCCGACGGCTTCGTGCGGGCGCAGGCCGCCGAAGAGGCCCGCCGCAGCCTCGGCGGAATCCCCGAGGAGAAGCTGCGCTCCCCCGAGTTCGCCCAGTTCATTCGCTCGTTCGCCGAGCAGATGGAAGGGCGGGTCCGGGAATCGATGCACGAGGCGCTGCTGCTGCGCGAGATCGCCAAGGCCGAGTCCATCCGCGTCGATGACGCAGACATCGACGCCTGGGTCACGCGCGTGGCGGCGAAGAACAGCGTCCCCGAAGCAAGGGTCCGCGCCTCGCTCGCCACCGACGACGCGAAGGAAGGCCTCCGCGGACGCCTCCTCTTCGAGAAGGTGCAGGACCACCTGATCGCCCAGGGCAAGCTCGTCGACGCCTCCCCCGAACCCGACGCCGCCGAGGCCGAAGAAGACTGACGCGCGCGGCGCAGGACCGGCGCTCGCCCGACCCGGACCGCGAGGCTGGCGCTGCGGGGTTTTCTCTGCGCATTTCATGGCTAGGATAGGGAGGCCGTGCTCGGACGGCCCCCGCCTGATTCAACCCCCGAAGAGGAGCCTGCGTTGTCCATTCCCTTCGTCGTCGAACAGAGCCATCGCGGTGAGCGCGCCTGGGACATCTACTCGCGCCTGCTCAAGGACCGGATCGTATTCCTCGGCACCCCCGTGAACGATCAGGTGGCCAACGTCATCATCGCGCAGCTCCTCTACCTCGAGAGCGAGGACCCCGAACGGGAGATCCAGCTCTACATCAACTCCCCCGGAGGATCGGTGACCGCCGGGCTCGCGATCTACGACACCATGCAGTACATCCGACCCAAGGTGTCGACGATCTGCATCGGACAGGCCGCCAGCATGGGCGCCGTCCTGCTCGCCGGCGGTGAGGCGGGACAACGATACGCACTGCCCAACAGCAGGGTCCTCATCCACCAGCCCCTGGGCGGCGTCAGCGGACAGGCCTCCGACATCGACATCCAGGCCCGCGAAATACTCAAGATGAAGGAACTCCTCACCGAGATCCTCGTGCGGCACACCGGACAGGACTACGACCGTATCCGCAGGGACTCCGACCGCGACTACTTCATGGGTGCCTGGGAAGCCCGGGACTACGGACTCGTGGACGAGGTGTTGACCCGGAACGAGCCGCGTCCCGAGTGACGCGACGACGAAGCCCCTCCACCCCGACGGAGTGGCACGAATCCCCCCGGAGGACCCTGTGAGTCGAGATCGAGGCACGCACGACGGGCACCCGAGCTGCTCCTTCTGCGGCAAGGGGCAGCACGAGGTCCGAAAGCTCATCGCAGGACCCGTCGTGTACATCTGCGACGAGTGCGTCGAACTGTGCGGCGAGATCGTCGACGAACAGCTCATCCGTGGACGCATCACCGACGCACGCCGCACCACCATGCCCCCCGCCCGGATCCGCGAGGTCCTCGACGACTACGTCATCGGACAGGACCGCGCCAAGAAGGTGCTCTCCGTCGCCGTCCACAACCACTACAAGCGCATCTACGCCCCCCCCTCCCGCCACGTCGAACTCGAAAAGAGCAACATCCTGCTCATCGGACCCACCGGCAGCGGAAAGACCCTCCTCGCACAGACCCTCGCCCGCACCCTCGACGTCCCCTTCACCATCGTCGATGCCACCAGCCTCACCGAAGCCGGCTACGTCGGCGAGGACGTGGAGAACATCATCGTCAGCCTCCTCCAGGCCGCCGACCACGACGTCGAGCGCGCCGAGCGCGGGATCATCTACATCGACGAAATCGACAAGATCGCCCGCCGCTCCGAAAACCCCTCCATCACCCGCGACGTCTCCGGCGAAGGAGTCCAGCAGGCCCTCCTCAAGATCCTCGAGGGCACCATCGCTCACGTCCCCCCAAAGGGCGGACGAAAGCACCCCCAGCAGGAATTCGTCCGCGTCGACACCACCAACATCCTCTTCATCTGCGGCGGCGCCTTCAGCGGGCTCGATGACATCATCCGGCAACGCAGCGGACGACGAGGCATCGGCTTCCGCGCCGACAACCGACTGCCCGAACTCCTCGAGGAAGACATCGACCTCCTCCGACACCTCGAACCCGAGGACCTGCTCAAGTTCGGACTCATCCCCGAGTTCATCGGCAGAATCCCCGTCGTCGCCACCCTCGCCGAACTCGACGAGAATGCCCTCCTGCAGGTCCTCACCGAACCGAAGAACGCGCTCGTCCGCCAGTACCGGAAGCTCTTCCGACTCGACGGCATCGAACTCGAGTTCACCGAGGAGGCCCTCCGCGCCGTCGCCCGGGAATCACGCGCACAGCGCTCCGGAGCACGCGGCCTCCGCGCCGTCCTCGAACGCGCCATGATGCCCATCATGTACGACGCACCCGACGACCCCGACATCTCCGGCATCGTCATCTCCGAAGACGTCATCCTGGACGGCGCGAGCCCACGCATCCTGCGCCACAGCGCAGCGGAAACCGCCTGAGGGCGCCGCCCGACCCACAACACGATAACCGACCCGACCCACGGACCCCAATGGCACCCAGCAACCCCAAGGATGGCGGCAGCGCGGACGAAGGACGACGCGCCCTGCCCCTCCTGCCCCTGCGCGACATCATCATCTTCCCCCACATGGTCGTCCCCCTCTTCGTCGGCCGCGAAAAGTCCATCCGCGCCCTCGAAGAAGCCATGAAAGGCTCACGCGAAGTCGTCCTCAGCGCACAGCGACGCGCCAAGACCAACGACCCGCGACCCGAGGACATCTTCTGGACCGGCACCGTCGGAAACATCATCCAGCTCCTCCGCCTGCCCGACGGCACCGTCAAGGTGCTCGTCGAAGGCAAACGACGCGCCCGAATCCACGACTATCCCCAGAGCGACCCCTTCTTCGTCGCATCCGTCTCCGAAATCCGCGAGACCGTCGAGTTCAACCAGGAAGTCGAAGCCCTCATGCAGTCCGTGCGCGAGAGCTTCGAGAACTACGTCAAGCTCAACAAACGCATCCCGCCGGAAATGCTGGCCTCCGTCGCCTCCATCGGTGACCCCGCCAGACTCGCCGATACCATCGTCGCCCACCTCTCCCTCAAGCTCAACGACAAGCAGAAGATCCTCGAGACCGAAGACCCCAGCGAACGCCTCGAACGTCTGCTCGAACTCATGCAGGCCGAGATCGAGATCCTCCAGGTCGAACGGAAAATCCGCTCCCGCGTGAAGAAGCAGATGGAGCGCACTCAGAAGGACTACTACCTCAACGAACAGATGCAGCAGATCCAGAAGGAACTCGGCGGAGAACGCGACGAGTTCAAGAACGAGCTCGAAGAGCTCGAGGAACGGATCCGCAACAAGCCACTCAGCGAGGAAGCCGGACAGCGCCTCCGAAAGGAACTCCGCAAGCTCAAGATGATGAGCCCCATGAGCGCCGAGGCCACCGTCGTCCGAAACTACATCGACTGGGTCCTCGCCCTGCCCTGGACCGAAACCACCGAGGAAAACCTCGAGATCGAGAACGCTCGCGCCATCCTCGACAGCGACCACTACGGCCTCCGCAAGCCCAAGGAACGCATCCTCGAATACCTCAGCGTTCACAAGCTCGTCGACCGCATGCGCGGACCCATCCTCTGCTTCGTCGGACCCCCCGGCGTCGGAAAGACCTCCCTCGCCCGCTCCATCGCCCGCTCCACCAGCCGCGAATTCGTCCGCCTCTCCCTCGGCGGCGTGCGCGACGAAGCCGAGATCCGCGGACACCGACGCACCTACATCGGCGCACTCCCCGGAAAGATCATCCAGTCCCTCCGGAAGGCCGGCTCCAACAACCCCGTCTTCCTCCTCGACGAAATCGACAAGATGTCGATGGACTTCCGCGGAGACCCCTCCAGCGCGCTCCTCGAAGTGCTCGACCCCGAACAGAACGCCACCTTCAACGACCACTACCTCGACCTCGATTACGACCTCTCCGAGATCATGTTCATCACCACGGCGAACAACATCTCGGCCATCCCGATCCCACTGCGCGACCGCATGGAGGTCATCGAGATCCCCGGCTACACCGAGTTCGAGAAACTCAACATCGCCCGCACCTACCTCATCGACAAGCAACGCGAGGCCAACGGGCTCGACGAGGTCGAGGTCGAGTTCTCCGACGCCGCCGTCCGACGCATCATCAACGGATACACCCGCGAAGCCGGCGTCCGAAACCTCGAACGCGAAGTCGCCTCCGTCTGCAGGAAGATCGCACGTGAGGTCGTCTCCGGCTCCGACAAGCAGCGATTCCGGGTCACCGCAGGCATGATCTCCGGGTTCCTCGGCCCCGAACGCTTCAAGAACGAAGCCACCGAGGAACGCGACGAGATCGGACTCACCAACGGCCTCGCCTGGACCATGTACGGAGGCGTGCTCCTCACCAATGAGGTCACCATCATGCCCGGCGCCGGAAAACTCATCATCACCGGAAAGCTCGGCGATGTCATGCAGGAGTCCGCACAGGCCGCACTCTCCTACGTCCGCAGCCGAGCCCTCAACCTCGGCCTCAACGGCGACTTCTACCAGAAGATCGACATCCACGTGCACTTCCCCGAAGGCGCCTCCCCCAAGGACGGCCCCTCCGCCGGCATCACCATGGTCACCTCACTCGTCTCCGCGCTCACCCGCATCCCCGTGCGCCGCGACGTGGCCATGACCGGAGAAATCACCCTCCGCGGACGCGTCCTCCCCATCGGCGGACTCAAGGAGAAGATCCTCGCCGCACACCGCGCAGGCGTCCGCACCGTCCTCATCCCGAAGGACAACACCAAGGACCTCCGCGATGTCCCGCGCTCCGTACGACGAGCCATGGAAATCATCGCCGTCGAACACATGGACGAAGTCCTCCAGAACGCCCTCCGCCTCGAAGACCCCGAACGATTCGGACGAAAGCTCAAACTCCCCATCCTCCCCCCGGACGTGCGCGCAAGCGACGCCGAGGAAACCACCGAGGACACCGACAGCGCCTGCGGACGACCCATCGCGGACACCTCCGCCACCGCCGGGCTCTCGCCTTGACAGCCCGAACGTCCACGGACATACCCCCCTCGGCCCCAGGGGCCCACTCGGGCGTATAGCTCAGCGGGAGAGCTCCTGCCTTACAAGCAGGCGGTCGCTGGTTCGATCCCAGCTGCGCCCATTCCGTGAATCCAGAAAGACGAATCCCATTGGCCGGCCGTTCGAGGGCGCGAGCGTCAACGGCCCGTGGGCAGTCTGAACGCGAACACCGAGTCCTGACCGGCACTGTGGCAGTTTGCGCACCTCGGCTCGTCGACCCCCGCGGCCACCAGTGAACCGTCGCCCCGATACTCACCCCAGAACCAGCCCTCCGGCCGTCGTTCCATGAACGCGAAGTAGAGATGGACTTCACCCTCGGCATCGTCCCAGCCGTCCTTGACGATCAGCGCGCCGTCGGGCCAACGATCGAGGGCATCCTCGCCGGCGAGTGCGTCGGCGACGACACTGTTGATGTAGATGTCAATGAAGGGGCCGTGTGCACCACCCGCCTCGGGCTGCCGCGGCGACTCCCACCCCGGCGCGCGCGCGAAGGTTTGCGCATAATCGGCCGCACGGAGCTGGTCTCGAATCAGGTCCGCCTCCGGGCTGCTCGGTTCGGCGTCGCAACCGGTGATGAGGGTCAGACACACGACGAAGGCCAGGCTACGAAGACGCATGAGGAAACCGCAGAAGAAGGGGGCGGAGAGGGCGTGCAACGCCTTCGCGCGGTTCGGGTCAGGACGGTACGCCGTCCATCGTGACGACGGGATGGTTGTCAGTCAACCCGATAGGCAGGGTAGCCAGGGGTGTATCGGGAATTCGGACAGTTCGTGTAGGGTAGCTCGTGAAGACGCGCCACCACCAGACGTCACCCCGGCTGCCTCGGAGTGACTGGCGCCCCACGCAGGCCCCGTGGTACCCTCCGGGTCAGGGTGAGCGTGTGAGAGATCGATCGTGAGCTGTGGTGCTTGCTCATTGGGTACCGCTGTCTGACCGCTCCGGGGAACTTGGAAGTTATGGCCACGCGCAAGAATGCGGACACTCCGAACGGCAACGCACTCGGCTTCGAAGACAAGCTGTGGGCAGCCGCGGATGTGCTGCGCAACAACATGGATCCCGCCGAGTACAAGCACGTCGTGCTCGGCCTGATCTTCCTGAAGTACATTTCGGACGCTTTCGAGGAGCGGCAGGAGGCTATCTCCGGCCCCATCCTCGACCCGAACTCGCAGGAGTTCATCCCGGACGAGGAGGAGCGAAGTGCCGAGCTGGAGGCGCTGCTCGAGGACCGGGACGAGTATCTCGCGGAGCACGTCTTCTGGGTGCCGAAGATCGCGCGGTGGTCCACCCTTCAGGGCCAGGCGAAGCAGCCGACCATAGGCAAGGCGCTCGACGACGCGATGGACGCCATCGAGGCCGACAACCCCGTGCTCAAGGGTGCGCTCCCGAAGGTCTACGCCCTCCCGGCCCTCGACAAGCACAAGCTCGGCGAGCTGATCGACCTGATCTCGGGCATCGGGCTCGGTACCGCGGCACACCGCGAGAAGGATACCCTGGGACGGGTCTACGAGTACTTCCTGTCCCGCTTCGCCTCGGCCGAGGGTCGGGGCGGCGGCGAGTTCTACACGCCGGCGAGCGTGGTCCGGGTGCTGGTGGAGATGCTGGAGCCCTACCAGGGCCGCGTCTACGACCCGTGCTGCGGCTCGGGCGGCATGTTCGTGCAGTCCATCAAGTTCATCGACGCCCACGGTGGCAGGCGGAACGCCGTGACCGTCTACGGCCAGGAGTCCAACGCGACCACCTGGCGCATGGCCCGAATGAACATGGCGATCCGCGGGATCGAGGCGAAGCTCGGCAAGCAGCACGCCGACACCTTCCACCGGGACCTCCACCCTGACCTGCGCGCCGACTACGTGATGGCGAACCCGCCGTTCAACATCTCGAACTGGGGCGGCGAGCGGCTCGCGGAGGACGTGCGCTGGAAGTACGGCACCCCGCCTGCGGGCAACGCGAATTTCGCGTGGCTCCAGCACATCGTGCATCACCTCGCGCCCAACGGCACGGCGGGTGTGGTGCTGGCGAACGGCTCCATGTCGTCGCAGC
>REDH01000093.1 GCA_007693585.1 Deltaproteobacteria bacterium
GCACTCCGCCCCCTCCACCCCGGCGAGGACCTCCACCTCCTCGGACTCCACATCGAGTCCGCCCCCGTCCGGCACCACCCCTCCTCCATCGGCTGGCGCATCACCCTCCCCAACCGCGCCACCCTCGCCTGGCCCGGCGACACCGGCCCCTGCGACGCCCTCCCCCACCTCGTCCGCAACGCCTCCCTCGCCGTCCTCGAATGCGGATTCCCCGACGGCACCCCCCTCGAAGGCCACCTCACCCCCTCCGCCATCCTCGACGCCATCGCCGAGAACCCGCCCGACCAGCTCGCCATCGTCCACCGCTACCCCCTCGCCCTCCACGACGACACGCTCCTCCCCCGCCTCCGGGAGCGCGCCCCCTGCCCCGTCCTCGCCCCCGACGACGGACACCTCTTCCCCCTCCTCCCCTGACCCCCACATGGCCGCCCGACGCCGAAAGCGAGGACCACAGGACAACGGAAGGAAGGGGGCCTCCGCGGGCACCGCCGACCGATCCGGCTCCTCCCAGGACCTCGGCTCCCTCGGCCACGCCCTCCGCGACGCCGGCCTCCAGCCCGACCCGCCCCGCGGGAAGAAGGGGAAGAAGCGCAATGCTGCCGCGCCGGCCCCCGTGAACGCCCCCGCGCCGATCGTCCCGGAGCCCGCACCCGCACCGCCCCCGCCGCGCGCCCTCTCCCCCGAGGAGGCCATGGCCCTTGCCTTCGAGCGCCTCGATGACCCCACCGCCTGGGACGCCAAGTTCGGCGGGAACGTCGCCAGCCCCCTCGGCGACGACGTGGAGATCGTGGACCCGGGCTCCGGGGAGACCCCGTCGACCGCGGACGTCCCCGACGACGACCGGGAGGGACCGACCGACGACGACCTGCTCTTCCTCGAGGCCGTCGGCACCGACGTGCGCCGCATGGACGACCGCCGCGCCGCGCTCGAGCGCCACAGCTTCGTCGGCATCTCCTGGCACTCCGCCCGACAGCTCGACACCCTCTCCGCCGCGGACCTTCACGAGCCCACCCTCGATGGCGCCCAGCGCGACCTCCTGCGCCGCTCGCGCCGCACCCGCGAACCCATGCCCGTGCTCAACGTGCGCCACCTGCGCCGCCGCGAGGCCCTCGGCGAGATCGAAGCGTTCGTGCACCACCAGCGCCGGGAAGGGGTGCGCTTCACCCGCGTCGTCACGGGCAAGGGGCGCCAGTCCCGTGACGGCGAACCCGTCCTCAAGCCCGCCCTGATCGCCTGGTGTGCCGGCGCCGGCGAGGAGCACGTGCTCGGCTGGGCCCCGGAGACCGACCAGAGCGGCCGGTATGGCAGCATCGTCCTGGAGTTGCGCGCATGGATGCGTTCGAAGACCTGACCCCCGCCCGCATCGAGGCCCGGATCGCCGAGCTGCGCCGAAGCCACGTGCCCGACCCGCGGCTCGACGAGAACTACGCATGCGAGGGCTGCCGCGGTGTGCGGGGCTCGACCTTCTGCGTGCGCTGCGAGGACTGCTGGCGCTGCTCCTACTGCACCGACTGCCGGGCGTGCACCGGCTGCACCCACTGCGCCGAGTGTGCGGACCTGCACGACAGCAGCCACTGCCGGCAGAGCGTGCGGTGTGTGCGCAGTGCCTTTCTGGTGCGCTGCGAGGACTGTGTGGACTGCGTCCACTGCTTCGGCTGCGTGGGGCTGCGGGGGCAGGAGTTCCACCTGTTCAACGAGCGGGTGACGCGCAAGGAGTACTTCGAGGCGCTCAGGGCGATGGGCTACCGCTGACGTGCGGGCGTCGTCGGGGCGCGGCGTCAGAACGTGTAGCCCACGTTGAAGTGGAGGCGGCCCGCGCCTTCGCCGGGGCGGCGGTCGAGGGCGATGCCGTAGTCGACGACGAGGGGGATGAGGTCGGCGATGAGCCAGCGCAGTCCGAAGCCGGTGCTCCAGCGCAGCTCGTCGGCGGAGAGGTCGCCGAGGCTGCGGCCGAGCTGCCCGGTGTCGAGGAAGAGGGCGCCGTTGAGGCCCATGTCGCGCAGGAAGGGGTAGCGGAGCTCGACGTTTCCGGAGACGAGGATGTCGCCGCCGAAGGCTTCGGAGCCGGGGGCCCGGATGGCGCCTTCGCCGAAGCCGCGCAGGGAGTTGACGCCGCCCAGGCGGAAGCGCTCGGAGAGGGGGAGGCTGTAGCCGTCGCGGGCGGGGCGCAGGCCGTCGGTGATCCCGCCGGTGGCGGCGCCGAAGCGGGCGTTGGTGCCGAGGACGAAGCCGCTGCGGCCGAGCGGGACGAACTGGCTGCCGCGCAGGGAGAACTTGGTGTAGCGGCGGGTGTTGAGGAGGCCGACGAAGTCGTCGGCGAGCTCGAGGGAGGTCTCGCCGAAGAAGCCGCGGGTGGGGTTGAGGGGGTTGTCTCGCCGCTCGAGGGTCAGGCGCGGGATGACGGAGAGGATGAGGGCGCTGTCGAAGCGGTCGCGGAGCAGCTCGGGGTCGCTCTGGTCGCGGGAGGCGACGTGCCGGACGGTGAAGCCGAGCTGGAAGAAGAGGCCGGAGCGGCGCTGGAATTCCTGGCGGATGCGCAGGTCGAGCCCGGTTTGCCACTGCTGCGGGGTGGGGGGCGGAGCGAGCAGCTCGTAGTCCCAGAACAGCTCGGCGCGGGCTTCCCAGGGGCGGCGCAGCGCGCCGAACAGGCGGAACCGCGGGTCGAACCAGATGGCGCGCAGGGCTGCGTCGAACTCCTCCTGCGCGATGCGGGACGGGGTGAGGATGTCCACGTCGAGCTCGCCGACGAAGCGCAGCTCCATCGCGGATCCGAAGATGTTGATGTCGCGCCAGCTCACCTCGTTGGTCTGGAGGACGAGCACGTCGGAGAGGGCCTGCAGCCGGCCCTCGATTCCGACGCGGTAGTCCACGGATCGGTACGGCGTCTCCTCGAGGTGTACGCTCACGACGACGGGCGGCTGCTCGCCTTCGGGGGCGTGCGCGTCCTCGCCGGGGTCCACGGTCACCATGCGCACGGAGTTGTAGAGCCCGAGACCGCGCAGGCTGGACTGCCCGGCGAGGAGCGCGCCTGCGTCGAAGGGGTCGCCGGGGGTGAAGGGGAGCTCGCGGCGCACGACGCCCTCGCGGGTGACATGGGTTCCGCGCACGAAGACCTCGCCGAGGGAGGTCGCCACCCGCATGTCGACGCGGTGCTCGAGGCGCACGGTCTGTCGCTCGTCCCGGGTGACCACGCGGCAAGCGGCCTCGGGGCGAAACAGGCGGCAGTCGTCGACGCGCACGCCTTCGGCCTCGATGCTGCTGCGGTGGCAAGCCTCGCGTCGCTGGGTGGCGAGGTTCAGGCGGCACTCGGCCGGGGGCACGGGCGGCAGGCAGCTCACGGCCCGGCCGCGGTCGTCGAGGCACACGGAGGTGACCTCGACCTGCCCCGCGCCGCGGCGCTCGTGGAAGGTGCGCAGGAGCTCCTGGTCGCGGACGAGCCCGGCCTGCGAGAACGGCTCCCCCGGGCCCATGGACAGGGAGGCGCGCTGGGTGTGGATGTCGTCGTCGATCCCGCGGACGGCGACGTCGGCGACGGTCGTGCGCGGCCCTTCGTCGACGAACACGCGCAGGTGCAGCTCGCGCCCGCCTCTCTCGGCGACCACGACGACGCGCTCGACCCGCGCCGAGAGGTACCCGGTCTCGTGGAGCAGGGTCTGCAGGGTCCGCAGGTCGCGCTCCAGCAGGGGCCACTGGAGGTAGCCGCCCGGGCTGAAGATGCTGTAGGTGCGGGTCTCCCAGGCGTTCAGCACTTCGGACGTGCGCAGGGCCGTGAGTCCCTCGAAGGCGATGGACAGGAGCTCCGAGCGCACCCCTTCGTCCACCTGGAAGCGGAGCACGCGAAGGCCGTCGGGGTCGCGCCGCTGGGTCACGGTCACCTCGGCGAAGTAGTACCCCACTGCGGCGTAGCGGGACTCGATCTCGCGCGAGGCGACCCGCAGCTCCTCGTCGTCGATGATGCCGGACTCGTAGAAGCCGAGGCCCGAGAGCAGCTCCCGGGTGCGGAAGACCTCGTTGCCGGTGAACTCCACGCGCCAGCGTTCGCCCTCGCGGATCTCGAGGAAGAGGTGCGCGGTGCCGTCCTCGCGGTGCAGGCGGAAGCCCTGCCGCACCACGCGCGCCTGCAGGAAGCCTTCCTCGCGGTAGCGCCGGATGATGGCCTCCTGGGCGCGGAGGAACCGCTCGGCGGTGAACGCCTGGAGGAAGTTGAACTCGCCGAGCATCATGTCGCGGAGTTCCTCGTACGAGAAGTGCTCGTGGCCTCGGAGGTGAATGCGGTCCACGCGCAGGCGCTGCCCGGGGTCGACCCGGATCTGGACGTCCACGAGCCAGGGCGTGATCTCGCGCGTGGTGATCTCGACCTGCGCATCGAACCACCCCCGCCGGGAGAAGAAGTCGAGGATCGCCGCCTCCTGACGCTGGGCGAGGGTATCCCCCGGGGGAAGGATCTGCCCGCGACGGAAGAGGAGGCGGCGGCGGATTTCGTCGCCGAGGGCGGTGGAGCCTCGCACGCGCACGCGGCGGATGAGGACGTGGGGGGTGAGGACGAACTCCACCGCCACCCCGTCGGCGGTGGATTCGGCGCGGGTCTCGACTTCGGCGAAGAAGCCGATGTCGGCGAGCACTCGCGCGGCGGCGGCGAGGGCGGCGGCGTCAACGGGGGCTCCGGTGGTCAGGCCGGTGGCGCGCGCGAGGCGCTCGGCGAAGGGGTGTTCCGGTGCGCAGCGGTCGAGCGGGCAGGTGATGCGGAGTTCCGCGAGCACGGCGCCCTCGGGGAGGGCGGGGGGTTCGTGGACATCGCCCTCGCGGTCGGGGGTCTGTTCGGGAGGAGCGGCCGGAGAGATGGGCAGGGGCTGGCCGGGCGCGGTCGGGTGGAGGGCGGCGGGGTCGGCGAGGACGGGGGAGGCGACGAGGAGGAGGAGCAGGGCGAGGGCCACTGGCGCGAGGGTCGCGGAGGCGGTCGCGAGGCGCTGCAGCGGTGTGGCGGCGGCGGGCGTGGGGGCGGAGACGGCGGTGCACGATGCGGCCGCGGGCCTCGCGGGAAGCCGCAGCCGAAGCGTGGCTGCGGGCGTGGGGACCCGGGGGGGCGTGGGGACCCGGGGGGGCGTGGGGCGCACGAGGCCGTGGGGCGCGTGGGGCCGGGGGTGCAGTTGCGGCGGTTGCGGCATCATCAGTCCACCCGCAATCGGAAGCGGAAGCCGGCATCGAGGGTGAAGCCCTCCTGTCGGCGGGACTGTTCGCGGACGTCCAGAATGAGCCAGTCGAGGAGCTTGTACTCGACGCGGAAGGTCTGTTCGTTGGATTCTTCGGAGCCGACGCGGGCGTTGAGGGTCCAGGCGAGTCGTTCGGTGACTTCGTCGCGGATGGTGATCTCGGCGGCGCCCTCGGCGGTGGGGACGATGTCGACGTCGTCGACGTCGAGGCGCTCTTCGACGTTGCGTTCGACGGCCTCGATGACGGGTCGGAAGACGAGGTCGACGGTGGGGGCGCCGGCGGAGGCGGCGGTGAGCTCGTCGAGGGTGCAGCCGGTGAGGATGAGCGAGAGGAGGTCGCGCTGGTCGTAGAAGGGGGTGCTCTCGAGGACGAAGGCGACCTCGTAGGGGAGGCGTCCGTCGAGGTAGGCGGTGAGGAGGACGCTGTCGCCGGCGCCGATGTCCCGGCTGGTGGGGTCGACGCCGACGTTGAGGGTGTCCCGCTGTCGGCGGACGCAGGGGCGGATGGCGGCCTGCATTTCGGCGTCGAGGACGGGCATGGGGTAGCCTTCCTCGTCGCGGAAGCCGTCGAAGGCGAGGACGCCCCGGACGATCTCGAATCGTCGGCCGCGGTAGTTGACGGTGCCGCCCTCGAGGATGTCGGCCTCGCCGAGGACAGTCATGGCGCGGAGGCGGTCGCGGACGACGAGGTCGAGCTGGAGCTCGAGCTGGAGGACGGCGCTGGCGACGCGGCTTTCGACGCGGAATCGGTCGCGCCCGGTGACGTTGAGGTCGAGGAGGATGGCGCCGAGTTCGGGGACGGCTTCCCAGACGGGGGGTTCGAAGCGCTGGGTGGGGCGGCGGAGTTCGCCGAAGGCGAGCTGGTCGCTGATGACGTCGAAGTTGCGGAAGTATCGGGCGTCCTGCACTTCGACGTCGCCGGAGAGGGACCAGGTTTCGGGGTCCTCGAAGGCCTCGGCGACGAAGCGGACGTCGGCGAGGAGCGTGATGACGAGCTCGTTGGGGATGCGGTAGACGAGTCCGTTGACGAAGACGTCGAGGTCGGCGCCGTGGGGGAGGAGGCCCTGGAGGGGGATGCGTCCGGTGGCGACGAAGTCGCCGCCGAAGAGGGTGCCGCGAACGGGGTCGTCGGGGAGGAGGAGGATGGCGTCGCTGGTCAGTTCGACGCGACCGGGTTCGAGGAGGACGTTGGTGCCGAGGCCGCGCGGAGCGACGCGGGCCTCGCCGAACTCGGCGAAGCCGTCGATGCGGGGTTCGGCGAGGGTGCCGTCGACGCGGATGCGGACGTCGGCGACGCCCTCGGCGTCGACGACGAGGTCGGGCAGCAGGCGCAGGAGGGCGAAGTCGACCTCGCCGTCGATGTCGAGGCCGAGGCGGGCGAAGTCGTCGAGGCTGCCCTCGATGCGGACTTCGCGTCCTTCGGTGGCGAGGGCGAAGTCCTCGAGGTAGAGCATGTGGGTTGCGGTGGTGTCTCCGGGGGACATCCGCCAGGCGACGACTCCGGGGCGGGGCATCGCGAACTGCTGGCTTCCGTCGCGAACGGAGAAGGAGAGGGCGTCGAGGGCGAGGATGGCGCCCATGGAGCCGGAGCCGCGGGGGTCCCAGGTGAAGGCGGCTTCCCCGGTCATGGCGGCGGTATCGAGCACACCGCGCAGCTCCTGGAAGTAGGACTGGGGCCGGAGGTCGGTGAAGTGGGCGGAGATCCAGGCGGGGCCTTCGCGAAGGGGGATGCGGCCCTCGATCATGAAGTCGCCGGCGAGGGCGCCCTCGAGTTCGAGACAGGTCTGACCGGTGTAGGGTGCTGGGCAGTCGAAGGTGTGGACGGTGGCCGAGAGGTTGGAGAGGGGCCGCTGCCAGAGGCGGATGCGGTCCGCGGTCAGCCAGCCGCGGATGCGGGGCTCCACCCAGGGCCCGAGGGCGTCGACCTCCAGGCACAGGTCGGCCTGCAGCTCGAGGTCTGCCGCGTCGAGGGTGGAGAAGTCCTGCGGGCGAATGCCACAGGCCTCGACGCGGGCGTCCACGTGTTCACGCGCGAGGTCGAGCACGATCCGTCCGGCGGCCTCGCCGAGGCCCTTGCGCAGGGTGAAGTCCTCGATGGCGAGGAGGCCGGGACGCCAGGCGAGCGAGGCGTCGAGCCGCTCGATGGGTTCGCCGAGGACCAGCAGGTCCTCGGCCTCGACGCGGCCGTCGACCTCCGGGGCCGAGGTGCGCCCCCCCACGGTGAAGGTACCGTCGAGGCGCGCCGCGAGGTCGACGTCGCGCACGAAGAACTCGAGGGCCACGTCATCGACCTCGGCCTCGAACGCGAGAGCGGGGTCGGTGCGCACGCGCCAGGGTGCCCCGTCGAAGAGCCCGATCCGGCCTCGCGCGCGTGCGTTTCCTGCGCCGGAGGTGACGCGCAGGTCGTCGAGGTCGAGGCTGCGGGGTCCGGTGCGCAGGCGTGCGATCGCGTTGAACGCGGGAACGGCTCCGGTGGTCCGTTCGAGGGAGGCGGTCAGGGTCGAGTCGCCGAACACCGGGGAGTCGACCGGGCCGGAGACGGGGCCCGAGAAGCGGAGGGCAAGCCCGTCCGGCAGGGCCTCGACGCCCCAGCGTCGTGCCCAGGCGGCGAGGTCGTCGGTGTCCAGCAGGAGGCGACCGTCGGACAGGGAGCCGGCGACGGTGTCGAGGAGTCCGCCGAACTCGACGCGGGTGCCCGCGGCGCGCGCCTGCAGCCCGGGTGAGCCGTCGGCGAAGCCGATGCGCACGCGCCCGCGCTGGTCGAGCACGGCGGCGAGGTCGAGGCGGAGCGCACGCACGGGGAGGAGGGCGGGTACGCGGGGCCAGCGCACCTGGAGCCCGCGGATCTCGGCGCCGACCATCGGCGGCTGGATCTCCTTGTCCTCCGGCGTCGTCGCGGCGGGGGCCACCTCGAGCGCCTTGAGGGTGAGCGAGCCGTTCGCGTGAATCCCGGCCTCGGAGTCACCGGGAACGCACCGCGAGGGGGAGGTGAACAGGCGAGCATCGAGGAGCTCGTCCAGGTCGGCGTCGGAGTCTCCCGCCCACCAGGGCCGCAGCGCCTCGCGAACGGAGAGTCCGGCGGCACACAGGCGAAGGGACCAGTCGCCCGTGCGGGGTTCGAAGCGCCCGTTGCCGGTCACCTCGCCGCCCCACAGCCGAGCGCGGGCACCCTCGCCCAGCGTCACCACACCGTCCACGAGCTGGAGATCCGCCTCGAACCGTTCCACCGGCCAGTCGAGGATCTGCAGGTGGTCGAAGGCAAGGCGGGTGCGGCCGTCGAAGAAGCGCATGGTGCCGTACGCCTGGACGGGCAGCGGCTCGATGCGCGAGTCCGGCAACGCGGTGACCACCCCGGGCAGCGCCCACTCGAAGACGGGATGGTCCGGCGCGATGTCGAGGGTCGCCCCGCCTTCCACGGTGAGGATGGCGGACTCGCGCTGCGGGAACTTCGGTCGCTCGGCGATGACCCTCACGCGACCGGTGGCGTCGAGCTCGGTCCCGGTCAGCGAGAACCGCGCGGCGTCGAACCCGAACCAGTAGTCCTCCCACAGGAAGCCGCGGATTTCGCCCGAGAACACCTCGAGTTCCAGCAGGCCCCGCTCGCCGGAGGACGGATCGGGCAACGGTTCGTGGGCGACCGACCACGGGTCGCGCGAGCGTCGTTGCTCCCAGAGCGCCGTCTCCCAGTCCGGGAGGCCCCCGCCCAGGTTCACCAGGCGCTCGGACACCACGATGCGTCCCCCCCGCACGTCGGCGGCCCCGACGGCCAGATGGAAGGAGCGGTTCGTGATCTCGAAGCCCGCGTTGCGAAGATCCACGCCGTCCAGTCGAAAGAAGGCGTCCTCGAGGTTGATGAGGGCGTCGATGTTCTCGAGGGTGACGTTGGTGAACCGGAAGCGCGGCGGGTTGTCGGCGAGTCCGGGCTCGCCGAACCGCCCCGTGAACACCTGCTCGATGCCGAAGTCCCCGTTCGGCAGCTCGTGCACCAGGACCTCGCCGTCGCGGACCAGGCACCGATCGAAGCGCACGCGCCACAGCCCCAGCTCCTCCGGCCGGAAGACGCAGGTGGCATAGCGGGCGCGAATCGTCTCCCGTCCCTCCAGGTCACGAAAGTGCCCACCGAAGAGCTCCACCCGTTGCAGCGTGGGCCCGATCGCCACATGGGACACCGTGACGGCCCCCGGGAGGACCCGGTCGAGCACGCCACCCACCAGCTCCGCCCCGGGTCGGGTATTGAGCCCGAGCACGACGGAAGCGTACACTCCCAGCAGCAGCATCACCGGCCACGACAACAGGTAGCCGAGCGCGATCAGCGGAGAGAATCGATGGCGGCCCGAATCGGACTTCATGCGCAGCACGGCGGCAGACGGCAGCGCACCGCACATGCGCGCGGCGCCCGGCGACACTACCCATCACCCGGCGCCGACCGCAAGCGCAGGACTCCACAGACGGCCCCGGACATCGGCCGCCGCGCCCTGGTCATTGCGCTCGCGGCCGCTCTCGCGCTCCTGGCGTGCCAGGACTTCTCCTCCGGCCGACTCGACCGGCAGGATGGACTCCAGCAGGGCACGTTCGGGCGCGACGATCGACTCACCGCGGCCATCACGCCTGGCCGATTCCAGGCCGTGGACCAGCAACCCGACGGCTTTCACGTCTCGCTGAGAGCCAATGCGCCATGGCCATCCATCGTCCTCGTCAACGGGAACCCCACCAACGCCAGCCTCATCCTCCGCATCGACAACGCCGACCCGAACGCCGAGCGCACCGCCCGGCTTCGCCCTCTTGCCACCGAGGACCGCGCGGCTGCCGACTGTGCCCGCACCGACGCCCCCCCAATCGAGATCGCGCCGCCGCCACTGGACCCGATCCCCGGCGCCCCCGGCGCCCTGCGCGCCGAGGTGGTGATGCCCCCGTGTGCCCGCATGGAGCTCGACTTCGCCGTGCCGGGCGACCTCGCCGAGCTCCGGATCGCGGTCGTCGGCACCACCGACGCCGACGGAGAGCGCCTGCGAAGGATCCTCGATGATGCCGAGCGCTGGGAGGCCCACCACGCCGTCTTTCTCGGTGGCATCACCCAGCCGCAGCGAGGCGAGGAACGCTTCGACCGCTTCCGATCGCTGACCGACAACCGCGCCCTGCCGGTGACCGCGCTCCCCGGGCCCGTCGAGAACCGCGCGGGTGTCGAGGCCTTTCAGCAGGCCTTCGGCCCCACCACCTTCCACCTGCGCATCGCCAGCCTCGACTTCCTCGCCCTCGACACTTCCGCAGGGACCCTCGCCGGGAACCAATTCCGTTTCGTGGCCGACCTGAGCGGCGTCATGGGCTCCGGCGGCCTGGCGTTCATGAGCATCCCGCCCATCGCGCCCGACGAAGCCGGTCTCCACGCGCTCCACAGCGGCCAGCAGGGAGCCCGGCTGCTCGAGAAGCTCATGGGCCTCCGGATCGAACACCTCTTCGCGTCCAACGGGCGCCACGACGCCAGCAGCCGGGTCGCCGACCTCACCATCCACCAGCTCGATGCGCGCGAGCGGGCCCGCTACGCGCGCGTCACCATCACCGACCCCTGGGGGATCGGGGCCTGCCCTGCAAGCCCGGAGGACGAGCCCGGCGCGCCGACGGCGCTCGATTGCCCACCGGGGCCGCACGTCAGGGTCCACAAGCACCGTCCCTGAACGCTCGCCGGCGTCACGTGGTCGGGGCCATCGTCCCGGCAGGATGCCACCTTGCGGGTTGCCGCGTTCGCGCGGCACGGACGCCGGCGGTCGAACAGGGGCGGCCAGGCGTGTGCGGTCACCGCGTGCGCGCGGTGCGGACCGTCGGCGGTCGAACAGGGGCGGCCAGGCGTGTGCGGTCACCGCGTGCGCGCGGTGCGGACCGTCGGGACAGCCGGCGCGGGCCGACCAGCCCGCGCTCCCGGTCACGTGTACGCCTCGCGCCGGATGACCGAACCCGTCCGGTCCCGGACCGATGCCGACACGGCCGGTGCGGCCGGGGGCCCGGTGGCGCGGCGTCTCAGCGCGCCGGGCGGGTCGTGGACTCGAGATCGTCGAGGGCGGGGAGGCGGCCCCCGGCCCCGAGATCGCGCAGCAGCCGATACTCGTGCGCGTCGAGGCTCACGCGACGCTCGAGCGAGCGCCCTGAATCCCGCAGGTGCAGGACGATCCGTCCGCCGAGCGGATGCGGGCCCTGAAACGCGCCTTCGTCATCGGCAGCGGCAGGCACCACGCGCATGACCTCGACGCTGTCGTCGAGCTCGCGCAGCAGATGACGCAGAAGGCGGGCCGTGCGGCGGGCACGCCGCAGTCCCGCTTCCTCGAAGGCGTCGAAGTTGCGGTTCCGGCTCATCGCTCCGGGCGACGCGACAAGTCGACGAACGAGGCGTTCCTCGAGGGGAGTCACGGCGAACCGCCCCCGACGGCGAGCGGGAGGACCAGGACGTGCGCGTGACTGTTGCGCGCGACATGCTCCGCCGTGCGGCCGAGCGCCGTCACCGGGGATTCACTGCGCGCGCGGCCGATGACCAGGAGGTCGGCGGCGGCCTCCTCGGCGTGCTGGAGCACGGTTCGGGCCGGATCACCGATCCCGAACACCGGCGGAAGGAGCTGTTCGTCCGCCCCGGATCGGACCGCGAATGGCAACTCGATCTGGCTGAGCTGCTGCTGCATGCGCTTCTCCACCTCCTTGCGCACGCGGCCCGGGACCCCGTCCCCCTGGGGCAGCAGCCCGGCGTGGTCGAGGTCGGCCGCGTGCGGCAGCACGGTGATCGGCAGCACCTGGGCCTTGAGGCCGTGCGCCAGAAGGAGCGCGCGCTCGAGCAGCGGGCGGCTGTCGGGGGTGAGGTCGACCGCGACGGCGATGCGGCGCGGTGTGGGCGTACCGGAGCGGCGCACCAGCAGGATGGGGAGCCTCGCGCGACGCAGGCAACGCTCGGCCGTGCTGCCCAGAAGGCCGGGCTGCCGGACGGCGCCCTCGGTGGAGCCGACCAGCAGGATGTCCGGCCCGAGACCGTCGGCCAGCTCGAGCACGGTGTCGGCCGGGGGGCCGCTGGCCACCCGCACGAGTTCCGCGGCGGCGACTCCCTTCCAGTGGCGGGACACGATGTCCGCGGTGCGGCGGGCAGCGATCTCGCGAAGCTCCGCGAGCAATGCGTCCTCGTCATCGCCGACGCAGGCGAAGGGGAAGAGCGACTCGTGGAGGCTGGTCGGGATCGGCGGCACGGCGTGCAGCACGTGCCGAGTGGAGCCGGGCACGGCAGCGGTCAGGGTCTCGGCGAGCCGGAGAATTTCACGCGCGGGCTCCGCTGCGTCCACAGCGGCGACGATGGTCTGGAAGTCGGGCATTCAGGGGCTGGGGTCAGGGCGCCCCGCGCTGGCCTGGTCGTCTGGTGATGTCGAACGTGTCCGGCTCCCCGTCCCCGGTGCGATCGCGCGCGACGCGAACCAGGAGCCCTTCCTCATAGTACTCCCAGACGTCGACTCGCCCATCGTACGTGCTGTCCCGCTCGACACGCCGGAGCACGCCGTCGGCGTCGAAGAGCTGCACGATCGGGGCGCTGCCCACGATGCCCGTGGCCAGCTCCTTGCGATCCAGGACGCCCTCCCGGAAGAAATGCACGGCCGTGACCTCACGGTCGTGCATCAGCAGGAACTCGCGTTCCACGACTTCTCCGTCGGGGTCGAAGTACTCGAAGAGGTCCACGTGACCATTGAAGTCCAGATCGCGCTCCACCCAGAGCAGCGTTCCGGTGTCCCGGTCGTGCGCGTAGAACTGGTCGGCCTGGCCGTCCCCGTTCATGTCCACGCCCTCGATGCGCACCCGGTCGTAGGGCAGCGTGCCGTACCGGTAGCGCTCGGGCACCGTCGTGGCGACATCCGGTTCCACGGACTGGCCACCGCCACAGCCCAGGCCCAGCCCCAGAATCGGGGCAGACCAGACCAGTGCCATCACCACCCGGGAAAGGATCCGCAATCCGAACATCGACTTCACCAGCGTCACAGGCCGCGACGGGCGGCAGTTGGATTCGTGACGACTCACAGGCGTCCTCCTAGCAGCGAAACGGCCGAGTGGCAACCTCGCGTTCCCCGCCGCACCGAACGCGCAGCCAGGGACCGGAGTGCCCTGGTGCGCGCCCTCCCACGAACGGCAGAATCCGCGCCTCGTGGGCATCCCTCCGCTTGACGACAACGCCGGTCCGCACCATCACCACCGCCCGGCACGCAGACCCCTCGGTCCCCCTGCGCGCCCGCACACCTCGCGCACCCCTGACCCCACGGAAGGGCCCGAACCATCGGCCCGGACCATCGGTCCAGCAGGGTGCGGCGCACTCGGCCCCATGCAAAGCCTCCTCCTCTTCATCGTCGGGCTCGTGCTCCTCGTCGCCGGGGCCGACCACATGATCGAACGCGCCGCGCGACTCGGCACCCGCCTCGGCGTGTCCCGGCTCGTCCTCGGACTCACCGTTCTCGCCTTCGGCACCAGCGCACCCGAATTCGTCATTTCGCTTCTCGCGGGACTCGGCGGCAGCCCGGACCTCGCCGTCGGAAACGTCGTCGGCTCCAACATCGCGAACGTCGCCCTCGTCGTCGGACTCACCGCCATCTTCCTGCCGCTCGCCGTGGACCGGCTCGCCCGGCGGCGGGACATCCCGTACATGCTCGCCGGGCTCGCGCTCCTGATCGTCCTCGGCCTCGACGGCATCTTCTCCCGCCTCGATGCCATCCTGCTCCTCCTGTACATCGGCGGGTTCCTCGCCCTCTGCACCCGCCAGGCACTGCGGGAACGCCGGATCCAGCGCGAAACCGCCGCCCTCCCCGCCGTCGACCCCGACGCCGCGTCCCCGCTGACCGACGTGCTCGTCCTCCTCTCGGGACTCGCCGCACTCGTCGTCGGCGCACAGCTCATGGTCCGCGCCGCCAGCGACATCGCCCGCACCATCGGGGTCTCCGAGCTGGTCATCGGCGTCTCCATCGTCGCCATCGGGACCTCGCTGCCCGAGCTCGCCACCAGCGTCATCGCCGCCGTCAAGAAGGAGCTCGACATGTCCCTCGGCAACATCCTCGGCTCCAACATCTTCAACACCGGCTTCGTCGTCGGCGGCGTCGCGCTCGTGGTCCCGCTCCCCGTCGACCCGCAGGCCGTCGCCTTCGACATGCCCGTCATGCTCGTCATCTCCCTGCTGCTCATCCCCCTCACCCTGCGCGGGCGAGCCATCGGCCGAGGCGCCGGCATCCTCCTCGTCTCCCTCTTCGTCGCCTACCTCGCAGGCACCTTCCTCTTCGCCACCAGCGCCTGAACCCCATGCGCATCGCCCTGATTCAGCTCAACCCGACCGTCGGCGACGTCGCCGGAAACACCCGCCGCCTCGAAGAGGCGCTCCTCGATGCCCGGCAACGGCAAGCCGACCTGTGCATCGCGCCCGAGCTCGCTCTCACCGGATACCCGCCGCGGGATCTCCTCGACAGGCCCGAACTCAAGCACCAGGTCGATCAGGCCCTGAGACGGCTCGCGAGCAGCACCTGCGGCGGCCCCGCCCTGATCGTGGGCGCGCCCCGCCCGGCAGGCGCGTCCCTCGCGCGCACCAGCGGGTTCCTCGTCGCCGAGGACGCGCCCTCCCCCCACGACAGCCCCGGAACGCCCCTCGCCAATGCGGTGCTGCTGTTCGACGAAGGACGACTGATCGCCGAACGCCACAAGACCCTGCTGCCCGACTACGATGTCTTCCACGAGAGCAGACACTTCCGCCCTGCGAACGGGAACAGCCCCGTCCGCTGGCGTGGCCGGCGCCTCGGTCTCACCATCTGCGAGGACCTCTGGAACGACCCCACCTTCTGGGCGCAACCCAGGTACCCCACCGATCCCGTCCAGCAGCTCGCCGACCAGGGCATCGATCTCCTCGTCAACATCTCCGCCAGCCCGTTCAGTCTCCGCAAGCCCCGACTGCGCCGGCGAATGATCGCGCACACCGCCACACGCCTCCGCATCCCCATCGTGTGGGTCAACCAGGTCGGTGCCAACGATGACCTGATCTTCGACGGCGAAGCCATGGTCCACGGCCCCGACGGAACCCTGCGCCTCGCCGGTCCTCCCTTCCGCGAAGCCGTCTGCATCCATGACCTCGATGGACCTCCGGCCGCCCCCGCCCAGCCCACACTCGACGACATCGAGGCCCTGCACGCCGCCCTCACCCTCGGCATCCGTGACTACGTCCGGAAGACCGGCTTCCAGAAGGTCCTCCTCGGTCTCTCCGGCGGCATCGACTCCGCCCTCACCGCGGCGCTCGCCGTCGATGCCATCGGCCCCGAGAACGTGCTCGGCGTCGCGCTGCCCTCCGACGTCTCCTCCGCCGACAGCCTCACCGATGCCCGCGAGCTCGCAGACCGGCTCGGCATCCGCCTGCACGAAATCCCCATCGCCCCCGCCTTCCACACCCTCGCCTCCTCCCTCGGCACCGTCCTCGACCCGCAGCCCCCCGGTCTCATGGAGGAGAACCTCCAGTCCCGAATCCGCGGAACCCTGCTGATGGCCCTCTCCAACCGCACCGGACGGCTGCTGCTCACCACCGGCAACAAGTCCGAGCTCGCCGTCGGCTACTGCACCCTCTACGGTGACATGAACGGCGCCCTCGCCGTCATCGCCGACGTCCCCAAGACCGTCGTCTGGGCCCTCTCGCGCTGGATGAACCGGGAGCAGGTGCGAATTCCGCTCAACAGCATCCGCAAGCCACCGTCGGCCGAGTTGCGGCCCGGACAGCTCGACCAGGACAGCCTCCCGCCCTACGACGTGCTCGACGACATCATCGAGCGATGGGTCGAGAAGCGCGAGAGCGCACGGGAGATCATCGCGTCCGGCCACGACGACGAGACCGTTCGACACGTCCTCCGGCTCCTGCGCATCAACGAATACAAGCGACACCAGGCACCGCCGGTCCTCAAGGTCACCCGCCGGGCCTTCGGTAGCGGGTGGCGCATGCCCCTGGCAGCACGCGGACCAGGGCTCGACCCGGACGAGGCCTGAATCCAGTGCCGCGGAGTGCGCCAACGCGACTCGGCCCTCCGGGCCGGCCGGCCAGCACCTGCGGCGATTCAGCCCGCCGGACCGGTCAGCCAGCGCGCGATGACGTCAAACAGCCAGAACGAAAGCCATTTGGCTGGGCCCATCAGGAGCGCACGCCACGACCCCAGGCCCAGGTACACCCCGTAGATGAAGAAGTGCAGCGCAACGTACACGAGCCATCCCGCGAGCACCGTGGGAAGCCCGAGATAGGCCATGCCCCGGATGACCGTTGCCAGCGCCCCCATCAGAAGCACGATCATCACCATGCTGCCGATCGTGGCCCGGTGCCGGCGCGGATTGGAGGCCGGGCTGGTGACATGCACCGCCAGCGCCATCGCCGCCGCCACGAACAGCAGCCCACCCACCTGCAGAATCATCGCCAGAAGCATCGCCATCCTCACCCGGAGTTCGCGGACGTTCCATCCGCTCCGCACAGAGGGTGCGAATGCCAGACGTCCGCGTCAATGATCCACGGCCGGCGGCCGGAGCTCGCCTCCAGAAAGAGGAAGGGGCGGGGACGGGCGGTCAGCGCTCGGCGGTACGGATCGAGAGGCGTCGGGACAGACGGGTGAACCGCGGCTCCGAACGGATGTTGTCCACGGCCATCCGCAACGCACGCTCCATTCCCACGACGACGAGAAGCTGACGGGCCCTGGTGACAGCGGTGTAGACGAGGTTGCGCTGCAGCATCACGTAGTGCTGCGTGCTCAGGACGAGCACGACCGCGGGGAATTCCGACCCCTGCGACTTGTGCACGGTGACGGCCCAGGCGAGGTCAAGGTCATCGAGGTGCTCCGGGCCGTAGGTCACCTCCCGGTCTTCGAAGCGCACGGCGACGCGTCCGGACTCCGGGTCGAGGGAGGCGACGATGCCGATGTCGCCGTTGAAGGTCTCGAGCGTGTAGTTGTTGCGGGTCTGCATGACCTTGTCGCCCACGGCGAACCGCGGGCCGCTCGCTCCCCCGCCGAGGGCGTGGCCGAGAGCCTCGTTGAGGGCGCGGGTGCCGAGGGGTCCCCGGTGCGTGGGCGTGAGCACCTGCACGTCGGTGCGCGGAGAGAGCCCGAAGGCCGAAGGGATCCGCTCGGTGACGAGCTCGACGACGCGTTCGGCTGCGCGTTCGCTGTTCTCGGTGCGAATGAAGAAGAACTCGCCGCGCGCGCCGGTGTCCGGCTCGGGGAGCATTCCCTGTCGGATGGCGTGGGCGGCGTCGACGATTCGGCTGGTCTCTGCCTGCCGGAAGACCCGGTCGAGCCGGGCGACCGGAAGCGTCGCGGCCTCGATGAGGTCGCGCAGGACGTCGCCCGCTCCCACCGACGGGAGCTGCTCCACGTCGCCGACGAGCAGCAGCGCGGTCCCCGGCGCGAGAGCGCGAACGAGGGCGCGCATCAGGAAGAGGTCCACCATCGAGGCCTCGTCGACGATCACGAGATCCGTGTCGAGCGGGTCGTCGAGGCCCTTCTGGAAGCCACCGCGGGCCGGATCGAACTCGAGCAGTCGATGCAGGGTCCGCGCGGGGCGGTCCGTGCTCTCCGAGAGCCTGCGGGCGGCCCGCCCCGTCGGGGCCGCCAGCTCCACGCGCGCTCCGCAGCGCGCCACCCATCCCACGAGCGCCCGGACGATCGTGGTCTTGCCGGTCCCGGGGCCTCCGGTGAGCACCCCGACCGGCGCCCCCAGCAGCACGCGCAAGGCCTCGCGCTGACCCGGCGCGAGCGAGAAGGGGAGGCCGCGCTCGAGCACCTCGAGGTCGTGGGCATCCGGCACCGGAATCCGTGTGGTGGAACCCTGCAGGGCAGCGACCCGACGGGCCACATCCTCCTCGGCGAGGAAGGTGTCCCGCAGATAGAGGGCGTCCGGCTGGCCCTCGATCGGATCGCGGACGATGCGGGTCTCGCGCACCAGGTCATCGAGCGGCGCCACCAGATGCTCCTCCGCCAGGCCGAGCAGGGCAGCCGCGTGCTCGAGCAGCACGGGATCGGGCAGATACAGGTGGCCGCCCAGCCCCGCCTCGTGGAGCACGTGCTCCAGACCGGCACGGCGGCGACGGATGTCGTCGGGTGCGATGCCCACCGACCGGGCGATCCGATCCGCGGACAGAAACCCGATGCCGCGGATGTCACGGGCGAGCCTGTAGGGGTCGCGCTCCACCACCGGCACGGCTCCCGCACCATAGGCGCGGTGGATGCGCGCGGCGAACCGCGGCGAGATGCCATGGCCCTGCAGGAAGATCATGATGGACCGCACGGCGTGCTGCTCCGCCCAGGCCGAGGTGATGTTCTCGAGGCGCCGCGCTCCGATGCCCGGCACCTCGATCAGCCGCTCCGGGGAGCCGTCCAGGATCTCGAGGGTCCGCGACCCGAAGGTCTCGACGATCTGGGCGGCGAGCGTCGGCCCCACGCCCGGGATCATCCCGGATCCGAGATAGGCCTCGATCCCCTCCCGGGTCGCGGGAACCGGCCGCTCGAGCCGCTCCGCATCGAGCTGGAGATCCCCGCTTCGATGCCGCTTCAGCCGCCCGGCCGCCCGAAGCTGCTCCCCTTCGCGGAACAGGCCACCCCGCGCGACGACCGTCTGCGACCGCCCCGACGGCGTCCGAACGACGAGCACCTGGAACTCCTCGTCGTGCGAGGCGAAGCGGATGCGGTCCACCACACCCTCCACGCAGGCCTCCTGACCCTCGCGCCCCTCCTGCCTGCCGAGATCGATCAACCGCACCTCCCCTCGCGACCCGTGAAGCGCCGCGTCACTCATCCGCGTCCTCCGCAGGATACCTCCGGCGTCGCGAATGCAGACGCTCGAAGGCACGCGCACGTCCCGCCGCAAGAGCCAGGGATCCGCGCGCCTGCTCGAGCACCGCACGCGCCACGGTCCGCTCCGCGTCGGCGGCCTCGAGCACCGCACGGACGTCGCGCAGCGCGAGCCTACTGCAACCACACGCCTCGAGAAAGCCCGGCAACGCGGGCAACTCTCCGGGCGCGCGCCGCGCGTCGAGGGCCGCCTGCTCGGCCTCCACCCGGGCTGCCTCGGCGCGTGCTCCTCCGAAGGCCTCCTCGAGCTCCCGCAGGCGGGCGGCCGCCACCAGCACCTCACGCTCTGCCCGCTCCCGACGATGGCGCAGGGCCTCGACGAGGCCCTGGCCCGATGCGCGGCCTTCAGTCATGGGATAGCTCCGCCAGGGCCTCGAGTCGCTCGAGCGTGCACGACGCATCGGTCCACTCCTCCGGCCCCTGCCGCAGGAAGGTCAGGAGCTCCTCCTCCGCATCGATGGCCGCGTCCACGGCCGGATGGGTGCCATACTCATACAGCCCCAGCTCGATGGCCTCCCGGCGCTGGGACAGGGTCTCCAGCATCCGACGCACGCTCGACGCGTGCTCCCGGTGATCCGACGATGCGATGCGCGAGAAGACCCGCGAGACGCTCGACGGCACATCGACCGCCGGGAAGTGGCCCCGCTCGGCCAGCTCGCGTCGCAGCACCCAGTGCCCGTCCACGAGCCCGCGCACCTCGTCGGCGACCGGCTCCTCCATGTCTCCCCCGTCCACGAGGACCGTATAGATGGCGGTAATGGCCCCCTCCTCCGACTGGCCGGCACGCTCGAGGAGGCGGGGCAGCTCGGCAAAGACGCTGGCCGGATAGCCACGACGCGCAGGTGGCTCCCCGCGCAGAAGCGCCGCCTCCCTCAGGGCGCGGGCGTAGCGGGTGAGCGAGTCCACGAGCAGCAGGACGTGCCGGCCCCGCGACCGCCAGCCCTCTGCGATGGCGGTAGCCATCTCCGCCGCCCGGCGCCGCAGCAGGGGGGATGCGTCCGCGGTCGCGACCACCAGCGTCGTGCGGTCCAGCAGACCGGATGCCTCGAGCACCTCGATGAACTCGCCGACCTCGCGACCCCGTTCCCCCACGAGCGCCATCACGACCACATCCGCCTCGATGCCTCGCCCGAGCTGGGCGAGCAGCGTGGACTTACCCACCCCGGAGCCTGCAAAGAGCCCCACCCGCTGCCCCTCCCCGAGCGGGAGCATGCCGTCGACGACCCGAAGCCCGGTGGGCACCGGACGCTCGACCGGGCGACGACCGAGCGCGGAAGGGGGAGCCGCCCGAAGCAACGACTCGCCAGAGGGAAGCTGCTCGCCCGTGCGCATGCACCGACCGAGCCCGTCGATCACCCGGCCGAGGGCCTGCTCGATGCAGGGCGCGACGTGGCCCACGGCGCTGGCTCGCGCCGAGGCGCCAGGGCGAAGCCCGTCGACAGCGTCCAGCGGGAGCAGCAGAGCCTCCTCATCGGAGAAGCCGACCAGCTCGGCCATCAGGGGACGCCCGCTGCGATCGATCTCGACGCACTGGCCGATCTCCGCACTGGGCAGGCGAGCGCGAAGCATCCCTGCGCCGACGCTCGTGATCCGACCCGAGTACAGGGCCTCGATGGGAAGACACGTCCGCGGGCGGGAGCGATCCCCGCCCTCGCCACTCACGGCACCCACGCTGGACGGGCGGGCGGAGCGAGGCGCAACCTCCAGTCGGGGACGAGTTGGCACGGCCGATGTGTTCACTGCTCCCTCCGGGCCGCCGGCTCAGCGAGGGTGCCGACGGGCACCAGCAGCGTGCGCGAGAGCTCCTGCATATCGCCCGCCACGGGAGGCCGCACTTCGGAGGACCTTCTCGCCGCGAGAGGCGTGCCCGTTCGGGAATCGGACGAAGAGGACGCTGGAGCGCTGTCGTTGCCTTCGCGGTCCGAAGGAAACGGGCTCTCTTCGTCGCAGGTGTTCAGGATGGATGGGGCCAGGGCGGCCGCGACGTTCTCGAGCCGGAGATCGAGCTGGCCGTCCGTGCGCTCGACGACGACGTCTCCGGGCAGCAGAAGCGGATCCTCCACCACGGGAGCGATGCCCAGGCGTTCGAGCTGTTCTGTCGTGCCGCGGGCCGCTCTCAGACGAAGCGTTCGCGCCGGTGGAACCTCGTCGAGCACGGAAGCCACCCACTCGGCGATTCGGCTGCAGTCGGTCGTGATGGATGTGCGCAGGACCTGCTCGACGGCCGCGGTGGTGGCGCGAATCAGTCTCGTCCGGGCCCGGTCGCGCCACTCCCGTTGGCTCGCACACAGGTCTTCGATCAGGCGGGCCACATCGTCGGCAGCCGCCGCGACGCCCTCCGCGCGCGCCTTCTCACGCACGCGCTCGCTCTCGCGTTCGAGCCTGGCGAGCTCGGCGACCAGGGTGTCGTGGCGGCGCTCCAGTTCGGCGACCTCCGCAGCGAGGGCGCTGCGCGCCTGCAGTGTGGTGAGATCGTACCAGCCGGAGGGGGGAGCAGCCGGACCGGATGAGTCATCCGCTCCGAGGGGAAGATTCACCCAGCCGGCGGAGGTCGATGACGGGTTTGCCTGTTTGCCGACGGATTCATGCATGGGGATCTCCGTGTTCGGGAGGCGCGGGCCGGACGGCTTCGATCCGGCTGACCCACTGGTGCAGGAGGCGGAGCGCATCCGCATGGGGAAGCGGTGCGGGGCGTTCGACGGGGATGCCCTCCGGGTAGAGCTGAGCGACTTCCCAGCCGAGGGGTGCTCCGAAGAGTGCATCGATTGCGCGCGCGCGGGCCGCACGAGACGCGGATCGCTCAGGCGGGGCGCAGCGCAGGCTCGCCAGCAGGACGAGGAGGCTGCGCCAGAGCAGGTCGAGGGCCTCGTCGTCGTGAACAGCCGCAGTGAAGCGGCCTGCGAAGGACGCTGCCGGGGCGTCCAGCCACGGTCTGGGATAGAGGCCCGTGCTCCTGAAGCACAGGTCCCGAGCCAGAGCGGCGGCACGGCCGGTTCGCACACCGACCGGATCGTGCCCGGTGCGAAGAAGGCTGGCGACAGCTGCTGCATCGCGCACGACGGCGAGCGACAGGCCAGAATCCCTCCTTGCGCGCACGATGTTTCGCAGGTGGTGGGAGACAGGCAGCGGAAGCGTGGCGGGCCAGGTCTGCGTCATGGCTGGGCCGTACGTCGCGGGGAAGGACCTCGAAACGAGACAACGATCAAGATGCTGGAGAGCAGCACAACGAGCGCGCAGAGGCCGCCGAGCACGACGACGAGCGGACCGGAAGATGCCTCGTCCACGACAATCGGCCCCACCGCCACCCACTCCCGGGGGGGCGCAGGGGGCGGTGTTCTTCTGGACCGGACGATGGTGACCCGGTCGGCATCGACGCCTTCCAGACTTCCAATGACGAGCGAACGAATGACCTCGTCGGGCGGGAGCACGGCGTCAGGCCGGTGCACGAGCAGGACCGCCGAGCGACCGGGCGTTTGGGCGAGGCCGCGCCGGGACGGACCGTCGGGGAGCACCGCGTGAACCCGGGCATCGATGACCCCCTCGATGGAGAGCAAGGTGTCCTCGAGGGACACCGTGGCAACACGGAGCCGCCGTGCGCGCTCCTCATCGATGCTCGATACAAGCCCCGATGGTGCGTCGGGTATGAATCTCTCCACTCTGGGCAGTCCCTCACGCACGAGCAGGGCGCGTGCTGCACTCAGCTCTGCTCGCGGCACGATGACCTCCCACCGGCCATCCGTGGACCGACGATCGGCCTGCATGCCCGCGGCATGGAGCACAGCAACGAGTTCGTGGGCATCGCGGGATACCAGGTCCGGCTCGAGAACCTCGGAACAGGAGGCAATTGCGACACAGAGTGGAATCGTGATGAACAGCAATCGGTTCGAGAACAACATGCGGTCACACCTGCATCTGCGTGAGTTGGCGCAGGGCCTGAACGGCGCGATCCACGAGCCGGGTGGCGGTCTCGATACGCAGGCTCGCGCCGGCAACGAGCGTCTGAAGATGGATCAGATCGCGAGGAGAGGCAGCCTGCCCGTCGAGCACGGCAGCGAACGCGGATTCGAGCTGCTGCTCCTGCTCCAGCCATGCCTGGAGCGCGTTCACCGAGGAGCTGGTGAGAGCGCTCTCGCGCGCTTCGAACCCCGATGGCTCCATCGAGACATCAAACGCGGCCTGTTCCGAGGAGACGGGCGCGAGGGATCCGCCCTCGTCCACGCTCCAGGCTGCTGATCCACTCGTCGGCCCTGACAGGGAACCAGCCAGGGCTGTGGTCATTTCGAACGCCATGCACTCCTCCATGGACGACAGGACGCGTATCATCTTCAGCTTGCGCAGCAGGTACCGACAGAGCACGCGCACACCCGTGGGCAGACCAGCCGGGTGAGTCGAGCACACACCGGTTCCGCGCCCGGGAAGCGTGAGTCCGCGGTGGCAGGCCGCGGCACCGGTCGCCCGGGAAGCTCGAGTCACGCGGAAGCACGCCGGCTACGCTACCGCACCGGCTGGGGATCGATCTCGCGCTGCTTCTCCGCCCGAAGCGGAAACAGCTCTCCGCTCTCGGAGAGATCATTGTCCGGGTCCCAGTCCAGATCCGGATGATTTCGGAGACGCTCGATCACGCGACGGTGAAGCCGGCATGTTCCGTAGCGACTTCGGTCTATGTCCTTTCCGATCTCGGAGAGCGGCCGCTGCTCCTGGTAGATCCCGCGCATGACAGTCCGCTCGTCCGAAGACAGGGATTCGAGAGCGCTGCGCAAGGCACGGCGCTGGCTGCGGCGGGTCAGGATTCGCTCGGGAGAACCACCCAGACCATTCACGGCCATACCGGGCAACTCGGTCTCCATACCATCCGCACTGATTCGCTCGATACACACCTCCGTCCGGGAAGCCGCGTTGCTCATCCGCCCGTACGGCGAGGTGTCCTCGCCATGCGCGGATTCCGCGGATTCCTGCTCCGCAGCGCGACGCGCGTGCCTGAGCTGCGATCGGGTCCAGCCGACCGTTCGCCACGCCCGATCCATGATCCCGCCGCGGACACGCGGCCACAGGTAGGCGCTGAGTGGAACACCTCGCTCGGGCTCGAACCGCTCCATGGCCTCGAGACACTCGACGACGCCAATCTGCAGCAACTCGGCATCATCGAGCTGATGCGGCACCACGTGGCGCGTCGAGCGCACGGCGCGACGGACGAGGCGGATCATTTCGGCTTCAGGGAGCAGAGTCGCAGCGGAACGGTTCTCACTCATGACGGCAATCTCCTTTGGCGGGGGATCGAGCGGACGGAATCATGTGCACCGTTGTCCTACATCCACCTTCATAAGCCCACCCCGGAGCGCTGCAAGCCCTGTCAAGAACTTTTTTCCCGGAATCGACGATTCTTCTGCGCGCGCACCTTGTGGGGTGCAACGAACGGGAGTGCTCGACGATTCGATGGGCAACACCGCCACGAGGCCCAGAGACATTCCCATGGAATCCGGATCGACCCGTTCCAGAACTCCCCAGCCCCGCGCACCGGGCTCTCCCGGACGAGACGGAACTCACCGCCGGACTCCGGCGTCCGAGAGCTGCGGCCCCGGATGCCCCCATGGGGCGAGCCGTCGAGGTCGCTCCACGAACCCGTCCGGCCAAACCTGCACGCCGGAGCACCGGAGGTTGCGAAGCGAACGGCAGCCAAGACCCTTTGAAGTCGACGGAGCGTTCGTCCCGGATGACGCCGGACGCTCCTCGCCCGTCCTCGCGGAGCCCGGATCCCTGCGCGCTCTCGAGCGCCCGCAGCCCGCCTGGCAGCTCTCTGCGTGTGGCGCGAGTCACGGAGCGCACTCGTCAACGCGCTCGACCCAATCACCGAGCAAGGCGGGAACAGTTCCGGTGCCCGGCGGCGCACCGTTGCTGGCGTCCACGGAGCGCCGCCAGCGTTCCGGTCCCTCCCTGCAGGGTGAGATCACAATCGTTGTTCCCCGTCTTGGGACCCTCGTGCTGAACGCCGGGCCGACCGCCGCCGTAGAGGCAGTCTGGCGAGTCCGGCTGGCACGGGAAGCCACGGACCGGCTCCGGAAGACCCTGCATATCCACGGCTGCTCGCTTCGCGAGAGAGCGCCCTCATCCTGCGAACCCGGACCTTCGTCCCAGCCACCTCACCAGAAGAGTTCATCATGACCCATGGCAACACGACCGGGAGTGATCTGGCGACCACCACACCTGCCCCGATCGACACCGGCGGGCCAACGGAGCGCAGCGTCGGCTCCCCCTCGGCAGACGCTGGGTGCGAGCCGATCGAAGAACGACCGGCGACGGTATTCGACCCGGTCGACCAGCTGGTCGAGCGTCTGCTCTCCGGTCTTCGTTGCGAACAGCAGCTGCACTCACCGGACGACCCGTCGCCGGTCCCTTCACCAGTCGATTCCTCGATGAAGCCGCTTGCGGGAGCCTGCATCTGGGAGGGCTTCTTTCGACTCTTCCTTGGCCGTGGTGGCACAGCCGTCCTTCGAATCCGTGCCACGCACGGGCTGGGTGCGGATCCCGATCCGCACATCACCGAGTTACTCGTCGCAGAGCGCCTGCGCGCCGCTATCGAGCATGATCCGGCCACGACGCTCACCATTCAACCCCTGACAGGCCGAGCACTTCCTCGCCCTGCAGAACAGTGCGTGCGACATGACGTTCAGTTGGCAGGACTGCAGATCTCCCTCTGGTCATCGCAACGCTTTCGCGACGCCCTGGCGGCGGGGCTGCCTTCGGCTGATGGCATCGCGGAGATCCGTCTGAAGGCATCGTTGCCGCTCGGTCTCGAACCACCACCGACGCGTGAGCCCACGGCGCTCATTCTTCGCTGGACGGATCTCGCTAGCCCGACCCTGGTGAGTGATGCCGGTGCTTCGCCGGTTGCCATTCAACTGGACGGCTCCACACCATTTCTTCGTCCCATCCGTTCGCATGAGCGCCCGACCGGATTGGGCCCGACCCTGCGTCTGCGCGTTCGCGTTCAGGGAACCGAACGGGGGGCTCGCATCCTGGCCATTCGTTCGATCGCGGAACTGGACGGGGCAGGCACGGCTGTGGCGCTTCACTGCATCCCCGCGAACGACGGTCTGCTGCTGACCCCATCCATCGACTACCGACCGGCCCCGTGTCTGGCACCACCAGGAGGCCGCGGCAACGCCGCGGCACCTTCCTGATCGACCTCTTCGAACAGCGGCCACGGTTCCAGACGCCACTCCAGAATGGCACCTGGCAGCATCTCGACCTCTGCTCGCCACACGAGACTGTTCGGCGGGTGGAGCTCAACCCTGATCGTTCCGGCGCGCAGAGGGATACCGATTGGGAACTCGGACAGCGTTCCCACTGCCAGGCCATCGATTCGAACCGTTGTCTCTTCGGCCAGCCCATCGATGCGCAGCAGGCCCGCATCTTCCGAAGTCGTGGAGACCGTTCCTCCGCATCCGGAGAGGATGGACATCAGGGCGGCGCAGAACGTCATCCGGGCCAGGCCGCCATACCAGGAACAGCGACGGGCGCTCCGCGATCGCGGGCGCCCGTTGCACGGACAATCGATGACGAACAAGTGCTTCAGTCCTGCGCAGGTGCGGACTCCTCTTCTCCGCCTGCGTCCAGACTCTCGTCGTCCACATCGGGTTCCTCGAACACCTCGACGGTGACTGCCGGTGCGTCGACCAGTTCGATCTGCGCCATGGGCGCATTGTCACCTCGCCGGTTGCCCAGCTTCAGCACCCGGGTATACCCCCCGTTGCGTTCAGCGTACCGTTCGGCGAGTTCGGAGAAGAGCTTGCGGAGAACTTCGTCGTCCCGGAGGAGTGCTGCGGCCTGCCGCCTTGCGTGCAGGTCGCCTCGCTTCGCGAGCGTGATCAGACGCTCGGCAAAGCGTCGAAGTTCCTTCGCCTTTGGCGTGGTCGTCTGAATTCGTTCATGGAGGAAAAGCGACGTTACCATATTGGCGAACATGGCCTTCCGGTGGGACGCATTCCTGTTGAGCTTTCGCCCGCGCTTCAGGTGTCTCATGATTCTATCCTCGTGGGAGCAGCGCTGACCGTACAGGCACTGACGCGACTGGAGCCCGGTTCAACGCCCGGCTTCCTTCGGTTCCGGGTTGCGGAGTTCACTGGGTGGCCAATTGTCGAGCTTCATGCCGAGCGAGAGGCCCATGCTGGCGAGAATCTCCTTGATCTCCTTCAGCGACTTTCGACCGAAATTCTTCGTCTTGAGCATCTCGGCTTCTGTCTTCTGCACAAGCTCGCCGATGAAGTGGATATTCGCGTTCTGCAGGCAATTGGCACTCCGCACCGAAAGCTCGAGTTCTTCCACGGAACGCAGCAGGTTCTCGTTGAACTCCTCATCCACGCTCTCTTCGACCTTCAGCTCAGGCTCGGCCCCCTCATCGAAGTTGATGAAGATGTTGACCTGGTCCTTGATGATCTTCGCGGCGAACGCAACGGCATCCTCGGGCGTCACGGACCCATCCGTCCAGACCTCGAGCGAGAGACGGTCGTAGTCGGTCCGGGAGCCGACACGCGCTCCCGAGACATTGAAGTTCACCTTGAGGATCGGCGAAAAGAGCGCATCGATCGCGATCCAGCCGACGGGCCACTCCTCGTCCTTGTTCTCTTCGGCCGGGACGTAACCGCGACCGACGTTCACCCGCATCTCCATCTGGAGACGCCCCTTCTCCGAGAGGGTCGCGATGACCTGATCCGGATCGAGGATCTCGACGGTCGGTGGGGCGTGGATGTCCTTTGCCGTGACGACGGCGGGGCCCTCGACGTCCAGTCGGCACATCACCTCGTCGACGGAAGAAGACCGGAGTCGCAATTCCTTGAGGTTCAGGATGATGTCCCCGATGTCCTCCCGAACCTCCGGCAGGGTCTGCAGTTCGTGCAGGGCGCCCTCGATCCGGACGGCCGTAACGGCCGACCCCTGCAGCGAAGAGAGGAGAATGCGGCGCAGTCCGTTGCCGATCGTCGTCCCGAACCCGCGTTCGAGTGGCTCCGCAAGGAACCGGGCATACGTTTCGCTCCGCGTATCGGCCTCGATACGGACTTCGCGCGGCTTGATCAGGTCACGCCAGTTCTTCCAGATAGTCTCCATCTTTCCTCACGCTTCTGACCGGGCATGCATGCTGAACGTGCCCGTGAGTCCATGCGCGACCCGGAAAACGGCGCATGACAACTGGACGGCGGGCACCCGGGCGTAGGCTGACTCTAGACGCGCCGCCGCTTGGGGGGACGGCAACCGTTGTGCGGGATGGGCGTGACATCCCGAATGAGGGACACCTTGAGACCTGCGCCCTGGAGCGCCCGGAGTGCGGATTCGCGTCCACTTCCAGGCCCCTTGAGGTAGACGACCACTGACTTCATGCCGTGATCCATGGCCTTGCGCGCAGCATCCTCTGCCGCAATCTGCGCTGCGAACGGCGTGCTCTTCCGAGAGTGCTTGAACCCTCGCGCTCCGGCGCTCGACCACGAGATCGTGTTCCCCGACACGTCCGTGATCGTGATCAAGGTGTTGTTGAACGTCGATGCGATGTGCGCGACTCCGTTCTGGATATTCTTCTTGACGCGCTTCTTGCCGACGCGCCGTCCGGAGCTCTTGGTTGCCATGAGGGATCTCCCGAGTTGGCCTGGTCTGAACTACTTCTTCTTCTTGATTGCCACGCGGCGGGGTCCCTTTCGGGTACGAGCATTCGTTCGAGTCCGCTGCCCGCGCACCGGAAGGCCGCGACGATGACGCAGCCCTCGGTAGCACCCGAGATCCATCAGCCGCTTGACGTTCAGCGCGACCTCGCGCCGCAGGTCGCCTTCCACCTTGTACTCGCTCTGGAGAAGCTCGCGAATGCGCCGAACCTCTCCCTCCGTCAGGTCTTCGGTGCGGACGTCCTCACCGACCTGAGCCTTCTTGCATATCTCACGGGCCTTGGTCGAGCCAATGCCATAAATGTACGTGAGTCCGATCACTACCCGCTTGCGCGCGGGCAGGTCTACACCGGCAATACGAGCCATTCTTCCTCCTTCTGGCCGGGTGACGACCTCAGCCCTGTCGCTGCTTGTGACGTGGGTTGGTACAGATGACCCGAACCACACCCTTGCGGCGGATCACCTTGCAGTGTTCGCAGATCTTCTTCACGGATGGCCGAACCTTCATCTTTCTACCTCTGACTGCGGCAGCCTCTGCGAGGCAGAGCCGATCAAATGGGGGGCGCGCTATACACGACTGGGCACCGGTACGCAACCGGCATCTCCATGCGGATTCGACCTGTCTCCTACGCGGAAGGGGTGAGGTTGTCGCGAATCCGTGACATCCGCTGGCCAGTCAACCCTTCGTAATGCCTTGAAATCAGGTGACCCTCGATCTGTTGAACCGTATCCAGTCCTACCGAGACCACGATCAGAAGCCCCGTTCCGCCGTACAGGAACGAAATCGGGAACCATTCCATCATGATCACTGGAAGGACGCAGACCGCAGCGACATAGAGTGCGCCCCCGGTCGTGATCCGGGTCAGCACGTAGTCGATGTACTCTGCGGTCTTCTTTCCAGGCCGGATACCGGGCACGAAACTCCCCGCTCTCTTCATGTTGTCGGCGACATCGACGGGATTGAACGTGACGGCCGTGTAGAAGAAGCAGAAGAAGATGATGAGGATGACGTAGAGAACATTGTAACGCCAGTCGAGCGGATTGAGCGCAATCTGCAGCGTACTCGCCCACTCGGCGTCCTGGAAGTACCCTGCCATGGTGCTCGGGAAGATCAGGATCGAGCTGGCGAAGATCGGCGGAATGACGCCCGAGGTGTTCACCTTCAGTGGCAGGTAGGACGCCTGACCCGAGTACACCTTTCGACCAACGGTTCGCTTCGCGTACTGAACCGGGATTCTGCGTTGTGCACGCTCCACGAACACGATGAACGCGACCGTCGCGAGAATGAGCACCAGCAGAATGAGTGAGGCGAGCGGGTTGATCTCCCCGCGCTGGACCTGCTCCATCGTCGAGATCGCTCCCGCCGGGAATCCGGCGATGATCCCTGCGAAGATGATCAGTGAGATTCCGTTGCCGATCCCGCGCTCGGTGATCTGCTCGCCCAACCACATGAGGAAGACGGTACCGGTCGTCAGCGCGATGATCGTGATCAGCCTGAAGGAAAGACCTCCAACGGTCACAAGCCCGGGGAACTCGTCATTGAGGTTCTCCAGGTAGAACGCGATACCTGTTCCCTGAATCAGGGCGAGAAGGACGGTACCATAGCGCGTGTACTGCGTGATCTTCTTGCGACCCTGCTCCCCCTCCTTCTTCAACCGCTCGAGGGTAGGCACGACCACCGCCAGTAGCTGCAGGATGATTGCAGCCGAGATGTACGGCATGATGCCGAGCGCGAAGATCGAGAGTTGCTCGAGCGCACCACCGGTGAAGAGGTTGAACAGGCCCAGAAAGCCTGCACGCTGCGCGATGACCTCGGTCATCACGGAGCGGTCCACTCCGGGGGTGGTGACGAACACACCGAGGCGATAGATCGCCAGCAGCCCCAGGGTGAAGAGTATCCTCGCCCGAAGTTCTGGGATCTTCGCAATATTCGTGAGCGTGCTGACCACCTCAGATCACCTCGATCGTGCCACCCGCAGAGGTGATGGCTGCTTCCGCTCCGCGGGTGAACTGGTCCGCCTTGACGGTCAGCGCGACGGCGAGATCTCCCTTGCCAAGGATCTTCAACCCCCGATAGCGCCCGCGCCCGCGGATCAGTCCGTCTTCCCGAAGGCGTGCAAGGTCGATGGTGCTTCCCGCCTCGTAGCGGGCGAGGTCTGCGACGTTGAGGGTCAGCCACTCCTTTCGGAAGCGGTCATTCCGGAACCCGCGCTTCGGCAGGCGCCGATGGAGCGGCATCTGCCCGCCCTCGAACCCGCGCGCGGTCGAGCCACCGGCCCGTGCCTTCTGGCCCTTGTGCCCCTTGCCGCAGGTCTTTCCCTGCCCGGCGGAGTGGCCTCGCCCCTTTCGCTTCCGGTTCCGCGTCGAACCCTCGGCGGGCTGCAGATCGTGCAATGCCATGATGACGTCCTCTTCTCGTGTCCCGCAGAGGCGGGTTCAGCCCTGCACTGGCGCGACCTGCACCAGATGCTGTACTTTTGCGATTTGCCCACGAAGCCCCGGGCTGTCGTTGTGCACGACGGCCTGATTGAGCTTGCGCAGTCCGAGAGCCCGGAGTGTTCTCCGCTGGGTCTCGGGGCGTCCGCTGTAGCTGCGGACCAGTGTGACTTCAACCTTGCCGGTCATCGGATACCTCTCAGCGAGTAACTTCGTCTTCGCTCTTCCGTCTCTTTGCCGCCACCAGAGCGGGGCTCTGCAGTGCCTTGAGACCCGCGAGCGTGGCACGCACCATGTTGTGCGGATTGTTCGAGCCGAGGCTCTTTGTCAGGATGTTCCGGACGCCTGCGGCCTCGAGGACGGCGCGCACGGCGCCGCCCGCGATGACGCCGGTACCCGGCCCCGCCGGCTTGAGCAGAACACGGCCAGCGCCGAACTCCCCGACAATCTCGTGCGGGATGGTTCCTTCGCCCACCAGGGGAATCTCCACCAGGGCACGCCGGGCTCGTTCGTTGCCCTTGCGGATGGCCTCGGGCACCTCGTTGGCCTTGCCGTGCCCAACGCCGACCCGTCCGTTCTCGTCGCCCACGACGACGATCGCCCCGAAGGAGAACCGCCTGCCTCCCTTCACGACCTTGGCGGAGCGATTGATATGGACCACGCGGTCCACGAACTCGTTGTCCGCGTCCATGTTGTCTCGCCCCTGCCTTCTTGGATTCATCGCCACGGTGCTCTCCTAGAACTTGAGTCCGCCCTCTCGGGCGCCTTCGGCCAGCGCATGGACGCGCCCGCTCTGGTATCGATAGCCATTGCGGTCAAAGACCACGGAGATCACCCCGGCATCCTTGCAGCGCTCGGCAAGGAGCTGACCGACCTTGCGTGAGCAGTCACGCTTGGTCTCGCCCTCCCCCCGCTCGAATCCTCGACTGACAGACGAGGCTGCAGCAAGCGTTCGGCCGGCCACATCATCGATGACCTGAGCGTAGATGTGCTTCCCCGAGCGATAGACGGTCAGTCTGGGCCGCTCGGTGCTTCCGTGAATCTTCTTCCGGACGCGACGCCGTCGCCGTGCCCTTGCCTGCTGAATACGTTCGAACTTCTTGCTCATCGTTGCACCCCTCGCGGCCTACTTGCCGCCTGCCTTGCCTTCCTTGCGGCGGATGGTCTCGTCGGAATAGCGGATGCCCTTCCCCTTGTAGGGCTCAGGCGGGCGCAGAGAACGAATCTCTGCCGCGACCATCCCGATGATCTGCTTGTCTGGGCCATTGACGGTGACGCTGTTCTCCTTCGGGTTCACGGTCGCCGTGACGCCTTCGGGAAGTTCATAGAGAACCGGATGGGAGTAGCCGAGAATGAACAGGAGGTAACGCTCGCCGCGCGCTTCGCAGCGGTAGCCGACACCATTGATGATCAGGCTCCGGGTAAACCCCGTCGTGACACCTTCCACCATGTTCGCCACAAGCGTGCGCGCGAGTCCATGCGCGGCCCGGGCCAGACGACCATCGTCCTCACGCTGCACCACAACTTCGTTGTTCTCCAGGCTCACCGCCACCCTCTCGGGCAGCGTGGCCGAGAGCGTCCCGCGAGGGCCCTGCACACCGACCACGCTTCCGTCGATGGTGATTCTTACCTTGTCCGGCACCGGAACCGGCGCCTTGCCGATACGCGACATGTCCATTCTCCTGGTCAACGTGCGCGACAGATACGCCGCGAACGCAGTAGCTTGAATCCCTAGTACACGGAAGCGAGCAGCTCGCCCCCCACCCCTTGCTCGGTCGCCTGGTGTCCGGTCATGACACCCCGACTCGTTGTCAGCACGGCGATTCCGAATCCGTTCATGACCTTCGGAATCGAGTCGGCCGCGACGTATCGACGCTGGCCAGGTCGGGACTCGCGCTTGATGCGGGTGATGACGTGCTGCCCGTTGTGGTAACGCAGCACAATGCGAAGAATGCCGGGACCGACGCCGTCCTCGTGGCCGTAGTCTTCGATGTACCCTTCCTCCTTCAGAACGCGCGCGATCTCGGTCTTCAGTCGGGAAGACGGCAGACGCAGCACAGCATGTCTGGCCATGCCTGCGTTTCGAATGCGCGTAAGAAGGTCTGCAATTGGATCGGTCATGTCGTTTCTTCCTGAATCAGCCCGCCGTTCGGCGACGGCGCGATATTCCCAGTGGTGGTCGGAGACCTACCAGCTGCTCTTGGTAACGCCCGGAAGCATGCCCTGGTGGGCGAGTTCACGAACGCAGATTCGGCACATGGCGAACTTGCGAATGTAGGCATGGGAGCGCCCACAGCGCTTGCACCGGTTGTGCGCACGAACCTTGAACTTCGGCTTTCTGTTCGCTTTCGCGATCATTGACTTGCGAGCCACGGTCTACTCCGGAACGATGGATTACTTGCGAAAGGGGAGACCCAGTTGCGTCAGCAGGACACGGCCTTCCTCGTCCGTCTGCGCGGTGGTCACAAACGAGATGTTCATGCCCCGAATCTTGTCGACCTTGTCATAGTCGATCTCGGGAAAGATGATCTGCTCCTTGAGGCCAAGCGAGTAGTTGCCCTTCCCGTCAAATGCCTTCGGCGAGAATCCGCGGAAGTCCCTCACGGCCGGCAGGGCTACGTTGAACAAACGCTCGACGAATTCCCACATCCGTGCGCGCCGAAGGGTGACCATGCAACCGATCGGCATGCCTTCACGGAGCTTGAACGTAGCGATGCTCTTCCGCGCTCGGGTCACGACGGGCTTCTGACCCGTGATCAGGGACAGATCGTTCACGGCGTGCTCGACCACCTTCGGGTTCGCGACTGCCTCTCCGAGGCCGATGTTCACGACCACCTTCTCGAGTCGCGGAACCTGGTGAATGTTGCCGTAACTGAAGGTTTCCCGAAGCGCGGGCACCACCTCCTGGCTGTACTTGTCCTTGATACGCATGATTCACTCCAGAGGGCGCCGGGTTCCGTACCGGTCGCCGGAGTTGGGGGTCCACTCGAGGACCGGACTATTCGAAGACTTCTTCACTCTTCGGCGCGAAGCGCACCTTGCGAACCCGCTTCGGAACGGAACCGTCGAAGCTGTCGCGTGCCGAAGCCTCGTTCTCGAACAGGGCACCATCCTTGCCTACCCAGCGCTTGGTGGTCCGCACCGGCTTCCCGATCTTCTCCGAGAAGAGCATCACGTTCGAGACATGGATCGGCGCTTCCGTTTCGAGAATCTGGCTCTCCGTCTGCTGAGAGGGATTCCCCTTGATATGCTTCTTCACGAGGTTCCGGCCCTCCACGATCACCTTCTCGCGATCGGGGAATACCCGGAGCACTCTCGCCGGAGGGAGCAGTCGGTCCTTGCCCGCGATTACCTTCACGAGGTCATTCTTCTTGATCTTCATCGGAACCTCACAGCACTTCAGGCGCGAGTGACACGATCTTCATGAAGTCGCGTCCGCGAAGTTCTCGCGCGACCGGGCCAAAGACACGATTCCCGAGCGGCTGCCCCTGCTTGTTGAGCAGAACCGCAGCGTTCTCGTCGAAACGGATGTAGGAGCCATCATCTCGCCGGATGGCTTTCCTGGTCCTCACGATGACGGCCTGTACAACGTCACCCTTCCTGACCTTGCCATTCGGGGACGCCTCCTTCACGGAGACGACGATCACGTCCCCGAGGCCGGCATACTTGCGCTTGGACCCGCCGAGCACCTTGATGCACTGGACCTTTCGCGCGCCTGAGTTGTCGGCCACTTCCAGCCGGCTCTGCATCTGAATCATTGCTCGTCTCCTTCCACTTCAGGCGGGCATCCTAGAGGATCGGCGCGCGCTCGATGATCCGTACGACGCGCCAGCGCTTTTCGCGACTCAGCGGGCGGGTCTCCTCGATCTCGACCCGATCTCCCACCCTGCAGTCATTGACCTCGTCGTGGGCCTTGTACTTGAGACGCCGAGTCACGTACTTCTTGTACTTCGGCTCCTTGAAGCGTCTGACGATCGAGACGACCACGGTCTTGTCCATCCGGTCACTGGCAATGATGCCGATGCGGGTCTTTCGCCGGTTCTTTTCCATACTAGTCCTCAGGTCCAGCGGGCGTTCAGCCGCGCTCCGATAGCACCGTCTCCAGGCGCGCGATCGCCCGACGCGTATCGCGAATCTGCGACGGCTTGTCGAGCTGGCCGGCGTAGTGCTTCATCCGATCACGAAACAGCTTGTCCCGCAGCTCCGCACGGAGCTGCCGAAGCTCTTCCACAGACTTCTCTCGAAGGTCACTGGCGTTCATACCATCTCTCCACGGTGGACGAACTTCGTCTTGACCGGCAGCTTGTGCCCGGCGAGACGGAACGCTTCGCGCGCGACATCCATCGGAACGCCTTCGAGCTCGTAGAGCACGCGACCGGGCTTCACCACGGCCACCCAGTACTCCGGCGCGCCCTTGCCCTTTCCCATTCGGGTCTCGGCAGGCTTCTTCGTGATGGGCTTGTCCGGAAAGATCCTGATGTAGAGCTTTCCCTGACGCTTCACATAGCGGTTGGTGGCAATACGGGCCGCTTCGATCTGCCGGGAGGTCAGCCACCCCGGCTCGAGCGCGACGAGCGCGTACTCACCGAAGGACACGCGACTTCCACGAATCGCTTTGCCGCCCATGCGGCCCTTATGCATCTTTCTGAACTTGATTCTACGCGGGCTGAGCATCGTGTTTCTCCTCGATCCACGACAAGGGGAGCGGCGTCTTAGCCCATCCTGGACTTCTTGTCGAGCACTTCGCCCTTGAAGATCCAAACTTTCACGCCAATGATCCCGTAGGTCGTCTTCGCTTCCGCAAATCCGTAGTCCACGTTGGCCCGCAGGGTGTGCAGGGGAACCCGCCCCTCCAGGTACCACTCCCGCCGACTCATCTCCGCGCCGCCAAGACGACCGGCGCAGTTGATGCGGATTCCCTGGGCGCCGAGGCGCATGGTCGTCGAAACGGCCTTCTTCATGGCGCGGCGGTAGGACACGCGGCGCTCGAGTTGCTGCGCGACGTTCTCCGCCACCAGCTGCGCATCGAGCTCGGCCTTCCGCACCTCGACGATGTTGAGCAGGACGCTCGAGTCGGTCAGCCGCTGCAATTCGTTGCGCAACTGGTCAACACCCGCCCCCTTCTTGCCGATGATGACCCCGGGCTTCGCGGTATGCACCGAAACGCGGACCTTGCTCGCCGCGCGCTCGATGTCGACACGGCTGATTCCGGTTGCACCGTGGCGACTTGCAATATGGCGGCGGATCGCGAGATCCTCGTGGAGCCACTTTGCGTAGTTCTTCTCTTCATACCACTTGCTGCGCCAGTCCTCGATGATACCGACGCGCAGTCCGGTAGGATGGATCTTCTGTCCCATGTCTTCCTCCAGGCGGCCCGGTCCGGGACGCCAGCAATCGTTCAGTCTTCGGCAGGTCGCAGCTCAACCGTGACCTGCGAGGTTCGCTTCCTGATCCGCGAGGCCATTCCCCGTGCCCGTGGACGGAACCGACGCATGGTCGGCCCTTCGTTCACCCAGGCCGAGGCCACAACCAGATCGTCAATGTTCCAGTCCGGAATGGATTCCCTGATGTTGGCCACCCCGGACTCCAGGAGCTTCGCGAGGGGAACCCCTGCACGACGCTCCGAATACTGCAGCACGGTAATGGCTTCCTGGACATCCATGTGTCGGATCATGTCCACGAGCACTCGGAGTTTCCGAGGTGCAATGCGAACGCCGTTCAGGCGAATGATGTTCGCGCGGTTTCCGAATTCGTTGTCGCTCATGACCTGCTCCTCGTCAGCGGGCGCGCTTCTTGGCCTTCTTGTCGACTCCATGCCCGTAGTAGGTCCGGGTTGGAGCGAATTCGCCGAGCTTGTGGCCAACCATGTTGTCGGTGCAGAAGACGGGGACGAACTTGCGCCCGTTGTGCACCGCGAAGGTCAGCCCCACGAACTCGGGCAGGATGGTCGAACGGCGCGACCAGGTCTTGATCACTTTCTTGCTGTTGGTCTGGACCGCCTCGTCCACCTTCTTCATGAGGTGGTCATCGACGAACGGCCCCTTCTTGACGGAACGTGGCACGATTCACTCCTTGGTTACTTGGTTCGTCGACGCTTCACGATGAAGCGATCCGTTCTCTTGTTGCTCCGGGTCCGCTTGCCCTTCGTGGGGAATCCCCACGGCGTCACTGGATGCCGGCCACCCGAGGTGCGGCCTTCGCCACCGCCGTGCGGGTGATCCACCGGATTCATGACCACACCACGAACCTTGGGACGACGGCCGAGCCAGCGCTTCCGTCCAGCCTTGCCGATCTTGATGTTCGCATGCTCGGTGTTGCCGACCTGGCCGATCGTCGCCCGGCACTCCACAAGCACCTTGCGGAACTCTCCGCTCGGCAGACGCAGGGTTGCATACTTGCCCTCCCTCGCCATGAGCTGCGCGCTTGCGCCAGCGCTCCGGACCAGCTGCCCCCCCTTTCCGGGCCGCAGCTCGAGGTTGTGGACCATGGTTCCCACCGGAATGTGACGCAACTTCAGCGCATTTCCGGGCTTGATGTCCGCGTGCGCGGACGACACCACCTCATCGCCAACGGACAGTCCGATCGGAGCGAGGATGTAGCGCTTCTCACCATCCCGGTAGTGGAGGAGAGCGAGACGCGCCGTGCGCACGGGATCGTACTCGATTCCTGCGACTCGGGCCGGGACGCCCACCTTGTCGCGCTTGAAGTCGACGATTCGATATCGCCGCTTGTGACCACCACCTCGGTGGCGAATGGTCATGTGGCCGTGGTTGTTCCGGCCCCCGGTGCGCCGAAGCGGCCCGAGGAGCGATCGCTCCGGCGTCGACTTCGTGATCTCCTCGAATCCCGCGGAGCTCATGAAACGGCGTCCGGGGCTCGTGGGCTTGTGCTTCTTGATTGCCATCAGTCTTCTCCTGAATCGCTGGAATACGGGAAACGGCTACGCCTCGTCACTGGTCGACGGCGCTTCCTCTTCCAGACCTTCCTCGAAGAAGCTGATCGTCTGCCCCTCGGCGAGGGTCACGACGGCCTTCTTCCAGTTGGATCGCTTCCCGAAGTTGCGACCAAAACGCTTGCGCTTGCCCTGCATGACGGCCGTATTGACCGACAGGACATCCACGCCGAAGATCCGCTCCACGGCAGTCCGGATCTGGTGCTTGTTCGCACGGAGATCGACCTCGAAGACGAACTTGTTGTCGCCCTCGAGCAAGCTGCTCTTCTCCGTGATGACGGGCCGCCGGATGATGTCGTAGATCGTGTTCATGACTTCAGTGCTCCATCCAGCGCCTTGAGCGCTGACTCGGTCATCAGGACGAACTCGTGCTTGAGGACGTCGTAGACGTTGACTCCCTCGGCACGCAGGTACTTGCTTCCAGGAAGATTGCGAACCGAGAGACGCAGCGTCTCGTTCTCCGTATCCACCACGAGGACCCTGTCGACCTGCAGTTCCCGAAACGCCGTCACCGCATCACGGGTGCGCGGCGCAGGGAAGGCCATCTCGTTGACCACGAGGAGGCGTCCGGCCGCGACCTTCTCGGACAGCGCGGAACGAAGCGCCCCACGGCGGACCTTCTTCGGCACACTGAAGGTATAGTCGCGGGGCTGAGGCCCGTGCGCAATGCCTCCTCCCACGAAGATCGGCGCCTTGCGTGACCCGTGTCGAGCCCGACCGCTGCCCTTCTGACGACCCTGCTTCTTGGTCGTGCCGTTCACAACGTGCCGATTGAGCACGGCATGGGTCCCGGCACGCTTCTTTGCCTGCTGCCATCGGACAATCAGATGGTGAAGATGGGGCTTCACCTCCGTGCCGAACACCTCATCGGAGACATCCACATCCCCGACCTTCTCGCGCTTGATGTTGTATACGTCCAGCTTCATCTCGCATCTCCTCACGGCAGCCTGCCACGCAGGACAGGCCGGTCCGGTGTCAGGACTTGATCTCGACGTCGACGCCAGCCGAAAGGTCCAGTCGCATCAGCTCCGTGAGCGTCTGTTCCGTCGGATCGAGGATGTCGATCAGCCGCTTGTGCGTACGAATCTCGAACTGCTCACGAGACTTCTTGTCGATGTGCGGCCCGCGGAGAACCGTGAAGCGGTTCACTCGCGTCCGGAGCGGAATGGGGCCGGCCACTCTGGCGCCCGAGCGAGTCGCCGTCTCGATGATCTCGCGCGCGGACCGGTCGAGAAGCGTGTAATCATACGCCTTGAGCTTGATTCGAATCTTGTCTGCCATCTTGCCCTACTCTGGGAAGCAATTGCGTTGAGGCCGCGCGGCTCCGTGAGCCTGCGAACCCTCGGGATTGGTCCTGCGTAGCCCCGCCTACTTCTTGATCTCGGCCACGACGCCGGCGCCGACGGTGCGACCGCCCTCGCG
>REDH01000209.1 GCA_007693585.1 Deltaproteobacteria bacterium
ACCCCAGCATGTTTATCAAAAGATCAAGCAGCAGCTGCAACCACCGCAGCAGGGACAGCCGCAGTTCCAGCAGCAGGCGCAACCACCGCAGCAGGGACAGCCGCAGTTCCAGCAACAGGGACAGCCGGATCCGAACGCGGGAGGCTCTGCGCCTCCGGCGGCCGGAGGGGGTTCGGGGCGCATGTGGCTCTTCGGCTGCCTCGGGCTCGTCCTGGTGCTCGCGGTCGGGGCCCTTGTGGGCACCTGGATCGTCGTGAACCGGGTCAAGAGCGCCGTGGAGCAGGAGATCGGAGCCGACGGGGTCGCCGCGTTCCGGGAGGGAGCGGGGGCGGTGCGCGACGCGCAACGGCAGGCCGAGCGAAGCCGTCAGACGGCGCGCGAGCGGAACCGTCATGAGTTCACGCCACCGGCGGACGGGGCGCTCACGGCCGCTCAGCTGGACAGGTTCCTGCGCATCCAGGACCGGATCATGGCGGAGATGGGCGACGACTTCGAGGCGTTCGAGCAGCGCTGGCGGGAGGTCATCTATGGGGACGAGGCCAACCGGGACGGGGGCACGTTTGCCCGGTTCATCATGGAGCGTGGGCGGATGGAGGTGCGCCGCCAGGGGATTCGCGAGGAGGCCCAGGTCACGGTGGAGATGAGCGACCGGGAGTATTCGTGGATCCAGGAACGGGTGGTGCGGGGCTACGCCGCGGCGTACGTGCAGCAGACCGAGGGCCGTGAGCTGACGGAGCGCGAGCAGGCCCTCGCGGTGGTCTTCACACCGATCGGCATGCAGGCCACGGACAACGAGATCGCGCTTGTGGAGCCGCACATGGATCGGTTGCGGCTGATGCCGCGCCAGCTGTTCATGCTGGACATGCTCGGCCAGTAGGCGGTCCGCCTCTCGCGCTCCCTCGCGGCTGAGCGCGTCAGCGGTTCGGCGGGGCCTGGATGGACGCCGAGAAGGTCTGCCAACGTGGCGGTCCCGTGCGGATGCTCGCGTCAGCGGCGCACGAGAAGTGCCGGTCTTCGGGGCTCAGGCGTCGGCCGGCGAGCCATCGGGCTCTGGCATCTCCTCGCCACGTCGTCGTGGGGCGAAGAGCGTGATGAGTGCGGGAAGAACGACGAGGGTACCGATGAGCACGCCGACGACGGTGACGGCGATCAGCTCCCCGAAGCGTCGGACGGGCACGAATGCGCTGAGGAGCATGACCCCGAAGCCGAGGACGAGGCTGACGCAGGTGAGGACGATCGCCCGTCCGGTGCCGCGGGAGGCCCGCACGAGGGCGTCTTCGACACCGTGTCCGCGCCTGCGCTCTTCCTGGAAGCGGACGAGCATGTGGATGGTGCCGTCGACGGCGAGTCCGATGCTGATGGAGAAGATGATGGCGGTGGCGGTGTTGAGCGGGATGTCGCGCACGACCATCCATGCGAGGGTCAGGGCGAGGGGCAGGACGTTGGGGAGGATGGAGAGGAGTCCGAGGCGCAGGCTTCGCAGGAGCACGCCGAGGAAGCCGAAGATGATGAGGAAGGCGAGGAGCAGGGAGCCCATGAGGTCGCGGATGACGACATCGAGCCCTCGGCTGCCGGTGAAAGCGTCTCCGGCGAGCTGATGGGTGACTCCGTCGAAGGTGGCGAGCTGTTCGTTGAGCTGCGCGTCGAGGCGTTCGGCGAGCCGGATGGTGGCCTGAGCGCCCATGTCCTCGACCCGGAGCTGGATCCGCATGGTGGTTCCGTCGGCGGACAGGTAGCCGGCGAGGGGCCCTTGGCCGGAGGAGCGCACGAGGTCGAGCAGGGTGGCGAGCTCGTCGCTGGACACCGGTCCGGTCCGGGCGCGGGGATCCCTCCGGGTCATGACGCGTGCCTCGCGGAGGAGGCCGGCGTATGCGGAGGCCGAGAGGATGCCGTGTTCGTGGCGGGCAGCCTGGAGGAAGTCCTCGACCCAGGAGACGAAGCGTGCGTCGGTGACGAGCTCCGGGTGGTCGAGTCGGAGGAGGACGTCGAGGGGGCGGATGCCGCCGAGTTCGCGTTCGACGAGGCGGGTGGTCTGGTGGATCTGGTCTTCGGGATCGAACTGGTCGAGCACGGCGCTGTCGACGCGCACGAGGGCCATGGAGCCGAGGCAGGCGAGGAAGGTGGCGGCGGCGAGGGTGGCGATGAGGGGGGCGCGCCGTGCGGTGAGCTGGGCGAGGTGGCTGACGGCCTGTTCGAGGAGTCCTTCCCGGGCGACGAGGGAGCGGTTGCCGGGTTTTCGGACGAGGGTGAGGCTGGCGGGGAGGACGAGGAGGGTGCTGACGTAGACGAGCATGACACCGGCGGCGGCGGTGAGTCCGAAGCGGCCGAGGATCTCGGTGCGCGCGATGGCGAGGCTGGCGAAGCCGACGGCGGTGGTGAAGGACGTGAGGAAGCAGGCGACGGCCATGGCGATCATGGCGCGTGCGGCGGCGGAGCGGCGGGGATGTCCCTGCCGGCACTCTTCGCCGTATCGGCTGAGCAGGTGGATGGCGTTGGAGATCCCGATGATGATGACCATCATGGGGACGATGTTGTTGATGATGTTGAAGGGTTCCCGTGCGATGGCCATGCCCCCGACGAGCCAGACGGCGCCGGCGCCGACGGAGGCCATGGGGAGCACGAGGGCGGGCCACCATCGGAAGGCGACGAGGAGGATGAGGAGGCAGACGGCGATCGCCGTGGGCATGAGGACGCTCTGATCCCGCTGCATGCGCTCGACGACCATGTGTCGGACGTAGGGGAGTCCACTGAGGAGGATGCGGGTGCCGTCCGGCGGCTCGTGCCGGTCGACGGTGTGGAGCACGGCGTCCACGAGGGCGGCGATGTCGGCGTTGCGGGTGATCGATCGGTCCATGGTGACGGCGACGACGGCGAGGCGCCCGTCGTGGCTGACGATGCGTCCGCGGAGCAGCGGAGCGTCCTCGATGGCGCTTCGGAGTTGTTCGGCTTCGTCGGCGGTGACGGTGGTCCCATGGACGATGGGTCCGGTCGCGGGCTGGAGGGGGTTGTCGGGAGGGGTGATCGGGCCTTCGTGGGCGGACTCGGGCGCGGATCTGTCGGGGGCGTCCGGTGCCTCGTTCCGGCCGATCCCGGCCTCGCGGAGCAGGGCGCGGAGTTGGGGGACGGGGGGCAGGAGCGCGAGTGCGGCAGGGCCGTCCGCGGCGTCTCCGGAGGCCGGGACGAGGCGGGGGACGGGCGAGACCGTGAGACCGTCCACGCGCTCGACCCCGGGGAGCTGCCGGAGCTGGAGGGCGAGGTCGTGTTGCAACTGGAGGGTGGGGAGGGCGAAGGCTCCGTCGGGCTGATCGGACTGGACGAGCACGAGGACCACATTGTCGACGGCGCCGAAGGTCTGCCGCACTTCGTCCTCGAGCGCCTGCTGGCCTTCGAAGGAGGCGAAGAGATCGGAGGGGGTGAAGTCGGCGGTGACTTTCGGGATCTGCGCGGCGAGGGCGAGGGTGAGCACGGCCAGGGCGCCGAGGACGGCGAGGCGGTGTTCGATCGCGGTGTGTGCGATGCGGTCGAGGAGGGAGTGGAGCATGGGCCGGGGGCCGGGAGGTGCGTGGGCGGCGGCGGTTGTGTCCGGCGCGTGGGACGCGTATTAGCGGCGCCCGGAGTCGCGCGGAAGCCCCGTGCGCGCGCGCCGCGGTCGCGCGGCGCTCGGCGGGGCGGCGGGGCGGCCGGCGAGGGGTTTCGTGGATGGCCATCGGGAGAGGACACGTGATCGATCGACATCCGCTGCGACGGGCGGCGCGGGCGGTGAGGGGGGCGGGGGTTCGTCCTGCGGTGCCGGGCCAGTTCGGGGTGCTGCTCGGGGTTCACGAGCTGATGCGGGGGCTGGCGCGGGCGGGGTCTTTCCTGGATGATCGGTTCCACCCGGGCTGGCGGAATGCGGAGCTGGGTTCTCCGTTGTTCATCATCGCGTGTCCGCGGAGCGGGACGACGCTGCTGCACCGGCTGATGAGCCTGGACGAGGACCGGTTCACGAGCCTGAAGCTGTACCAGACGTTGCTGCCCGGGGTGACCTGGACGCGGATCTTCGAGGCGTTCCGTGCGGTGGATCGGGCGGTGGGCTCACCGTTGACGCGTTCGGTGGGTGCGATGGAGGAGGGGCTGTTCGGGACGTGGGATCACATTCACCGGGTGTCGTTCGGCGATGCGGAGGAGGACGAGTGGCTGTGGATGAACGAGCGTCACAGCCCGGGCTGGCTGCTTTTCTATCCGCAGCCATCTGCGCTTCGGGAGCAGACGTTCGTCGACGGGCTGGACGAGGCGACGCGCTCGCATCTGCGGGATCGGTATGCGGACACCCTTCGGCGCCACATGCATGCCGAGGGCAGGGGGCGCACATTGCTGTTGAAGAACGCGCTGGTGGGGGGTCGGCTGGACGTGGTGGACGAGGTGGCGCCGACGGCCCGCTACATCCAGCTCGTCCGGGATCCGTATCGTTCGGTGTCGTCATTCGTGAGCATGTTCATGAACGTGATTCGTGTGCTGACGCCGGGGGTGCCGCTCTCCGGACAGGTGAGTCGCGAGCTGTGTGCGCTCGGTTGTGCGTACTATGCGCGGATGGACGAATTCGTGGGCTCGCTTCCGCCGGAGCGTGCGCTGACGGTGCGGTACGACGATCTGGTGGCGTCCCCTCGGGATGCGGTGGAGGGCGTTTACGCCCATTTCGGGATTCCGTTGACCGGGTCGTTCCGGGCGCGACTGGATCAGGCGACGCGAGCGCAACGGCGGCATGTTTCCGGTCATTCGTATTCGCTGAAGATGTTCGGTCTGGAGCCGGCGATGATCCACGGTCCGCTGGAGGAGGTGTTCGAGCGGCACGGCTTCGAGCGGATGGACGCAACGCCTTGACAGGTGTGCCGGTTTCGCCTAGTCCCTCCGCTCCCCGTCCCGCGCCGTTCGTGCGGGAGTGCAGGGGAACCCGCGACGCGCGCCCCCCGGTCGAAGTGGACAGTCGTCCCACCGGTCCGTGCAGAACCGAGAAGAGGTGTTCATGTACGCAGTCGTACGCATTGGTGGTCGCCAGTACCGTGTTCAGAAGGGCTCGATCTTCAACATCGAGCGTATCGAAGGCGAGAAGGGCAGCAGCCTGACGGTGGACGACGTTCTCGCGGTGGGCGAGGGCGAGAGCCTGAAGGTCGGCGAGCCCACGGTAGCGGGCGCGAACGTCGGCCTGGAGATCCTGGAGCAGGGCCGGGCGAAGAAGATTCTCGTGCTGAAGTTCAAGCGTCGGAAGAACTACAAGCGGCTCAAGGGCCACCGTCAGTACTTCACGCGCGTTCGGGTCACCTCCATCGACGCCTGAGCGCGTCGACCATCCACTGACACGGGAGAGCAGCCATGGCTCACAAGAAAGGACAGGGATCGACCAAGAACGGTCGCGACAGCGCCGGACAACGGCGTGGGGTGAAGAAGTTCGGTGGCGAGGCGGTGCGCGCGGGCAACATCATCGTGCGCCAGCTCGGCACGAAGTTCCATCCCGGACGCAACGTCGGCCTTGGGCGGGACTACACGATCTATGCGCTGGTGGACGGCCACGTGAAGTTCGAGTCCGGCACAAACGGCCGCAAGCGCATCAGCGTGGAGCCGCTCGCGGCGGACGCTGCCGAGTAGCGATATCTCCGGGCGCGGCTGCGTGCTCGCGGGCTATCGCCGGACAGGGCGCCGCGCCATCGCGCAGGCGCCCTTCTCTTTTCCGCTCCCCAGCGAGGTCCTTCGCCATGCGCTTCGTCGACGCCGTCACCCTCACCTGCTTCGCCGGCCACGGCGGTCCGGGCGCCGTGGCGTTCCGTCGGGAGAAGTACGTGGACAAGGGGGGTCCGTCCGGCGGCAACGGTGGCCGCGGGGGCGACGTCATCCTGCTGGCCGACCGGAACGTGGGGACCCTCCTTGATCTCCGGTACCGCCACGAGGTGAAGGCGGAGGACGGCCGTCCGGGGCAGCCCCGTCTCATGGACGGCAAGGATGCCGAGGACATCACGGTCCGCGTCCCGGTGGGCACCCTGGTTCGCGATGCGCGGGACGGGGAGCTTCTGGCGGATCTCGCCGAGGACGGGGAGCGATTCGTGGTGGCGCAGGGCGGACGGGGTGGTCTGGGGAACGCTCGCTTTCGCAGCAGCGTGCGTCAGGTGCCCCGCTTCGCCCAGCCGGGCGAGCCCGGCACCCACCGGCCGATCACCCTGGAGCTGAAGCTCCTTGCGGACCTGGGCATCATCGGCTTCCCCTCCGTGGGGAAGAGCACACTCATCAGCGTGATCTCCAACGCCAGGCCGAAGATCGCCGACTACCCGTTCACGACCCTGACCCCGAACCTCGGCCTGGTGCGCTGGCGCGACGAGCGCTCCTTCGTGGTCGCCGACATCCCCGGCCTCATCGAGGGAGCGCACCGGGGCGAGGGGCTCGGCTTCCAGTTCCTGCGCCACGTGGAGCGATGTCGGGCGCTGCTTCACGTCATCGAGGTGACGCCGCAGATGGAGGGTGTCCCCGACGGGCGCGAGCCGCTGGCCGATCACGACGCCATCCAGCGGGAGCTGCAGCTGTTCAGCCCGTCTCTGGCCGAGCGGCCCCAGATCGTGGGGCTGGGGAAGATGGACCTTCCTTTCGTCCGCGAGCGGGAGCCCGAGCTTCGCGCTCACTTCGAGGGGCTCGGGCTGACGTTCGTCGCATTCTCGGCGGCGACGCGCGACGGGCTCCAGCCGCTGCTCGACGCCATCGGCACCCTCGTGCAGAACACGCCCCCGCCGGACGTCGCTCACTTCACGGCGGTCGAGGCCGATCCTCGGCGGATCATCGATCCGGACGACGACCTGGACGACGATCCGCACCCGGACGACCTCGTGGACGACGAGACATCGGTCTACGTCCGGGACGAGGACTGACCAGGGCACGCGCTCGATGCCCTGGTCCGTTGCTTTCCCGCCGCGAGCGCTGATGGATGGGCGGAAAACGACGCCCCTCGGCCCGCAATGCACCGAACGCGCTGCGGCGAACGGGACAGGTGTGCGCCGCAGGGCGGTCGGCTATAGTGCCTCCCCCAGCCACGGGTCGCGCGACGGGAGGACGCGCGGCCATCGCCCGAATGGAGCCCGCACCGTGATGACCACGCACCGTTTCCTGTCCCTCGCCCTCCTGATGCTCGGCCTCGTGCTGTCGGGCTGCGGGAGCGACGACCAGCCCTCTCCCACGTCCACCTCCGGGGACGGGACGCAGCCGTCCACGGCCGTCGAGCCGTCCGTTCCGTCGACGGATGACGTGGGCGGGACGTCGACCGACGCATCCGACGACGTGTCGGACCCCATCCTCACGGATCCCTTCCCCGGCGAAGCCACCCGCACCGCGCTTCGCGAGGACGACGAGCGTGCGCTGGACGAGCCGTTCGATCCCGCGCTGCGGGTGGGATACGGGCACCGCGACCTCGCCTGGAGGGCCGGGGCGAAGCCGGGCCAGATCGGGACGGCCGCTCTCCCGGCCCGCGACGCGCTCCTCGCCCGGGCCGTGGGCGAGATCCTGCCGGTGCTCACCCGGCGGGACCGTCAGCGCGTCGTCCAGGAGGTGTCCGCGTGGATTCTCGAGCGCATGGAGCAGACCAACGCGGATCTGGAGCACGGTCGATACAGCATCCTCTTCGAGCCGGGCCGTGGGGTGGAGCAACCGCCAGCGGTCAACGCATTCGTGATCAGTCAGGGGGACACCCACGTGGCGATCGTGAGCGCGGATCTCTACCTTCCGCACGAGCAGCTTCATCGTCGCGTCGCCCACCTCGTGTCGGATCGGACCGGCATTCAACGAGACCGGCTCTTCCTGGCGGCCACCCACAACCACTCGGCGCCCCACGCGGTGAGCCCCGCGTTCGGCATCTGGACCTTTGGGGACCAGTTCGACGCGCGCCACTGGTCCTACATGACCCACGAGATTGCCGACGCGATCGTGGAGGCGTGGGAAGCGCGGGTCCCGGCCACCGTTCGCACCGGACGGACCTCCTTCACCCGGGTCCAGCGCAACATCATCGGCGCCTCGGTCGCCGAAGTTCGTCCGACCCCGGACGCGGACCGCGAGCTGGTGGACGTCGGCTACCCCCCGGAGTACTTCGAGGACGATCTGGTGGTGCTTCGGTTCGACCATGCCGACGAGAGTGGCCCACTTGGCCAGATCTTCGTTCTCGGGATGCATCCGGAGACCCTTCGGGACAACCACGGCATCACCTCGGGTGAGTTTCCTCGGCACGCCGAGCGCAAGATCGCCGCCCGTACGGGTGCGCCGGCGCTGTGGCTCTCGGGAGCGCTGGGTGACGTGGAGCCCGATCGCGAACGCGTGACGCCGGGTGCGGACTACTGGCGTCGGGGCTTCGCGGCGATGGATCGCATGACGGACGAGATCGCGGACGCGGTCGTGGCGCTGCACGACAGCCTCGGGTCCAGCCCCGCCGAGCCGGATCCGGTGCTGCTCAACCTGGCGCGCGACCTGCCGGGACCGGAGGACTTCGCCATCCCGGACTCGTCCTACCTCGGGCCGCGCCTGCCGATGCTGAGGCTCATCCATGACTCGATGCGGATCCGCATGCACCTGGTGCGCATCCACGACGTTCTGCTCGTTGGGACCCCGGGGGAGATGCCTACGGATCAGTCCCTCAACCTGAAGTCGCGGCTGGAGACCGGGGCCGACTCGAACCTTGTCTTCCAGGGCTACGTGTTCCCCGACGCGCCACAGTGGGTCGTCGAGCGAATCGAGCGCAACTTCTCGACCTCGGTCGCCCCGCCTGAAGCCCAGGTCCCGATCGTCGCGGCGATCAGCCTCGTGAACACCTACATGGGGTACATCGTGACCGCGTGGGAGTACGAGAATCGGGAGCACTACCGGGAGAGCCTGACGGGTTTCGGTGCGGGCACGGCAGACCATGTCAACACCCTGGCCCTGGAGCTTGCGGTGGAGATGCACGGAGGATCGCGAGCGGATCGCGCGTTCGACCCGCTCATCGAGGACGACCTCGCCGGGTTCGACGCGCTGACGCTGTGGCTGCGAGGCCGCGACGCGCAGGTAGCGGCTTTCTCACGTGCGATCCCGGCCTCGGATCCGACCGGAGTGGCAGTACCGCTGGGGGAGCCGGCCTTCCTCGATGCGGACCCGGAAGACGAGGATGGCTTCCCGGAGCGCGTGGAGTTCTCGTTCCGCGGTGGGACGAACGACGTTGATCTGCCCCAGCTTCGCATCGAGCGATGGTCGGACGACGATGACGCCTGGCTGACGCACGCCGAGGGGCCGTCGCTGGAGCTCTTCCTGCTTTTCGAGGGTCCGGATCAGTGGACCGCGTCGTGGCGCGCGCCGATCGCCGGCGCCACCGTCCGCGTGGTCGCGGACGGTGTGTATCGCGGCGAGCAGGACAATGCGACCGCACCGCATCCGCTCTGGGATCCGGATGGCCGGAACGTGGCCTACACGTTCGTGAGCGAACCCTTCGTTGTGCCCGGGACGGATCCGGCTCCCACGGAGCCTGCGCCGACGGAGCCCTCATCGTCCGCCCCCTCGGAGCCCGAACCAGCACCGACGGAGCCCTCTCCGTCCGCCCCTTCGGAACCCGGACCGGAGCCCTCGTCCGCGACGCCCGGCTGAGCGGCACCGGTGTTCAGCCGGGGCGGCTCAGGGGCGAGGCGGCGCTCTCTTCCGCGGTCCGCGCGGCCTCCTCGCGAAGACGCTTCTGGCGTTCGTCGCGCTCTCGTTGTCTGCGCTGCTCCGCGAGCAGAGTTTCCCTGGCCTGCTGTCCCCCCCACCATATCCCGGCGAGCAGCCCGACGACGAAAATGACGGGGATGTAGAACGCGTGGGCCGCGGTCATCCACCGGACTCCTCGCGCACGAGCAGGCGGTCCTCGACCTCCTCGATGCGTCGCTGCAGGCCCTGGAGGTCGGTGGCGACGGCGCGCTGTCGTCGGACGAGCATGAGGACGTAGAGCAGGAGCAGGGTGAAGAACACGAGGTAGGCGGCGAAGAGGAGGGGTCCGCCGGGGACGAGGTCTCCCTCGCGGACCTCGGAGGCGGCGACGAACCCGTCCCGTTCGAGCGCGGCGCGCGTGTAGGCGCCGTCGTCAGTGGAGTCCTGCTGAGCGGCCGGGGGATCGGGGTCGACCGCGGGGGTGTCATCCGGAGCGGCGGCCGGGGAGTCGCCGCCTGCGGCGGGGGCGGAGGCGCCCTGGGCGTGGGCGATGCTGTAGGGGAGCAGCGCGAGGGCGAGGAGGAAGGCGGGGAGCGTACGGATCATGGGTGGCTCCGGTCCAGGAGGTCCTCCGCGCGGAGGTCGGCGGTCTCGACGGCTCGCCAGGCAGCGTCGGCCTGCTCCTCGGCGAGGCCGATGCGAACGCGTAGCGCCAGGAGGGTGACGAAGAGCAGCGCGAAAGTGATGAAGGACGTGGTGAGGACGAGCTGCATCTCGGGGGTGATGCCAGCGCCTTCGCCGGTGATGACCTGGGGATGGCTTCCGCGCCAGCGTTCGACGCTGTAGCGGATGAGCGGGATGTCGGCCACGCCGAGGATGGCGAGGACGGCGCAGATCTTTCGGGTGAGGTCGCTGCGTCCGCCGAACTGCCGGACGAGGATGTAGGCGACGAAGATGAGGAGGAGGACGAGGGTGAGCAGGAGGCGGGGTTCCCCGGTCCACCAGGTGCCCCAGGCCTTTCGGGCCCAGATGGGTCCGGTGAGGAGGACACCGAGGCAGAAGAGGACGCCGACCTCCGCGGCTGCTCGCGCGACGACATCGGCGCGGACGTCTCCCCGGAGCAGGTACCAGACGGACGCTGCGCAGCAGAGGATGAAGCCGAGGTAGCCGGCGATGGCGGAAGGCACATGGATGTAGAAGATCTTCTGGACCACGCCCATGGTGGCCTCGGTCGGGGCGTAGAAGAAGATGAGCCCCATCAGGAGAGCGCCGGCCAGCATCGTGATGGCGGCGAGAGCGACAAGCCAGTCCGCTCGCCGGGGAGTCAGGGCGGGTGTGGTCATGGTGCGGGTTGTGCGTCGGAGAGGAGGATCGAGGGGCGGGATTCCGCGGCAGCGGGGTATAGGCAGGGGCGTGAGGCGGGACAAGCGGTGGTCGACGGGCGCGGGGTACGGATTCGCGGGGATTCAGGCATCGACGGCTTCGCCGAAGAGCCAGCGTCCGAGGACGAGGAAGAGGGCATCGAAGGCGATCATGAGCGAGAGCCAGTCGCCGTGGCCGGCGTGGGCGAGGGGGTCGAAGAGCGTGGCGGAGCCCTTCACGCCGGCGATGAGGAGGGGGATGGCGAGGGGGTAGAGCAGCAACGGGAGGAGGACTTCGCGCATGCGGACGGCGGCGAGGGCGGCGGAGAGGACGGTTCCGAGCGCGCAGAGTCCGAGGGTGCCGGCGAGGAGGAGCGCGACGAGGGGCAGGATGGGCGGCTGGACCGGCAGCGGAAAGACGAGGAGGAGGGTGGGGACGAGCAGGGCCTGGAGGGTGAGGAGCAGAAGGAGGTTGGTGAGCAGCTTGCTGGTGTAGAGCGCGTCGAGGATGCCGGGGACGAGGAGGAGCCCGTCCATGGCGCGGTTCTCGCGTTCGCGCTGGAAGGTGCGGGTGAAGACGAGGGCCCCGAGGAAGGCGATGGCGACCCAGAGGACTCCGGGGGCGGTGGTGGCGGCGAGCTCGCGGTCGGCAAACCCGGCGAAGGAGAAGAGGGTCATCAGCACGAGAGCGAAGAGTCCGGCGGTGTGGAGGACCTCGCGGGTGCGCAGCTCGACGGTGATGTCCTTGCGGAGGAGGAGGAGGAGCAGGCGCCAGAAGCCGGGGCGCGGAGCGGTGACGTTCGTCATCGGTTGCCTCCGGTTGCCCTGGCGTACACGTCGGCGAGGGTTCCGGTGGCGGGTGCGTCGTGGCGCAGTCGCCCTCGGGCGATGGTGAGCACCCGAGAGAACTGCTCGGCGGAGGTCTCGAGGTGGTGGGTGACGAGGAGGACGAGGACCTGCTTCGCCTGCAGCTCGTCGAGGAGTTCCCAGAGGAATGCCTGTCCCTGTCGGTCGAGCCCGGTGAGGGGTTCGTCGAGGAGGACGAGGTCGGGCTCATGGACGAGGGCGCGGGCGAGGGCGAGGCGCTGCTTCATTCCGCGGGAGAACCCGCCGACCGCCCGGTGGGCGGCGGATGCGAGGCCCACCCGGTCGAGCCAGTGGTCAACGGCCTCCGGTCCGCGGCCATGGAGGCCTGCGTAGAGTTCGAGATTCTCGCGGGCGGTCAGCTCGGCATAGACGAGCACATCGTGGGCGACGAGGCCGATGCGCCCGCGGAGCGTGTGGCGGTGGGCCCTGCCATCGAGTGCGCCGTCGTGGGTGATCCGTCCATCCTGGGGGGTGAGGAGGGTGGCGAGGCAGGCGAGCAGGGTGCTCTTCCCGGCGCCATTGGGGCCGATGACGGCGAGTCTCTCGGCGCGTCGCGCCTCGAAGGAGACCCCGTGCAGTGCGATCGTGCGCCCGAAGTGCACGCCCAGTCGGTGCACGGCGATGCGGGGCCCGTGCGGCGTGGCATGGTTCCGCGGACCTGTCGGTGCCGTGGTTGCGAGGGTCATCCCGGTTCCTGCGCGCCCGTGGCTGCGGGGTCCGGCTCGCCGCTGCGGGAGTCCTGTTCGTCGAGGGCGCGCAGTTCGCGCAGGCGGCGAAGGAGGATGGCGAGTTCCTCGCGGAGTTGCTCCCGGGCCAGCCGAATCTCGGCCTCGAGCAGTTCCCCCTCTCCCCATGCGGCTTCGATGTGGGCGGCCTCCTCGAGGAGCGCGTCGCGCTGGGCGAGGAGTGCGTCCACCTGCCAGCGTCGCGCCGCGCGTCCCCCTCGGCCGAGCCCGCGCACGCGAAACAGGGCGACGAGTCCCAGCAGGAGCCCGAGGATTCCGGCGATGATCGCGGCGGTTCGTTCCCACCTGCTGGCGGAAGGCCAGCCGTGGGTCTCGAGGGAGAGGATGTCTCCGGCCGAAGCGGTGAGTCCGCTCAGTCCCCGGACGGGCACGCCGTCGCGCAGGAGCCCTTCCGGGTCGTGGGTGATTCGGCGTTCGAAGCAGGGCGTTGCGTCGCCGGTGCACAGGGGGGCGTCGACCCGGACGTCGATGATCGGGTGGCGGGAGAAGGTGGTGGTCATGGGGAGGAGGACGGAACCCGAGTGGACGTCCATGGAGACGGGCTGTTCGAGGTGGAAGGAGGGCGCGTTTCGGGTCTGCACGCTGAAGCGCAGGACGACTCGGGTCATGAGCCGCGGGTCGGACGCGCCGGGCAGGACCGGGCCGCGGTAGAGGAGGAAGCCGTCGCGACGCTCGATTCCGTCCTCCGGGTCGAGAACCTGAAGCGAGGTGGCGCCGTGCATGAAGGGGATCCGCACGGCGGAGCGGGGGTCGTTGTCCGCGGGTCGGAACACGCGACCGTCCGTGGTGGCGAGGGTCCACACCTGGGTCACGGCGAGGTGTCCTTCCCACGGTTCGATGATCGTGGTGAGGTTTCGGACGACCACGGTGGAGAGGTCTGCCGCCGGGAGATCGACGCGAATGCGGGTTTCGAAGGGGCCGTCTCCGTCGAGCGGGACAGGCACCTCGCTGAAGAAGGAGCGATCGCCCGGCACCTGGGCGAAGGCCTGAAGCCCTTCACCGGTCGGCACGTCCAGCACGAGCTCGCCGGCGGTGTCGGTGGTTCCCTGCCAGCTCGCGACGAGGTCGTGCGGCGGGCGGAGCACATGCACGAGCACCTCCGCTCGGGCGTGGGGCACGGTCCCCTCGGGTCCCTCGGTCTCGAGGATGACGCGCAGGGGGACCATGTTGGTGTCGGGTGCGAGCTCGTCGGGGAGCGGTTGCAGGATTCGGCTTTCGCCGGGTTCCGGGGGAGCGTCGCGTGAATCCCCGGGCTCGGGAGGTACTGCCGCCGAGTTGTTCTCGGCCTCGTCCTGCACGGGCCGGGTTGCGGTGGGCTCCGAGGAATCCGCAGGGTCCCGAGCGTACCGCGAGGGGTACGCTTCCGCTTCGGGTGCGGCATCGGGAGCGGCGGAGGGGGGCGCCTCCGGGCTGCCGGAAGCCTCCAGCGCATCCCCTGCATTTCCGGGCGCGTACCCCAGGGAGTCGGGCAGTCCCGTCTCCCAGCCGATGGGGGACTCCTGGGCCCCGGCCGCTGCGGCGACGGCGAGGAGGTGCGCGCCGAGAAGGACGGCGACCGTTCGGTGCTTCGGCATGTTCATGCGGACTCGCTGGCCGTGGGGAGACCGGAGGCGTTGTGGGCGTGTTGCGCGGCGGGCGATGCGTCATCGCTCGCGGTCTTCGCCGGGGCCACGCCACCGTGGCGGCGGAGTGCGGCGGCGGACCATCGTCCCTCGCCGTCGGCGGATTCTCGCGCCACCCGGGACCGGACATCCTCGAGGGCGGCGTCCGCGGCCGCGAGATCATCTTCCTCGCCGCGCAGCTCCTCGATCGCCCGCATCACGCCGAGCGCCTCGCGCTCGAGGCTTCGCCGGGTGCGCCGGTAGTCTGCCTCGATGATCTTCTCGGATGCGAAGTCGTCTTCCGTGGTGCGGAGGAGCTCCACGAGCACGGCCTTTCGTTCGGTCAGCTCGCGCAATCGAAGGCGGGCATCGTCGACCTCGACGGTGGTGTCGAGGGCGCGATCTCCAGCCAGGACGCGGATGACACCACCCACCGTGGCAGCGATGAGGGCGATCCAGAGCACGAGCAGCGCGAGGGCGATGGAGGTCATGCCGTTCCCTCCCCGGTCGCGACCTCCTCGCGCAGGCGGGCGAGCATGGGTTCGTCCCCTGGCGCGAAATCCGGTTCGTCGTGCCCGGCGCCGTCCCGGTCCCGGGTTCCGCCACCGCTCCAGCGCCTGGAGAGGACGGTGATGAGCAGGCCTCCCAGCAGCATGAGGGCGAGCGGCATGATCCAGGCGAGCCGATTGATGCCGCGGTCCGGGGGAATGGCGAGCGCGGCCTCTCCGCGCTCGTCGACGAAGACCGCGAGGATCTCGTCGAGGGACATGCCCTGTGCCTCCATCCCGACGATGCGTTCCTTGTCCACGTTGGAGAGTGCGCAGGACGGGCTTGCGATGGCGAGTGTCTTGCCGGCACAGCCCTCGCAGGTGGTCATGATCAGGCGGAAGGCCCGGTAGGCGTCCGCGCCGGCGGACCGCATCCAGTCACGGCTGGCCGGGTCGCCGGCGTGCACGTCCTCGGTTTCGTCGACGACCTGGCTGGCGGCCCCCGGCGGGGCGGGAGCTTCCGTCGCCATGGCCGTCCCCGGGGAAGCGAGGAGCCAGGTCGTGGCGAGCAACGCGATCAGCACCTGACCTGCCCGTCGGAGGGCTGCGCCCGATGCCCGCCAGCGTTCCCGCTCGGGCCAGACGCAGATGAAGGTGCCGAGCATGAGAATGAATCCACCGAACCAGAACCACCACGTGAAGGGCAGGATGGTGAACTTGAAGGCGCCGGCGTTGCCCCCGTCCTCGAAGTTGAGCAGGGCGACGTAGACATCCTCGAGGGGGTTGGAGCGGATGAAGATGTTGCTCCGGAGCTGAAGAGGGTCCGGTCTTCCGTCCCCGAGCATCGAGTAGTCGTTGAAGTCGGCGCGGGAGGGGAGGAGCGTGCCGATCTCTCGTCCGTCTCGCGAGAGGGTCATGACGGCCTGGAAGAGGATGTGGTCGCGCTGTTCGGTGATGTCGAAGCGTTCGAAGGTGATCACGTAATCGGCCAGTTCGATCGACTCTCCGACCTGCAGCACGAGCTGGCGGTCGAGCTTCACCCAGTTGCCGACGAAGGCGAGGAAGATCATGGTGGCGCCGAGGTGGACGACGTAGCCTCCGTAGCGTCGGCGATGCCTTCGGAAGAGGCTGAGAATGCCGGCGAGCCAGGAGCGGTCGCGGCTCCGGGCCCTTGCGCCCCGGTGAAACTCGACGCCGAGGGTCACCACATTGAAGATGATCAGGGCGACGGTCAGCAGGGCGAGGGCGGTGGGCGTCGTGAAGGGTTCGATGCCGTAGACCTGCCCTCGCGTGAACCACCAGGCGACGGCGAGAACAGGGGTGACGGCGAGGGTGATGACCACGGGCGTGGTGAAGTGGCGTGCGACGGTGGCGAGGCGCGTTCGCCGCCAGGGCACGAGGGTACCGACAGCCATGAGGAGAAGGAGGACGAGCCCGAGGGGCGCCATGAACCGGTTGAACCAGGGCGGACCGATGGCGACCGCGGTGCCGGTGATCATTTCGCGCATTTTGGGGAACATGGTGCCCCACAGCACGACGAAGGTCATGCCGACGAACAGCCAGTTGTTGGCGAGGAATGCGGACTCGCGGCTGGCCCAGTGTTCGATGCGATGTTCGGTCTCGAGGAGCTTCCATCGCGCGGCGGCGACGCCGACGCTGAGGGCGGTTGCGGCGCAGAGGAGCATGAAGAAGTAGTCCCCGATCTCGCTCTCGGCGAAGGTATGGACGGAGTCGATGAGTCCCGATCGGGTGATGAAGGTTCCGAAGAGGGTGAGGAGGAAGGTGAGGAGCACGAGGACAATGTTCCACTTCTTCAGCATCCCTCGCTGTTCCTGGATGATGACGGAGTGGAGGAAGGCGGTGGCGGTCAGCCAGGGGAGCAGGCCCGCGTTCTCGACCGGGTCCCAGGCCCAGTAGCCACCCCAGCCGAGTTCGACGTAGGCCCACATGCCACCGAGGATGTTGCCGACCCCGAGGAGCATCCAGGAGATGAGGGTCCATCGCCGCGTGGCGCGGAGCCATGCGGAGCCGGTGTCACCGCTCAGGAGTGCGGCCATGCCGAAGGCCCAGGGGATGGCGAAGGTCGCGAACCCGGAGAGCAGCATGGGCGGGTGGATGGTCATCAGCGGGTTTCGGAGGGCGGCCTTGAGTCCGGTTCCCTCGAGCGGGACATCGATGACCACCCAGGAGTCGAAGGGGTTGGTGACGAAGACGAGGATGTAGAGGAAGCCTGCGAGCAGCAGGCTGAGCATGGCGTGGAACCACGGCATGAGATGGGGCAGCCGGTCCCGGTTGAACCATGCGGCGAGGGCGCCGAAGATCGAGGTGATTCCCACCCAGAACAGGAGGCTGCCTTCCTGGCCGCTCCAGAAGGATGCCATGAGGTAGCCGATGGGCATTCGGGTGTCGGCGCGATTGTAGACGTACCGGAGGGAGAAGTCGTGGTCGAGGAAGGCGTGCAGCAGCACGGCGGAGGCGAGCGCGATGAGACCGCACTGGAGGTACACGCCATACCGGGACAGGGACGCCCAGCGCAGGACGTGGGAGCGGCCGGCCGCGATGCCGACCAGGGCGGTGGCGATGGCGACCCCGAAGGCGAGCGCGAGGGCGAGGTGACCCAGGATGATCATGTCTTTCCCTTCCGGGAATGGGGGGACCTGATTCCGGGCGATTCGAGGCTCGCCCGGCCGGCGTTCAGTAGGTGGAGGCCCCGGGAGATCCGGGAGGAGGCGTGGCGCCGGGAGCGATGAAGGGCGAGCCCGCGGCGCCACCCGTCCCCGGGGGAACGCCGTCGTATCGGGACGCGCACTTGGCCATGACCTCGACCGCCTCGAAGAGCTCGGGGCCGTTCATCCTGCCGAGGGCGATCACTTCGGCTTCGTCGCTGAAGGTGTCGGGGAGGATTCCGCGGAAGTGGACATCGATGGCGTACTCCCCGTCGATGATTCGGAAGAGGTGTTCGTCGAGGGTGCCCTCCCGCACCATGTGTGAGCCGGGGACGACGTCTCCCTTGATCCGGAACTCGCGTTCGACGAGCTCTTCGTGCATCTCGATCGCTTCCCCGACGGTGTAGTAGAACACCTGTTCCTCGAAGGAGGTGAAGGCGAGCCACGCCACGGCGGCCGCGATGAGTACGGCACCCAGCAGGAAGCGCAGGTTGCCGTTGCCCTGGGGGGGAGGGACACTCTGGGCGGAGGTGGGCTGAGAGGTCATGGCGAACGCCCTGCGTCGGGGACTGGACTCGGTGCGGGCCCCCCATCAGGGGCGGGGGCGGGTCTGCCGGGGCTTCGCGGGCAACGCGTGAGCGGTGGCCAGACCGGCCCCGGACCCGCGCAGAGGCTAATCACCGGGTCCGTGGTGCCGCAAGGACAATCGGGTGCGACACGTCGCAGCCGGCGCGCTTTCGGTCTGGTCGCGGCTCCGGTCTCGCTGCCGCGGTGTCCTCTCCCGAGCCGGGGGACCAAGCCGCCGTTCAGGGCTGCCCGTCCCCGCGGGCGACGCCGGCATCGCGCAGCAGCGCTTCGTAGAAGGCGCGGACGATGCGGGTTCTCCGTTCGCCTTCGGCCCGGCCGAAGGGCGTGACCATCTGCTCGGCCAGGCGGAACAGCTTCGCAGGGAAGTGGTCCATGATGTAGGCGTGGTCATCGAGGTCGCGCTTCTCGGCGTAGGGATCGTCCTCGCAGTAGAGCTCCGGGGTGGCCATGGAGGAGCCCATGAGGAGCGCGCGGGCGACGCCGATGGCGCCGAGCGCGTCGAGCCGATCGGCGTCCTGAAGGATCCTTGCTTCGGCGGTGGAAGCCTCCCGGTCGGCGGACCAGGAGTGGCTGAGGATCGCCTCGCAGACGGGCCAGACGAGGTCGCCGAGTCCGTGGTGGCGCAGCATGTCCTCGGCGATGGCGGCGGAGGTGACCTCGCTGCGTTCACCGTCCTGCTCCTGCCCGCGTCCGATGTCGTGGAGGGCGACTGCAGCCTCGAGCACGTCCAGATCGATGGTCCATCCTTCGTCTTCGGCTGCGCGAGCCGCGAGCAGGCTGGCGTTGTTCCACACCCGGCGCAGGTGCGGCAGGTCGTGAGCGAGGTCGGCCCCCTGCCTGGCGGTGCGCTGGCTCACCTGAGCCCAGAGGTCTGCAAGCCCCTGTCGGTGTCGTTCGTCCCGCTTCAACCGTCCGGCCGTGCTCATGGGGTCTACCGTCCTGTTCAATCACGCCGCGGCCGCACCCGGACGCCCGGGACGTTCGCCACACCCACGGTCGCAAGCATGCCGCAATCCCTTCGCAGACGCCAGAAACCGGCAGCGTCGTCGCGATGCCATCGGCCCGGTCGACGTTTCGGGGCCACAATCCCTTCGCAGACGCCAGAAACCGGCAGGGATTGCTGCGGAGGTCGGGGGTCGACGGCGCCCGGAGTGTGCTACCGGGAGTAGTGGTCGGCCACCCCCTCGAGCACGAGGGCGGCTCGGGCCTCGTCGAGACCGAGCGCGGCGCGGAGGCTCGACAGGAAGTGCCGCTCGCGATCGTCGACGTCGCCATCGGCCACCACCATCGCGGCAGCGAGACCGTACGCGGTCTCCCGCTGGACGGGCAACGGGAGATCGTCGGCGATGGTCTGGAGGCGCCCTTCGATGCCGCCGCGCGAGTAGGCGCGCAGGCTGATGCGGATGTATTCGTTGAGCTGATCGGGGTCGACGCCGTCGAACTCCGGCCTGCTGAGGATGAAGGCGATGAGGGTGGCCCGTTCCTCGTCGGCGAGCACGTGGTTGGACGCCGCCGCCATGAGGAGGCAGTCCAGGAAGGCGTCGAGGGGCTCGACCTCGTCGGGGATGATGGACGCCTGATCGTCTCGCCCCTGCTCGAAGGCCCGCTCGACCTCCGCATCGGACAGCAGGAAGGCGCGCTGCATCTCCCGCAGCATGGACAGTTCGTCCGGGTGCAGCTCCCCGTCCGCCATGGCGACGCGCACGGCACACCGGAACGCGAGGGCGCGGTGCGCGTACCTGGGCAGGGACGCCGCGAGTGCGTGCAGCCGAACGTGGAAGCCCTCGTCCACGAGGGCCTCGAAGGCGCGGGACAGGGACAGGGTCGCCAGCTCCCCGTCGATGCCGGCGAACTCGGCCTGCTCGCGGATGACGTCGAGCATGGCGGCGGACTCCCGGGGGTCCAGCCGACCATCGGCCGCGGCTCCGAGGATCATCGCCTCGATGAGCCGCCGCTGCAGCTCGGCCGGATCGGCGTCGTGCTGCGCCGCAAACCGCTCCAGGTCACGCATTGTGCTTCCTCCATCATCACGGCTGTTCGCCGGTGCCCTCCCCCTGCCATCCTCGAGAGTGCAACCGGGGGGGTGCTCCTGCAACCCCGATTGCACATCCGTTCTTCCCCCGTCGTCGTCATCCGCCTACAATGCCGGGGCACCGCTCCGCCCCGGGCGCGAGCGCTCCTCCCATGCGCCCCGACTGCCATGATCGCTTCCTCCCTGCGCGTCCTTCTCCTGATCGTTCCGGGTCTGCTGCTGGTGGCCTGCGCCACCGCCGATCCGCCCCCGGAGGGCAACGATGACCGCCGCCCCCCCCTGGACCGGGACGTCACCCCCGGCACGGACGGGGACGACGTTCTCCCGTCGTCCGAAGAGCCGGGTTCGCGTCCCGGCGCGGATGCGACGGCGCCTTCCGACCCGTGCGCGGCCTGCCCGGAGGGCGAGTTCTGTATCGACGACCGATGCCAGCCGGCGGTGTGCGAACCGGAGAGCCGGCGATGCCGGGGTGCGCGCGTGTTCGAGGAGTGTCTGCCCGACGGTTCGGCCTGGGGCGCCCCGGTGGACTGCCGCCGGACGGAGGAGTGCGATGGCATCGAGTGCCGGTGCATCGCCGGGGACTGCGTGCCGGTCGAGCCCTGCCAGCCGGGGACCACACGGTGCCGCGGGGAGAACGTGCAACGCTGCGACTCGTCCGGCGAGTTCTACGCCTTCGACCGGGCCTGCGATACGGACCGCGGACTCCTGTGCAGTGAGGGAGAGTGCAGCTGTGAGGGTGGCGACGAGACCCTGTGCGGCGACCGCTGCGTGGACACGCGCGCCAGCCGCACGCACTGCGGCGCGTGCGACAGTGCGTGTCCGGAGCCGCGGAACTGCGTCAACGGCACCTGCCGTTGCCCGTCGGGACAGACGTTCTGCGGTGGCGAGTGCGTGGACGTGCAGTCCAGCACGGTGCACTGCGGCCGATGCGACAACGCCTGTCCTGCGGGCCAGTCGTGCAACGCAGGGAGCTGCACCTGCCCCACCGGCCTGGAGTCGTGCGACGGAGGGTGCGTGGACCTGGAGAACGACCGCAACAACTGCGGCGCATGCGGGCGGGCCTGCGAGGCGGACGAGCGCTGCATCTCCGGCTCGTGCTTCTGCCGGGACAACCTGCAGCGCTGCCCGATGGGTTCCGGGGACTGCGTGGACATCAATGTGAACCCCCAGCACTGTGGCGGATGCGACATCGGCTGCTCCCCTCCGCGATCGTGCGTCAGCGGCATCTGCAGCTGTCCCGTGGGACAGACCTTCTGCGATGGGACCTGTGTCGACACGTCCACAAGCCGCACGCACTGTGGCGGATGCAACCGCAGCTGCCGAGGCGAGTGCGTCGGTGGCGCGTGCATCCTCGGCTGCAACTGTCCGCTCGCCACGTCCTACTGCCGGCCCGGGCAGGGCATCTGTCCCAGCTCCTCCAACGGGTGTTGCGGCCTGTTCGGACAGTGTGTGGCGCTCGACACGGACGAGAACGGCGTGCCGATCTGTCCCTGAGGGCCCGCGCGCCCGAACGCTGGTGCGACGGGAGGCTGGAGAGTGGAAGGACCGTGCTGCGACGTGCTCCGTCGTGCGCGAAGCGCTGCGACCCGCGGAGGGGAAACGAGCGAGGGCGTCGCGGACCCTGTCGCGACGCCCTCCGTGATGCGCACTTCGGAGGTCGGGGCGATGGCCCCGCCGGGGCTCAGAAGACGATGTCGAGGGCCGCGGTGGCGCCGCTCATCATCGCGCGGGCCTTGGCTCCGGAGAGGGTGAGCACCTCTGCGGCGAAGAACCGAGCGCTGTCGATCTTCCCGGTGTAGAAGGCGATCTCGGAGTCGTTCTCCCGCTCCTCGGTGGAGAAGCTGGTCTTGCCGTACTTCTCCTGGAGGGCTGCGGCGCTGATGATCGCCTGCTCGGCGAGCAGCCGGCCGACCATGAGGTCGCCCATGATCTCGAGGAAGGGTGTGGCCTGCAGCATGCCGAGCCGGATGTCCTGCTTGGCGGTGCTGCTGATCCAGAAGGCGACCTCGCCGACCTTGCCCTGGGTGTTGGCGACGGCCTTGACGACGTCCCCGGCGATCTCGTGGTCCTTGTGTGCCTCGACCCACTCGCCGGTGTCCATGATGTAGGTCATGAAGAGCGCGCCGCCCTTCTGGCGCATCTTCCGGCCGAGGAGGTCGAGGGCCTGGATGCCGTTGGTGCCTTCGTAGATCGAGGAGATCTTGATGTCCCGCATGTACTGTTCGACGGGGTAGTCCTGGCAGTAGCCGGAGCCACCGAACACCTGAATGCCGAGCTCGGTGACCTTGAACCCCTTGTCGGTGGAGTAGGCCTTGGCGATGGGGGTCACCAGGTCGATCATGTCCTGTGCCTTGGTCCGCTCGGCGTCGTCGGTGGCGTGCAGCGCGAGATCGCCCCAGTAGGCGGCGTGGGCGAGGAGGGCGCGGGTCCCTTCGGAGTAGGCCTTCATGAACAGGAGGTTTCGCCGGACATCCGGGTGCTGGATGATCTCGACGGAGGGCCCGTCCATGTTCTTCTTCGCGATGTCGGGTCCCTGCTTGCGGTCCTTCGCGAACGCCAGCGCCTGCTGGAAGGAGGCGTTGGCGAGGGAGGCGCCCTGGAGACCGCAGGCGATGCGCGCCTCGTTCATCATCTGGAACATGTAGCGAATGCCCTGGCAGCGCTCGCCGACGATCCATCCGCGGGTGGGTCCGGCGTCGCCGAAGACCATGGCGCAGGTCGCGGAGCCGTTGATGCCCATCTTGTGTTCGATGCCGCCGACCTCGACGTTGTTGTACTCGCCGAGGCTGCCGTCGTCGTTCACGAGGATGCGCGGGACCACGAAGAGGCTGATGCCCTTCGTGCCTTCGGGGTCTCCCTTCACGCGGGCGAGGACGAGGTGAATCACGTTGCCGTAGAAGTCGGCGTCGCCGCCGGAGATCCAGATCTTGTTGCCCTCGATGAGGAACGTGCCGTCGTCCTGCGGGGTGGCGGAGGTGCGGAGGTCACCGACGGCGGTCCCGGCGTGCGGCTCGGTCAGGCACATGGTGCCGCCGAAGGTGCCGTTGTACATCTTCTCGACGTACTTGGCCTTCATCTCGTCGGATCCGAAGGTCTCGACGAGGTGTCCGGCGGCGTGGGTCAGTCCACCGTACATGAAGAAGGCCTGGCACGCGGCGTTCATGGCCTCCATGTAGGCGGTGCTGACGCTGAGCGGCACGCCCATTCCGCCGAACTCGGGGGAGTGGGTGGCGGCGAGCCAGCCGTTGTCGGCGAGTTCTCGGAAGACCTGGGCGAAGCCTTCGGGGGTCTGGACGCGCCCGTCGACGAGCTTCACCCCGACCCGATCGCTGATCTCGTTGAGCGGCGCGATCTTCTCTTCGGCGAAGCGAATCCCCTCCTCGACGATCGAGTCGAGGGTCTCGCGATCGAATTCGGAGTAGGCCGGGAGGTCGAGCAGCCGCTCGACGCCGATGTGCTCGTGCAGGAGAAACGTCCAGTCGCGGCGATCTACAGTCAGGTGACTCATCGGTTGTTCCCTCCTCGTGGGTCCGGTCCTCGGTCGGTACGGCTTCGGTGAATGAACGCTCATTCACACCTTCAGTGTAGGATCTCCCCCCAAGGGAGCGCAAGGGCAAAGTCGCTGGATTCAAGGGAGGTTCACCCGGTGGCGAGGGTGTGCCGCGCTGCGGGGGTGCGTCATGCCGAAGATGCCGTAACGCGGTGCGAAATCCCGGAAACTTGCGGCACACACGGTCCGATGGAACAGGGGACGTGGCCCGAACATTGCCGCTGTCCCGCGGCCTGGTTCCCTCGCTCGACCCATCCTGGAGGATCCATGCTCCGCATGCCTTTCCGTTCGCTGCTTCCTCTCGTCGCCACCGTGTTCATTCTCGCCCCGCAGGTGGCCGTCGCCACCCCCACCGACGAAACGGAGAGCCTCGCCGAGGCGGCGGATGAGGAGGCGCGGGAGTTGCCCTGCACGGGCCGTGGCCTCGAGTACTGCAACACGACCATCGTCGCCCTGCGAGGCACCCCGCTCGGCCTCAACCTGATCAGTGACTTCGGGTTCCGCTACCACCTCGCGCCGGACACCGACAGCGACCTCTTCCGGGGCACCTATGTGGAGGCGGGGCCCTCGATCGGCATCAGCCCGGCGTACATCTGGGCCGGTGGCTACGTGCAGGCCCTGCCGCTGGCCATCCTCCAGCTCCGCGCATCGGCCCAGTACGTGAACTACTGGGGCTACCAGGGGTACAATGTCCCGATCGAGGATCCGGAGCAGGGCTGGTCCCTCTCGGACCTCTCCAACGCCGAGCAGCGCGACCGGATCACGACCGACGGCGTGATGCTGCGCGGGACCGCCACGCCGCGGTACCGTTCCGGACGAATCGTGGTCACCCTGGAGACGGACTTCATCCACATCCGGATGAACGAACTGGAGCGCGACCGCAACGCGTCCCCCGATGCGTTCGTTCCCGAGCTCTACCACGAGCCCTATTTCGACATCGTCCTCGAGCCCGAGGACTCGATCCTCTGGTTCAAGCCGACCCTCGGCTACCTGATCGGCAGCGACCTCTCCAACGCCTACCTCCTCCTCGCCGCCCGGTGGGACCGGATGCAGACCTCCGGCAGCGACATCTCGCGTGACATCGCCGGGCTCGTCTACCTGTGGCAGCTCCCGCGCTCCTGGAACATCACCGGCGACCCCCAGCTCTCCGGGTTCGTCGGCGCGTTCCTGGACCATCCCTCCCGCGACATCGCGCCCTACTTCGGCACGCAGTACACCATGCGGTTCTGAGTCGCGCGCCATGCGGGTCCGAGTCGCGCGCCACGGCGGGCATCAGCCCGGGACGCGCGCGGCGATCCCGGCTCACCCCCTGCATCTGCGAGCCGCGCTCCGCCCCGGGGATGCAGCCGGCCTGCACAGGCATCCGGCTCCGTCAGTCGCAGGTCGCGCACCGGCCGTGCAGGACCACGCGATGGGCGTCCACCCGATACCCGTCCGGAAGGCTCACCGGCGCCACGGGCGGAACATCGCCCTCGATGCAGGTGACGGTCCCGCAGCCATCACACACGAAGTGCGCGTGCTCATGGTCGCTCTCCCCGGCGTCCAGCACCTCGAAGCGACGTCGACGCTCGGTGGTGTCCACGCGCCGCACCACGCCGCTGTCCGCCAGACGGTTGAGGTTGCGATAGACCGTCACTTCGCTCAGCCGCATGGATGCGACATCGTCGATGAGATCCGAAGCCGCCACGGGATGCTGACGCCGCAACATCGCCGTCAGCACCGCCACCCTCGGCCCCGTCACCCGCAGGTGTGCCGAGCGCAGCATTTCGACCGCGCGCTCCTCGACCGGATCACTCATGCCACTCCTCCCATGTGCTGCACGCACCCTCCCTCGAGGACTGCACTGTGGGACGATCGCCGTGTCGCTGCAACCCCTCTCTCGAAAGCCGCTTGCAGATACCCTCCGCGTCGGGATTCGTGTACCGGCCCGCCCGCCGTGCCGTCAGGGGCCGTTGCCGTGCAACCTCACCTGCCAGACCCAGTAGGGTGGCGTCGTTCGGTCCTCGCCTCCGTGCAGCAGGGGCATGTCCTGAAGCTGATTGGAGGTGAAGAAGAGCGTCCGCTCGTCCACCACGTGGATGGCGACGGGAAACACGAACCACGCCGGTGACCGAACGAGCACATGCGGTTGGCCGTCCGCGTTCATGGCCACCAGGGAGGCATGTTCGACGTCCGTCAGGACCGGCCTCCCATCCGCGAGCACGTCCATGCCGTCGCTCATCGGCTTGTCGAACGCGACCTCGACGGCCGCTTCGAGCTCCTCCGGCGGGACGGACGGATCGCGGAGCAGGCGCGTCTCCACGCGAAAGAGCTGCCGGTGGGTCATCGCGCCGAACAGGAGGAACTCGCCGTCCGCGGCGAGCGCGACGGGATTGGCCCCCACGCGCCACGGGTGGCGCTCCCCGTCCCGCAGGATCGTCGCGACCTGCCCGTCGATCACCATCTCGAGCCCCGGCTCCGGAGACAGCGCCCCATGACCCTCGAGGACCCGCCGGGAGCGGTCCGCCGCGATCTCGAGGACGACCAGCGCGGCGGCCCCTCCCATCCCCGTCTCGGTGAAGTAGACGAACCCCCGATCGAGGTCGAGGGCGAGGTCGTTCATGAAGCTCGTCGACGGGGCCACTTCCGGCGGAAAGACATGCCGGAACAGCTCCTCTCCCGACCCGACATCATAGACCACGACCTTGGGCACCCCCTCGTCCGGCGGGCCGAGGTTCACTCGGCCGTTGTCGAGCACCCAGAGGCGCCCCCGGTCATCGACGCGAAGCCCGTTGACCGAGTGCAGCCGATCGCTTCCGGCGAGCGCATCGTTGGCCGCCGCGCTCGGCCAGGGGACCAGCCCGCCGTCCCGCCACTCATGCAGGGTCGAGTCACCCCCATCCCACCTCGGGATGGCGACGAACATCCGGTCCTCCCACACGGCCACCCCGGACGGCATCCGCTCGAGTCGTGCAGCGACGGTGACCTCGATGACCTCCTCGGCCCACTCCGCGCCGGGCGGAACACCGGAGCCGTCCCACGTCACCCCGACCCCGGTCCGAGTCTCCATGACCGCTCCGGAACCGGTCCGCACATCCACGTCGCTCCGGACTGGGGTTCCCCCACACGCGGCGCTCGCGAGCATCAGGCCCACGGCGAGCCCGAGGGCATGGCCATCGCACCTGACCCACTTCCACCATTGTCCCTGCTCTCCACTCACCCTGACCTCCACGGATTCCTGCTGCCCTCCACCGGCACGCAGCTTCGCCCCTTCCGTCGTGCGTGCCAACCCCCTACACTGCACTCTCCGCGGTCGTGTCGACCGTGCTCCCTGCCCTGGCACATCCGTGAGTCGCTTTCGTTCCACCATCCGCAGTCTCTGCGCGCGGTCCTCGCTTGCCCTGATGGCCATCGCCGCCCTCTCGGGATGCCCTGACATCCCGGACCGCGATGCCCCGGAGCGACCGTCCCGGGACGCCCTGCCAGGTCCCGACGATCCGAACGACGTGACCCTTCCGTCGGCATCGGACGACCCGGGCTCGAGCGTTCCCGACGCTCCCTCCCGCGTTCCGCCGGACCCGCGGCCGCCCAGCCTCGCCGAGGTCCACGCCCAGGTCCTTCGCCCCGACTGCGGCGCGTGCCACATCGATCGTTCGCCTCCGGCCGGCAACCTCTTCCTCCGGCAGGACGCGCAGCTTGCCGACCGGCTCCTCGCTCCGAGCACGCAGGCCCCCCACCTGTCGCTCGTCCAGCCGGGAGATCCGCTGGCCTCCTACCTGTTCCTCAAGGTCGACGGGACCCATGTGGACGCCGGAGGGCGCGGCGAGCGCTGTCCCGTGGGCGGAGACGCCCTGCCGCCGACGTCGAGGGACCTGCTGTGGGACTGGATCGACAGCCAGTCGGACCCTGACCGACTCCGCTGAATCTTCCCCTCCCCCCCTCCCGTGAGAGCTTCGTGGCCAAGCGCTCCACCCCCGGCAAGAGCCGACGTCGACCGGCACCATCCCGCAGCCCCGGGAGGCGGACGGAACCCCCTCGCCCATCGTCCAGCGAGGATCGGACTTCACGGCCGATTCCTCCACGCACCGTCCCTCCGGGAGAGGTGCACCTGACCCGCGACATCGGGGCGAGCCTCCGCGCCGGTCACCCGTGGGTGTTCTCCGATGTCGTGCGCATGCCACGGGGGATGCAGGCCGGTGACGTGGCGACCCTCCACGCGCCGGACGGCCGATTCCTGGCGCGAGGGCTCGTCGATCCCGAAAGCGATCTGGCGTTCCGCGTGTTCACGCTGCGTCGCGACGAGGGCGTGGACGGCGATCTGCTCACCCGGCGCCTGGAGGCCGCCCTCGATCTGCGAACGTCCATCGTGTCTCCGGATATCTCCGGCCTCCGACTGGTCCACGGAGAGAACGATCATCTGCCGGGCTTCCAGGTGGACCGCTACGGCAGTGTGCTGTCCATCCGGTCCGACGGGAGGATGGGACTCGCCTGGGAGGATCGCGTCATCGACCGGCTATGCGCCCTGCTCCCGTCCAGCTCGGCGGTGGTGGCCCGCAACCCCCACGCGACGGAGGGCCGCGCGCGCCTCGTGCGGGGCGCCCTCGACGGGCCCGTGACGATCGTCGAGGAGGGCCGTCGCTTTCTCGTCGACGTGATGACGGGCCAGAAGACCGGGTTCTTCCTCGATCAGCGCGACAACCGCAGCCGTGTGGCACGACTTGCACCGGACCGGCGCGTGCTGAACCTCTTCGCCTACACCGGCGGGTTTTCGGTGGCTGCAGCGCTCGCGGGGGCGCGGCAGGTCCACACGGTGGACATCTCTCCCGCAGCGGTCGAGCTTGCGCGGGAGAACTTCCGCCTCAACGGAGTGAACCCGGCCGATCACGCCTTCACCACGGCGGATGCGTTCGACGTGCTCGAAGAGGCCGCGAGCCGTCCGGGGGAGTGGGACGTGATCGTGGTCGACCCGCCGTCGTTCGCCTCCAGCCGCCGGACGCGCACCCGGGCGCTCGGCGCCTATCGGCGCCTGAACCGTCTGGCGATGCAGGCCCTCGCTCCCGGAGGCTGGCTGGCGACGGCGACCTGTTCGAGCCATGTTTCCGAGAGCGATTTCCTGACGGTTCTCGGCGAGGCGGCTGGAGAGGCGGGCCGCCAGATGACGCTCGCGGGCGTGCACGGGGCAGGTGCCGATCATCCCGTGCGGCTGGGTTTTCCGGAGGGGCGCTACCTGACGTTCGTGCTGGGCCGGCTGCACTGAGCGGTGCGGCCCTGTTCGTCCGGGCTCCTTCGTCGGCTGGAACGGGGCTGCGCAGCGCCCTCGCGTTCCGAACTGCGCCTCGAGCACCCGCGGTTGGGGAAGCGCGACGGTCGGGGAAAAATGCGAAACGCGCACCGGCGGACCGGTGCGCGTCGTTCATCGACGTCGGGGAGGCGGCCTCGTCAGAAACCGAATCCGAAGTCGTCGGAGTCCCAGGAACTCCAGTCCGAGCTGTCTCCCCAGTCACCGTCGTCATCGAACTCGATGAAGATGTCGAAGCCTTCGGCGTCGATTCCGCACACCCGCTCCGCGCCTTCGAAGCCGGCGGAGAGGATGCAGGTGAGCAATCGGAGGAACAGGCAGACGAACGCTTCGATCTCCGGGGGAATCGAGGCACTGGCGAGCTCGCGCCGGCACTCTGCGGCGGCGGCGCGGACTTCCGAGCACGCCTGTGCGTCGCCGATGGAGCAGACGAGGTCGGCGAGGAAGTCGCAGAACCCGGCGAGGTCACAGGTGTATCCGGATCCGAGGCTGGCGCGGAACCCGACGCTGGCGCCGGAGCTGGCCCCGAAGCGTGTGGACGCTCCGGAGTTGGCGCCGAAGCCGGAGCGCGCCCCGGAACGGCTGCTGAAGCGGACCGAACCGCCGGATCCGCCCTCGAAGCTCTTGTCGACGTTCACGCCGTGGAGGGCGAGGAACTCGAAGGAGACCTCGGCGGTGAACTCGGCGAGCTCGGCGGGGGCCGGGTCGACGGTCCGGTCGTGGTCGCGCATCGACACGTTCCAGCCGAGGTCGGCATTGCGGGTGATGAGGAGCACGGACCCGGGCATCTCGGGCGAGTAGATCCGCGCCACCTCGAATTCCGTGAGGGCGTGGTCGCGGACCTCGTGCTCGGCGGGCTCGGGGGTCGTGCTCTCGGCACAGCCCGAGGCCGCGAGCAGGAGTGCTGCGGCGGCGAACGGAACGAGGGTTCGTTGAAGGCGCATCGGGAATCCCTGTGCGTGAGGAAGGGGTCGGGCGATCACTTGAAGTAGATCTGTGCGGTGAGCCCGGAAGTCAAGGTCCCCATCCGGAAGTTGGTGTCGCCCGGGTCGACGAGGTCGATGCCGAGGCCGACGTGGCCGGCGATGGAGAAGACCGGGACGGGGAACCACTCGACGCCGAGGCCACCGGCGAGCGAGAGGGCGATGTCGGTCTCGCTCTCGGAGCCCTCGATCGAGGTCGACGAGCTGTCGATCAGGAAGTTGAGCTGTCCGTAGATGTACGGCGCCACCGGCATGTTGGTGTAGAGGTAGTTCTTGATCGCCGGGGCGATCAGCACGCCGATGTTGGTGGCGGACTCATCGTTGCCGATGTCGGTGCTCTGGACGCCGAAGCCGAGGTTCACCCCGAGGTTGAGGCCGCTCATGTTGTACCACAGGCCGAAGGCGCCGGGGGCGTAGGCGTTGCCGCCGCTCGGAACGCCGAAGGACAGGGAGAAGATGTCCTCGTCGAGGCGGTTCGGGCCCACGCCGTCCTGGGCCACGGCCGCGGAGGCACCGAACAGAAGGCTCGCCACGAGAACAGCAGGGAAGATCAGCTTTCGCATCGGATGAACTCCTTCAGGGGAGACATGAAGTGGCCCGCGGACCATCCGCGGCGCCGGGGAACGAATCGGCTGCCCGCGTTGCTGCCGTCGCGATCCTCGATTGTCAATGACCGAATTTCGGTTCGATCAGGTTGAACGACGGTTCAGCGCATACCGACCGGCCGGAAGGGGGTACCCCCGGGATTCCGCGAAGCGAATGCACCTCCTCCAGTTCATTTCTTTCCGCCACTTGCAGCGCGTCCACCGTCTCCCCGACACGCTGCGTCAGGCGCGGGATGCTCGTCTCCCGCTGCAACATGGCGCGTCACGCGCGCCGCTTGTCTTTCGCATCCGGACAACCCAACCTGCGCGACCAGTCGACGCGCCGGAACGCGCCCGACACCCCTGCGTCCCCTTCAGCCCACCGTGTCCATGCATCCTTCACTCCGCTCCCTGCTCGCGCTCCTCGCGCTCGGCCTGCTCGCCCCGACCCTCCCCGCGTGCAGCGAGGACGACGACGGCGGCGACCCCGACTGGAACCGCGACGTGGACACCTGGCAGGTCACCGTCGTGCGCGACGGCGACGGCATCCCGCACATCCGCGCCAGCGACATCGGCTCCCTCGGATTCGGCCAGGGCTACGCGTTCGCGCAGGATCACCTGTGCACCCTCGCCGACCAGGTGCTCAAGGTGCGTTCGGAGCGCGCCCGCTTTCACGGCCCGGGCCCCGGAAACGCGAACATCGACAGCGACTTCGCCTGGGCGCATCTCGGCGTCCTGCAGGACGCCGAGGAGGGCCTCGCCCTGCAGCCACCGGAGATCCGGCGCCTGCTGCGCGGCTACGTCGCCGGGTTCAACCACCGGCTCGCCGAGCTCACGCCGGACCAGTACCCCGCCGTCTGCCGCGGCGCCGAGTGGGTCCGACCCATCACCGAGACCGAGCTCATGGCCTACTACCTCGCCCTGGCTCTCGTCGGCTCATCCGGTCAGCTCCTCCCGTTCATCGCCAACGCACAGCCTCCGGGGAGCACCAAGGGCGCCGCCCCCACCGACCTCCCGCCCCTGCCCGACTTCCGCAACCTCGGCATCGGGTCCAACGGCTGGGGCCTCGGCGCCGAGCGCACCGCCACCGGCCGCGGCATGGTCGTCGGCAATCCCCACTTCCCCTGGGAGGGCGAGCTGCGCCTGTGGGAGAGCCACCTCACCCTCGACGGCGTCATCGACGTCTACGGCGCCTCCCTCCTCGGCGTCGTCGGCGTCCTCATCGGCTTCAACCCCCACGTGGCCTGGACCCACACCTTCTCCGCCGCCGACCGCTTCACCTTCTATCGCCTTCCCCTCGTCGACGATCCCTTCACCTACCGCTACGGCGACGAGACGCGCTCCATCACCGGCACCGACTACACCATCGGCGTCCTGCAGGAAGACGGCTCCGTCGAGGACCTGTCGCGCACCCTCTACCGCAGCCACTACGGGCCGATCCTCGCCCTCGACGCCCCCTTCCAGTGGACCGCGAGCACCGCCATCAGCGTGCGGGACGCCAACGCGGGCAACGTCCGCCTCATCGAACAGTGGTGGCGCATGAACACCGCCACCAGCCTCGACGAATTCGTCGAAGCCCACCGCGACGTACAGGGCATCCCGTGGGTCAACACAATGGCCGCCTCCGCCGAAGGCGAGGCCTGGTACGCCGACGCCTCCGCCGCCCCCCTCCTCTCCGACGCCACATGGGCGCGCTGGCTCGCCAACCGCGACGGCGGCGAGAACTTCACCACCCTCCTGTGGAGCTTCGCCGGCCTCATCCTCCTCCAGGGGGACGACCCCGACGACGAGTGGGTCGTCGATCCCGAAGCCCGCACCCCCGGCAACGTCCCCTTCCACCGCGTCGCCCAGCTCCGCAACGACACCTACATCTTCAACGCCAACGACAGCCCCTGGCTCACCAACGTCGAGACCCCCATCACCGGATACCCCCCCATCTACGGCCCGGAGGCCACCCGCCGAAGCCTCCGCACCCGCATGAACGCCGTCCTCCTCACCGAAACCGGGCCCGACGCCCCCTCCGGAACCGACGGCCGCTTCACCCTCGACGGCCTCACCGACATGGTCTTCGCCAACCGCACCCTCGCCGCCGAGCTCTGGACCGACGAACTCATCCTCCAGTGCGACTCCTGGGACTCCGTCTCCGTCGGCGACGACGTCCGCGATCCGCTCCCCCTGTGCGACGCCCTCCGCGGCTGGGACCGACGCGCCAACCTCGACAGCCGCGGCGCCCTCCTCTTCCGCGAGTGGTTCACCAATCTCTCCCCCGAGGCCCGCAACCGCACCCTCTTCGAAGTCCCCTTCGACCCCGAGGACCCCGTGCACACCCCCCGCGGTCTCGCCCAGCCCACCAACGACCCCGCACGCACCGCCATGGGGACCGCCTGGGCCAACCTCGAGCGCGCCGGCATCGCTCCCGACGCCCCCCTCGGCGACCACCAGCGCACCTACCGCCTCGACCAGTCCTTCCCCGTCCACGGCGCCATCGACGCCGAGGGCCCCTTCCACATGATCGGCTGGTCCACCCTCAACAGCACCCTCCTCCCCCGCATGGCCCGCGACGCCGTCGTCAACGGCTTCAGCTCGCTCACCACCTCCGGCTACGTCTACAACTACGGCTCCTCCTTCATCCTCGCCGTCGCCTACACCGACGACGGACCCGACGCCCGCACCCTCCTCACCTACGGCCTCACCGACGACGAGTCCCTCGACCGCGCCTACGCCGACACAGGCCTCTTCTCCAACCGCGAGTGGCGCACCGTCCGCTTCACCGCCGGCGACCTCGCCGCCGACCCGAACACCGAGACCCTCTCCCTCAGCGTGCCCGCAGACTGAACCCTCCCCACAGGGGGACCTCCGCACACCCCGCCGCTCTCCCGGAATACCCTCCACGACCTCGACTCACCCACCGCACCCGCAGAACGCCATGGCCACCCACACCACCAAGACCTGCCCCGTCACCGGCGACCCCCTCGGCGACTGGCCCGTCACCGCAGCCGAGGACGTCCGCGCCGCCGTGGAACGCGCCCGCGCCGCCCAGCCCGCCTGGAACGACCTCGGGCTCGAGCGACGCCTCGAGCGACTCGACAGGCTCTCGACCGCCCTGCGCGACCGCCTCGACGACTTCGCCGAGCGCATCAGCCGCGACACCGGAAAGCCCCCCGTCGAGGCCCTCGCCACAGAGCTCCTCAGCGTACCGCTCTTCCTCGACCACTATCGGAGAACCGCTCCGGACGTCCTCGCGCGAAAGCCGGTCCCCAACCCCATCCCCCTCCCCGGAAAGCGCGCCTGGGCCGGATGGTTCCCCATGGGTGTCATCGGCATCATCAGCCCCTGGAACTTCCCCTTCCAGCTCTCCATCATCCCCGCCATCTCCGCCCTCATCGGCGGCAACACCGTCGTCCTCAAGCCCTCCGAGGTCACCCCGCTCACCACAGAGGTCCTCCAGGAGCTCGTCGACGCCGCCGCCCTCCCCGACCACGTCTTCCAGATCATCCCCGGAGACGGATCCACCGGCGCCGCGCTCGTCGAAGCCAACATCGACAAGATCTTCTTCACCGGAAGCCTCGCCACCGGCCGCAAGGTCATGCGCGCCGCCGCCGAGCGTCCCATCCCCGTCGAGCTCGAACTCGGCGGCAAGGACGCCTTCATCGTCTGCGAGGACGCCCCCCTGCGCCGCGCCGCCCGCGGCGCCGTCTGGGGAGGCCTCCTCAACGCCGGACAGATGTGCATCTCCGTCGAGCGAATCCTCGTCGTCGACGCCGTCTACGACCGCTTCGTCTCCATGCTCGAGGACGAGGTCTCCCAGGTCCGCGTCGGCCCCCCGGACGAGTCCCCCGACATGGGGGCCATGACCTTCCCCCCCCAGCTCGACACCGTGGACCGCCACGTGAAGGACGCCGTCGAGCGCGGCGCACGCCTCCTCGCCGGCGGACGCCGCCTCCGCGACCGCGGCCTCTTCTATGCCCCCACCCTCGTCGCGGACGTCACCCCCGAGATGGCCATCTGGCGCGAGGAAACCTTCGGCCCCGTGCTGCCCGTCATCCGCGTCCGCGACGAAGCCGAGGCCATCGCCCGCGCCAACGATCACGAGTTCGGGCTCACCGCGTCCGTCTGGACCCGCGATCAGGAGCGTGGCCTCCGCATCGCCGAGTCGCTCCACTGCGGCCAGGTCATGATCAACGACGTCGTGCTCGGCGTCGGCAACCCCGCCCTCCCCTTCGGTGGCGTGAAGGGCAGCGGCATCGGACGGTACCACGGCCCCGAAGGCCTCACCTCCTTCATGCACCGGCGCGCCATCATGGCCGACCGCGGCCTCCTCTCGGCCGACCCCACATGGTACCCCTACGCGGGCAAGTACGAGGCCCTCCGCGCGATCATCGAGGCCTTCATCGACCGCAGCCCCCTGCCCCTCTTCAAGGCCGGCACCGACGCCATCCGCAGCCGACTCGGCGGCTGAGCCGCAGGGCACCTCGCGCGCCGTCGCGGCGCTCGACTCAGCCCCGGTTGCCCGCAGGAACGGCCGACTCCCCCGGACTCACCCGCAGACAGCGGGACGGGCGCACAGGACACCACCGGACCGCCTACCGTTCGCCATGCGAACACTCTCCTCGCGAGGATCTGCGCACCGTGCGGCATGGCCGGGCGCCCGAGGGCAGCGCTCAGTCGAGGAGCTGCTCCATCTCCGTCACCGACCGCAGCTCCGCGAAGTAGATCTGCTGCATGTCGTCGTAGAGATCGCTGTCATCGTCGAGGCCCTTGAGAATCTCCGCGTAGCCCTCGGCGGCGCGCTTCTCGGTCTTCAGGCTCTCCTGGAGCATCACGCGGTAGTCCGTGGTGTGCTCGATGGGGGTCTCGTCCCGCGCGGTCACCGCCACGCCGCCGAGGACCGAGATGGCCGCCCGGACGGTCCGCGCGTGGTCGAAGGACTCGGTGGCCTCGCCCTCGAAGAAGGTCTTGAGGTGGAGCCGCTGGATGCCGCTCACGTACTCGGCGAAGTGGGCGTAGAGGAGCATCGCGCGCAGCTCCCAGGCGAGTGCCCGGTTGAGGTGCTCGACAAGGGCTTCGTTGGGGATCTTGTGCTTGATCATGCGGTTCCGGCGATCGAGGTGGGAGAAGAGGAGGAGAGCGCCCACGACGCTCCCGACGCACCGGGGATGGGCGTGGGCGAGGCGTTCGTCAACTGCGCGGGCGACACGGACTGGCCGAATGGTCGCCCCCGGGTGGCGCGAGGCCGCCCGGCGGGCCGTCACCCGGGCTTCAGTCGTCCTGCTCGGGACGGCACTCGTAGAGCTCGGCGCAGTCGTCCCCGGCCACGTCGATGCAGGCGCGGAGCCGCGCCCCGATGGAGGGGTCGTTCACGGAGTCGATGCAGAGCAGGCTGACGCAGCTCTGCAGGAGCCCGTCCACGCAGATGTCGGTTTCGAGCGCTCGACCGTGGCGATCCTTGCCGGGGACGCAGCGGGCGTTGCTGCCGGCTGCGCACTGGTCATCGCTCTCGCACGGGGTGTAGCAGCCGTTGCCGGCGCAGACCTGATCCGGCCCGCACTCGGTGTCGAAGTTGCACTGGCGCGCATTGCCGCTGCACGCGAGGTTGCCCGCGGCATCGGCGTCGGGGGTTCCGGTGCAGGTGTCGTCGAAGCCGTTGCACTCCTCGGTGTCGGCGCAGTCGGTGCAGCGACCGAAGGGAGGAATGCAGGCACCCTCGGTGCACGTCTCGTCGGTGCCGCAGTCGGTGTCGTCGCTGCAGGCCGCGAGGCAGAAGGGCCGTGCCTCGTTGGGCGGCCGGACGCAGAGTGCGTCGGCGCCGCACTCGGCGTCCGCGATGCAGGGCTCGCACGCGCCGAGCACGGGGCATCCGGCGTCGGGCCCGTCGGCGCTGCAGGTGTCGCTGACGCCGGTGCACTCCTCCTCCTCGGCGGGAATGCACTCCCCGGCGCGGTCGAGGGCGGTCCAGACGGCGCGGTAGGCGTTGATGAGCCCGAAGCCGAAGGCATCGGAGCGTCCGTCCTCGTCGTAGAGGGCGTTGAGGCGATCGAGGGGCTCACTGGTCTCGTGGAGGATGGTCCGGACCTCCTCGGCGGTGAGGTCGGGGTTGGCGCTGAGCATGAGGCCGATGAGGCCGGTGACGACAGGCGCCGCGGAGGAGGTGCCCCCGAAGTCGTTGGTGTAGTCGCCGGCGTCTCCGCTGGCGCGGTTGTATCCGCGGCTGCCGCGGATGTCGGTGGTGGTGATGCCGTGGCGACCGCCCTGGGAGGGAGCGAGGACGTCGAGGACGGGGCTCCAGGAGGAGTAGGTGGCCTTGCGTCCCTGGTCGTCGCTGGCGCCGACGGAGATCGTGTGCGGGTGGTGGTTGAAGTAGTCGGAGAGCGAGTTGTCGTTTCCGGACGCGAAGACGATCACCATGCCGCGTCCGTCGCGGGCCTCGGTGGCGGCGGTGGTGATGGCGCTGTTGACGACGCTGGGGATGCCGAGGGGCCCGCCGGAGTACTGGCGTTCGGTGACGAAGTCGATGCTGCCCGTGGAGAGGCCCCAGGAGTTGTTCTGGACGGCGGCCCCGGCGTTGGCGGCGTCGGTGAAGGAGTTGGCGACGTCGGAGTCGCTGGAGTTGAAGCCGATGATGTTGGCGTACATGGGCATGATGGAGCACCCGGGGCAGACACCCCGTCCGCCGATGTCGTTGGCTCCGGCCGCGGCGACGCCCGCGACGGCGGTGCCGTGGGAGCAGCACTGGTTGAGGGCGGCGTCGAGGTTGGCCGGCTCGTAGAGCCCCTCGACGATTCGCCCTTCGAAATCGGGGTGCAGGCTGTCGACGCCGTCGTCGTTGATGGCGATGACGATGGAGGGGTCCCCGAGGGTGAGGCGCCAGGCGCGGACGGCGTCGATGCCGCTGTGGGGCTGGACGCCGGGCCGTCCGGTGCCGGTGAGGTGCCACTGCATCTCGAAGAGGGGGTCCTCGATGGTGTCGTGGGCGACGTAGCTGCGGAGGAAGTCGGGTTCGGCGAAGTCGACGCCCTTGACCTCGCCGAGGCGCAGGAGCCTGCGGAGGAATCCTTGCTGATCCGACGTGTTGCGAACGACCCAGCCGTCCCCGCCGATGCGCAGGGGCTCGACGATCTCGAGCTCGTGCTCGCCGAGCAGCTTCTCGATGCCGTCCTCGGGGCGCTCGGTGAAGCGGACGACGGCGCGGTCGGTCACGACGACGCGGAGGTGGTTGGGGGTGAAGTAGGTGGGGTACTCGGCGAGGAGGCCGGCGTGGGTGCGGAGGGCGTCGAGGAGGCCGCCGTGGACGTGGCCGTCGAGGGTGACGATGTGGCGGTCGGGGGTCTCCCAGGTGGTGAAGGTGCGGGGGAAGAGCGCGACGATCTCGAGGACCTCGCGGTAGGCTTCCGGGGTGAAGCGGAACGCGTGGCTGAGGTCGGCGGGCTCGAGGGTGTGGAGGCCGTCGGCGGCGCGGACCTGCTCGAGCTGGATGGGGGGTCCGCACTCGTCGAGCTTCGCGTCGAGCTCGCGGCAGGCGCGGACGCATTCCTGGTCGAGCTCGGGGATGAAGCCGAAGGTGTCGCAGGCGCGTGCGTTCTCGCAGTTGGTGGCCTGGGTGAGGCACGTCTGGATCTCGGTGCCGTCGATGCCGATGAACTGGCCGAAGACGGGGAGGCCCTGGCAGAGCTGCATGCAGTCGAAGGACTGGCCGGGGGGCAGTCCGCCGCCGCCGCCGAAGCCGGCGCCGAGGTCGAGGTAGCCGCACTCCTCGAGGAGGTCGCAGGCGTAGGTGCAGCGCTGGGCGATGGGGGCGTCGAGTGGCGGGGGGACGCGGCTGCCATCCGGGGGGATGGGGGTGCTCGTCTCGTCGGAGGAGACGTCCGCGGAGCCGGAGCCGCTGACGTCGGACTCCGGCGCGGTCGGCTCCGCGTCGGAGGAGATGCTGTCGGTATCGCCTCCTGCGGACCCGCCGCTCTCGCTGCTTCCGCAGGCGACGAGGGTGAGGCCGAGCAGGGCGACGGGCAGGGAGCGCAGGAGGAGCGAGTGCATCACGGGGGATCTCCGGTCGGTGGGGTGGCGGCGGCCGGACGCCGGGCCGCCGGCATGAAACAGGGTCGGCGGATGTGAGTCAATACCCACATCGGAAACACTGCGGGGTCGGGTGTTTCCGAAGGGTTCGTGGGCGGGCGAGCGGCGGGTGCCGGTACGCGACCGGGCGGCGGGTTCGGACATGCGGCGGGTGCCGGTACGCGATCGAGTGGCGGGTGCGGGTGAGCGGCGGGTGCCGGTGCGGGCGGGGCGTGTGGTCGTGGGCGGAGCGGGGGAGACTCGCGTGGCTTCGGGTGGGTTGTGCATGGCACTTGAGTGCGGGGGAGCATTCGACGTACGGCTTGGCCGGGAGGGTGGAGCGGTGAGGCGCAGGAGGCTCGATGGGACGGAGAGACGGATCGGTCCGGGAGGCGAAGGGGCGGGTGAGGCCGGGAGGTCTGGCGGTGTGGGCGTTGCGGCGGCTGGATCGTCGGTCGACGTCGCGGGGTCGGGAGCCGTTCGACGCGCTGGAGGTGGGGGTGTTGCGGGCGCTGGTTCCGGTGCTGTTGCCGGTCTCTCGCGAGGTGACGGCGGTTCGCGAGGCGGCGGGGGAGGTGGAGGAGGCGCTGCAGGGTCTGGACGACACGACGCTGGCGGAGGTGCGTGCGACGCTGGTGTGGCTGGACATCGCGCCCTGGCGTCTGGGGCCGCGGCGTGCACGTCTGACGGCGTTGTCGGCGGTGGAGGTGGAGCAGTTCGTGCAGGCGTGGAGCGTGAGTCGGGTGCCCGACGAGCGGGCGCGGTGGGAGGTGTTTCGGGGGATCGTGCTGCATGTGGGCTGGCCGCGGGAGGAGGGCTGATGCGATCGGGCGAGGTGCATCTGGGCCGGGATCTGGGTCCGACATGGACGGCGTCGGTGGACGCGGTGGTGGTGGGGGTGGGGGCGGCG
>REDH01000173.1 GCA_007693585.1 Deltaproteobacteria bacterium
GATTTGGGGCGAGCGCCGGATCCCGGTCGGCTGCGTGGGCCGCACCGGGGGAGCGCCTGAGTAGCCGGGGAGGCAGCGGCCCATCGAAGGGGGGGGCGGGGGCATGCCCGTCCACTCAAGGCCTGAAGTGCCGCTTCCCGGCTTGTCGCGGGATCGGCTCCGTGATCTACCGTCATCGGTTTTCGGACTGAACGACGGAGGTTCAGATGGTCGGTTCCGAGGTGCGCGAGAGATTGGAGACGTTGCTTCCGGCCGAGGAGATCAAGCGTTTGTGCCGAGAGCTCGGCGTGGTCGAGCGGGAGCGAAAGCTCGATGTGTCGATGCTCGTGCGCATGATGATGCTGTCGGCCGGTACGCCGAGCGGTGCGCGGCAGGCGGACGTCCTGCGCTCGCAGTCCATCGCCATGACCTTCGAACTCGACGGCAATGCCGCCGAACTCGCATGGGAACGCATTGCCCGGGTGCTTACCCACACTGGCAAGGACCCCAACGGGAAACGAAAGCCCTCGGTGCTCGACCAGCTGCGAGGCTGGCAACCCGCGTCGAAACGCAAGAAGCCGGGTACGAGGAGCCATGAGTGATCACGCATGCGTCAGAACCAATCGAGTTCTTGTGGTCGACCTGTCGCGCGACCGCCACGCCATTGTCACCGGAACCCCGGCACGCTAGACTGCCCCGCTCCGCGGCGCAGTGCGACCACCGCTGCGGAGGCCGGCAGCGGCCGGCACCCCTCAGGCCACGACCAGGTGCGACCCATGGCCCCCGACTCCTTCCCCGCCCCGCGGCGCGGCGCAGCCGTGCTCCGCCCCATTCCCCTCCTCCTCGCGCTCGGCCTCCTCGCCTGCGGCGCGGACGACGGCGCGCTGCCGACCCCGTCGGCCACCGCGTCTTCCCCGCAGGGGACCGGCGCCCCACCGACGACGGAGCAGGAGTCCACCCCGACGTCGGATCGGCAGTCCACCGCGACGAGCGGACCGCGTCCGAGCACCCCCGTGACCACCGGGCAACCCTCGGGGGAGCCATCCGGGGAGCCCGCCTGCACGCGGCGGCCGGTTCGGCTCGGAGACAGCGACGCCACCCTCGCCCTGGCCGAAGACCCGGCGGCCTGCGGCGCACCCGAGTACCGGTGGCTGGATCCGGCCGGACTCGCCGAGATCACGGCCACGGGGCGCAGCGGCGCCTTCCCCGCAGCGCTCCTGGCCGCCGCGCTGCGGGCGGAGGACATCACTCCGCCCGAGCCGCCGCGGCTGGACACCCAGTGGCGTGTCGTCACGTACACAACGCAGGATCGCGGCGTGCCCGTCGAGGCCACCACGCTGCTCGCGTGGTCGCGCGACGTGGACCCGGGCGCGCCGGTGCTGCTGCTCCTGCACGGGACGAGCGGGTTCACCGACGGGTGCGGCACGGCCCTCGAGCTGGGGTGGCAGGCGCTGGCGGCCTACTTCGCCTCGCTGGGGTACGTGGTCGTGGCCCCGGACTACATCGGCCTGCGCATGGACGACGAGGAGACCGGTTTCCCGCACCCCTACCTGGCCGGGGAGCCCACCGCCATCGCCTCGCTCGACGCGGTGCGCGCGGGGCTCGCGCACCTGGACGCCGTGGCGCCCGCGCTCTGCCCGTCGCAGGACGTCGTGATCCTCGGAGCATCCCAGGGCGGGCACGCCGCACTGTGGGTGGATCGGCTGGCGGCGCACTATGCCCCGGAGCTGGAGCTCCTGGGCACGGTCGCCACGGTGCCACCGGCGGATCTGCTCGCGCAGCTCCGGCCCGCCCTGCTCGAGCGCATCAGCGCCACCGGGAACACCCTCGCCTTCCTCGCCACCACCCCCTTCTGGTACGGGCTCGGCGATCGGCTCGCCGAGGCCCTCGTCGCGCCCTTCGACGAGGACATCCCGGCGGCGCTGCAGGAGGGGTGCTCCACGAGCCGGCTCGTCCGCTCGCTGCCGGACGACATCGAGGAGATCTTCCAGGCGCCGCTGCTGGAGGCGGCCCGCGCGGGTCTCGACGAGCTCGCGCGGCTGGAGCCCTGGGGATGTCTCGCGTCGGTCAACAGCCTCACGCGCACCACGATCCCCCGGATCGTGGAGGACGCGGACCACTACGGCATCCTGTGGGTGCTCGGCGAGCAGGATGAGCTGGTGGACTCCGGGCTCTCCCGCCGCTCGGCGGAGCAGCTCTGTGCGGACGGCACGCCCGTGGCGCTGATCGAGTGCGAGGGTTCGAACCACACGCGCGCCACCTATCATGCCCTGCCCGAGATCCAGTCGTTCCTGCGGGACCGCGCCGACCGGCAGCCGTTCCAGGCTGCGGCCGGCTGTTCGTTCCCGCCCGCGGCGCGCTGCGCGAACTCCCCCTGAGCGCGTCGCCTCAGGGCCGGGGCAGCAGCCCGCGTTGGCGAAAGTCGTCGAGGGCGTCGCCGATCGTCTCCTCGAAGGGGCGCCAGGTCATGCCGAGCTCGTCGGTGGCGCGGGCGTTGTCGAAGTAGAGGTGGCGGAGGCTGTAGTCGAGGAAGGCGCGGGTGAGCGGAGGCTCGGTGCCGCGCAGGGCGGCGATGCGTTCCATGGCGCTGACGGCGGCCTTGCCGACGGGGGCGGGCATGCGGAGGAACCGTCGCGGGCGGCCGTGGGCGGTGCGCCAGACGCGGTCCATGAAGTCGCCCATGGAGAGGTTGTGGCCGCTCGCCACGTAGCGCGCACCGGAGCGTCCGCGGGTCGCTGCGCGGACGTGGCACAGGGCGGCGTCGCGGACATCGACGAAGGAGGCGCCGCCGTCCACGTATCCGGGCATCTCGCCGCGGACGACGGAGAGGATCATGCGGGCGCTGGGAGTGGGGCGCAGGTCGCCGGGGCCGAGCACGGCCGCCGGGCAGACGGTGCGCACGTCGAGTCCCCACTCGTGGAAGCTGTCGGCGATCCAGCGACTGAACAGCTTGGAGCGGCTGTAGTGGAAGTCGACCTCCCAGGCGTCATAGGGGGTGTCCTCGTCGGCGAGCCGACCGGGTCCGCTGCGGCCGAGGGACACGACGCTCGCGGTGTAGACGACGCGGCGCACGCTGCGCTCGCGCCTGCACGCCTCGAGCACGTGGTAGGTTCCGCGCAGGTTCACCGCGTACATGGGCGTGGGGTCGGCCATCCCGTCGGCGTAGATGGCGGCGCCGTGGAAGACGGTGTCCACGCCGCGCACGACCTCGCGCATCCGCTTCGCGTCGAGGACATCTCCGCGCACGATCTCCACGTCGAGCCCGTCCAGGTTCGCGGTCGGCTCCCCGTCGAGGGCGAGCCCGCGGACCTCGACCCCCTCGTCGCGCAGGGCGGCGCACAGGTGGCTGCCGAGGAACCCGGGCGCGCCGGTGACGAGGACACGCTTCACCGGTCGCCCCCGGCGAGGAGCCCGCCCTGCACGAGCGCGAGCCCGGTGGTGATCAGGTCGGGGATGTCGATCTCGTAGCCGAGCGCGAAGCCCTGCTCGATGCCGTCGATCAGCAGCTTGAGGAACATGGCGACCCCGCGCGGGCTGAGTTCGCGGAACTCCCCGCTGTCGGCCCCCGCCTCGATGATCTCCGTGAGCGCGTCCACGTACGAGCGGTGGGAGTCGAGGATGCGTGCGTGGACCTCGGGCTCGCGCATCCCCATCTCGCCGAGCACGATGAGGAAGCGCCGGTGTTCCTCGTTCCCGTGGAAGTAGGTGACCATCTGGTTGGCCATGCGGGTGAGCTTCTCGGAGGCGGGGATGTCCTCCTGGCCGATGGAGGCGAGCACCGCCATGTTCCGCTCGTATTCGAGGTCGTGGAGGGCGTCGAAGATCTCCCTCTTGCTGCTGAAGTGGAAGTAGATTCCGCCCTTCGACAGTCCGGCCTCGCGGGCGATGTCGTCCACGCGCGTGTGGGCGAAGCCGTCGCGGATGAAGCATTTCTTCGCGGCATCCAGGATCTGTGCGCGACGCTCCTCGGGCGAGCGATGTCGGGTCATGTCCCTCTCCCCGTTGCAGTCCTTGAAGCCCGGTCGCGCAGCACCCGCGGCCGCACGCCCCCCGTCGCCCTCCGGTGGGCTCTAGCCCCTCGTCGGGCCCTTGGGAAGCACCCCGGTCGGATTTCCGACCGGCCGCGCCGCACGGCCGCCGCTCCCGGTCGGGGTCTTCCGCGCGCGCCGTGCCCTCGGGCGGCCCGGGACCATGACTCGCACAGGTTCCCGCCGTCCCGAAGTGCCGCCGGTGGATCCGCGCGTTGCCCGCAACTCGGCGTTGTCGCGCCGCCCCCGAGAGGCTATGCCGGGGCTCCCGGCGGCAGGTCGCCCGCCAGCCACCCGATCCCCTCCGAAGCCATGAGCCGACTCGAGGACCGCCTGCTGCTCCGCGTCAAGCGCGCCAACAAGGAGTTCGCCCTGATCGAGCCCGACGACCGGGTGATGGTCTGCCTCTCCGGCGGCAAGGACTCCTACACGCTCCTGCACCTCGTGCGCATCCTGCAGCGCCAGGTGCCGTTCCGGTTCACCTTCTTCGCGGTGAACCTCGACCAGGGCCAGCCCGGGTTCCAGGGGGACGTGCTGCGCAACTGGCTCGCGCAGCAGGACGTGGAGTTCCACATGCTCCACGAGGACACCTACCGCATCGTCACCGAGAAGATCCCCGCCGGAAAGACGTACTGCTCCCTGTGCAGCCGTCTGCGGCGCGGCGTCCTCTACGACGCGGCCGTGCGCCTGGGCGCCACCCGCATCGCGCTGGGCCACCACCGGGACGATCTGATCGAGACCGCCCTCATGAACATGCTCTACTCGGGCAAGATCGCCACCATGCCCCCGAAGCTGCGCTCCGACGACGGGCGCAACACCGTGATCCGCCCCCTCGTGTACTGCGCCGAAGAGGACATCGCCGCGTTTGCGGGTGAGCAGGGCTTCCCCATCCTCCCCTGCGACCTGTGCGGCTCCCAGGACGGCCTCAAGCGGCAGCAGATCAAGGCGCTCATCGCGCAGCTCGCCGCCGAGAACCCCAACGTCAAGGGGAACATGCTCGCGTCCCTGGCCAACGTGAACCCCTCGCACCTCCTCGACCCGAGCCTGCGGGCCGTCACCCAGCCCGTCGCCGACGACGAGGACGCACCCCTGTGGCACTGAATCCCCCCCGTGGCCCGGAAATTGTTTCCCTGCCTGGGGATTCCTGCATGCGTCACTTGCGTGTCACAGAAAAGGAGTTATGCTGTCATGGTTGCGACGACGTCAGTTCGTCGCACCCCCCTGCTCCCAAGGGAGGACTACCATGAGCACCATCACCCCCCGCGTGCCTACCGAAGAGACCCTGGCCTGCCGATCCACCGCCGCCACCGAGCTGCTCCGCAACGCACTCGGCGACGACTGGACGATCACGCAGACGAACCGCGGCGCCCGCGCCCGCTTCCGGCTTCTCACGGTCAGCCTCAAGTATCACCCCGAGAACGATGACGGCGCCTGGCGCTGCCGGCTCCGGGACAGCTTTCCCCGCCGCACGCTCATCGAGCGCCGCGCCGACGGCCTCCGCGAGGCCACCGACGACGTCGTCGCCCGGGCCCTGCACGCCCGCGCCATGATCGGTGGCGACCTGGGTCTCGCCCAGACCCCCGCCAAGTCCTGGCTCGCCTACCGGGTCTGGTCCGCGGTCCGCAACCCCGGCTGAAGCCGCGCCCCCGGGACCGGCCCGCGCCCGTCCCGGCACAGCCAACCCGCGACGGGATCCCCGCGCGCGGGGTCTGTCTTTTTGTGCGGGCAACGGCTCCAGGCCGCTGCATCGCGACCCGGGGCATCCGGGTATCCGGACATCCGGGTATCCGGACATCCGGGTTTCGCGGCCATCGGCCCGAGTCGTGCGTACCCGTTGCGGGACGACTCAGGCGTGTGCGGAGGTCCCGGACCACCGCATGGTGACGTGCGGGATGCGCGCCTCGAGGAAGGACGCGCCGTCGCGGACCCAGCCGAGGGAGGCGTACCAGTCCTCGAGGTGGGCCTGGGCGTGGAGCTCCGCGTCGCGGCCGTCGAGCCACTCCTGCACGGCGCGCATGAGGACCGTGCCAAGCCCGCGGCGCTGGTGGTCGGGGTGAATCGCCACGCGCCCCACGGAGACGGGGGTGCGGTCGGCGAAGCAGCGCGCGGTGCCGAGGAGGCGGCCGTGCTCGTCCTCGAGCATCATGTGGACGCACTCGGGGTCGAGGCCGTCGACCTCCGGGACGGCGGTGATGCCCTGACCGACGACGAAGACGAGGTCGCGCAGGTGGAGGATGGCGTAGAGCTCGTGGCGGGTGAGGGCGTCGAAAGGCAGGGCGCGGACGCGGGTGGACATCGCGGAGGTCTCCGGGGAAGGGGAGCGGGCTCAGAGGTCGACGCCGAGGAGGATCATCATGCCCTGGTGCCGGAGCTCGGGGCGGGGGCCCTCGGCCGGGGGGCCACGGTCGATGAGGTTGGCGGTGCCCCGGGTGAAGCGGGCGGCGACATGGGGCTCGACGCGTCCGATGCGGAAGGCGGCGCCGACGCCGGCGAGGAGCTGGACGTCGAGGGAGGCGAAGCGGTCCTCGAGGGCGGCGAGTGCCGGGCTGTCGGCCTCGACGGCGGCGCCGAGCAGGGCGGCGGCGCTGATTCCGGCGAGGAGGTGGAGGCGCGCGGGGCGCACCAGGGGAATCGAGGCGCGCAGGAGGATGGGCATCTCGAGGGAGTGGAGGGTGATCTCGGCGCGTTCGTCGGCGAGGCCGACGGCGGCGCCGCGCTGGGCGTAGAGCAGGTCGAGGGCGAAGCCCATGACGGGACCCTGGACGACGGCGCCCCCGCCGGCGACGAGGGAGGAGCGGCGGGAGGGATCGGTGGCGTCCGCGCCAGTGAGGGTGGTGATCCCGAGGCCCATGCGGGGGCCGACGCGGAACTCCTGTGCGGCGCACGGGAGGGCGGGGAGCAGGAGGAGGAGCGCGAGCGCTGCGGCGAGGAGGCCCGGGAAGGCCGCGCGGCGGCGTGGACTCCGGGAGGGAGGTGGGCGGTGCCTCGCAGCGTGCGGGGATCGGGGGCGGGCCTGGGGCTTTGTCATTCTGGGGTTCCGGGGAGCGGCGGCGAGAGTGCCGGGGTGATGCGGGAGTGCCGGGGTGATGCGGGAGGTCCGGGCGGTCCGGGCGGCGAGGGGGGCTTGTGCCGGAGCGGTGCGAGAGTCCGGGAGCGCGGGGTGGGCGGGGTCGTCCGGGTGAGGCCCCTCAGCTCCGGGGGCCGTGGGGCGTGGGCCAGGCGAGGGCGCCGAGGAGCGTGGCGGTGAGGGGTGCGCCGATCCACAGGGCGAGGTGGCCCGGGGTGACGGTGGCGCCGAGGTGGGCGAAAGGCAGGTGGGGGGCGAGGAAGCGCATGGCGACCTGCTCGAGGGCGAAGGCGAGGGCGAGGGCGGTGAGGACGAGGACGAGCCCCTGTCCGGCGGTGAGGACGAGTCGGTCGAGGGGGCCGTAGCCGAGCGCGCGGAGGAGTCCGCGGTCGAGCCGGCCTGCTTCGCCGCGGGCGCGGAGGGTGAGTCCGAGGAGGAGGATGGCGATGGCGAGCACGAGGGTGGCGCCGAGGCTGGCGGGTCCCTGGCGCGAGAGGGCGCGAACCTCGTCGAGGAGGTCATCGACGTGGACGACGACTTCGGCGCGGCGGGTGTGGAAGGTGTCGAAGAGCCAGGCGGCCTGTTCGGGGCGTTCGGGGTCGAGGAGCACGAGGAGGTGGGTCATGAGGTCCTCGTGGTACTGGCGTCCGCCGAGGTGTCGCACGACGTTGCGGTAGGCCTGGCGCGCGGTGTCGATGGGGACCCAGGCGGCGTGGTCGATGGGGGTGCCCGTGGGCTGGAGGATGCCGACGACGGTGGCTTCTCCGGTCCAGACGGGTTCGCCGGCGTGGCTGAAGTCGGCGTGGAGGGGGACGGTGTCGCCGGGGGCGAGGCCGGTGCGGCGGGCGAGGGTGGCGCCGAGGGCGACCTGCCCGGGGGTGCGGGGCCGTTCGCCGGTGCGCAGCCGGGGGGAGAAGACGTCTGCAGGCCTGTCCCACCATGCGTCGTCGACGCCGACGACGGGGGTGCTGCCGGGGGGAGGGACAGCGACCGGTCGTCCCCCGCTGGCGCGTGCGGCGGAGCGTTCGGCGAGGCGGCCGGAGGATGCGCCGGAGTGCTGGGCGCTGGGGCTCCGGGCGCCGGGGCTCCGCGCTCCGGGCCCCTGGGTGGCGGGGATGTGGGCGAAGCGGGCGAGGGCGATGACGTGCCGGGGGGGATCGGCGCCGTCCTCGAAGGTGCGCATGGCGGTGAGGCCGCGGACGTAGTCGTGGTGGTATCGCCCGAGGTGGAGGGACCCCTCGACGAGGCGCAGGGCGTTGCCCTTGGGTCCGATGACCACGTCTACGGCGGGGTCGACGCGGTGCAGTCCGCGTTCCTGGATGTCTGCGACGCGGAGGAGGAGGCCGGCGAGGGAGAAGAGCAGGAGGAGGGCGGCGAGGGTGATCGCGGTGGCGCCGGGTCGGCGGCGGAGTTCGAGCAGGAGGAGGGCGAGGGCGGACATGGTCACACCCCCGTCAGGGCGTCGCGCACGTCGAGGAGCGCGAGGCGGAGCGCGAGGATGAGCAAGCCCGGCAGGAGGGCGAGGGCGGCGACGGAGGCGAGCTGGGGACCGGGGATCCACGGCCCGGGGGTGGACACGAGGGGGGCGGCCGCCTCGAGGAGCAGGCGCAGGGGCGCGGAGAGGGCGAGGGCGAGGAGGACGAGGAGGGCGGCCTCGAGGGCGAGGGTGCTCCACAGGGCGCGGCGGCCGTAGCCGAGGGCGCGCAGCACGACGAGCCTGGGGCGGAGGGCCTCGTAGCGCAGATGCAGGAGGAGGAGCACGGCGAGGGCGGCGAGGGCGAAGCCCCCGTGCACGAGGCGCCGGGCGCCCGCGGCGGCGTCGCTGGCAAGGGCGGCGAGCTCGGCCTGGGCGTCGTGGAGGTCGATGATGTCGGCGACGCTGCGCCGGTCGATGAGCTCGCGCAGGGCGGGCAGGCGTTCCGGGTCGTCGAGGGTGACCCACATCAGGCTGAAGGCGCCCTCGTTGCCGGTCTCCCGGGCGACGCCGGCGGCCTCCCGGAGGTGGTGGTGGATGTAGGCCGTGTCGTGGTGGATCAGGATGAGGTCGTCGCCGGGGTCGCCGGCGTGATCGGCGATGCCCACGATGGAGAGGCGCTGGGCGTGGAGGGCGCGCTCCGGGCGGGGAGCGAAGGGCTCGGGGACGGGCACCCAGCGGAAGTCGCGCGCGGCGCCGGGGTCTCGGCGTGCGGCGGCGCGGGTCTCCTCGACGGTCGGCGCGGAGCGCACGGACAGGGTGTCCCCCGGGCCCACGCCCAGGGCGGCGGCGGCGTGCACCCCCACGACGGCCTCCTCCTCGCCGCGCAGCCAGCGGCCCTCGACAATGCGCGGCGGGCGCTGGTCGGGCGGGCGGTGGAGCCATGCGTCGTCGGTGCCCGCCACGAGCCAACGGTCAACGCGGCCGATCACGTGGAGGGTGGTGGCGTGGCGGACATCGAAGAGCTCCTCGATGTTGTGGGCGAGGGCGCGCGGCAGTACGTCCACCGGTGGGGCGTCGAGCCGCGCCGCGCTGCGGAGGAGCCCGAGTCCGCCGGACTTGGGCCCGATGAGCACGTCATGGGTAGGTGGTGCCAGGGAAGCGCCGTCCCCCTCCTGCTGGAGAGCGCGCACGAGGGCGTCGGTCATGGCGAGCACGGCCGCCAGGGCGAGGACGGCGAGGCTCGCCGAGAGTGCGCGCCGCCGGATTCCGATCCAGGCGAGGGCGAGGGGACTCATCGTACCGTCCCATCCTCGATGCGCCAGAGCGCCCCGAAATCGTCGCCGATGCGGGCGTCGTGGGTGACGACGACGACGGTGCAGCCGCGCTCGACCTCGCCCCGGAGGGCCGCGACGACCCGCTCGGTGTTGGTGTCGTCGAGCGCGCTTGTGGGCTCGTCCGCAAGGAGCAGCGCGGGGCGGGCGGCGAGCACCCGGGCCATCGCCACCCGCTGCTGCTCGCCGAGGCTGAGCACCTCGGCGCGGCGGCCCGCGAGGTCCGCGAGACCCATGGTGTCGAGCGCGGCGCGGGCGTCGGCGACACGGACGCCCGGCCGGCCGAGCCGCACATTCTCGAGGGCGGTCAGGTGCTCGAGCACGTTGAGCCGCTGGAAGACGATGCCCATCTCATGGCGGCGCAGGCGGGCCCGGGCGGACTCGCCCAGCGTGGCGAGGGCACGGCCCGCCAGGGTGATGCTGCCCGCAGCCGGAGGAATCAGGCCCGCGATCACGTGCAGGAGCGTGGTCTTTCCACTGCCGCTCGCGCCCCGCAGCACCACGGCGGTGCCGGACGGGATCTCCCGAGCCGGCACACGGAGAAGTGGCTTCTCCATGCCCGGGTGACGCAGTTCGACTCCGTCGAGAACGATGTCCATGAACCTCGGTTGCCCAAAGCCCTCCCCCCGGCGACGAATGGTTCCACGAATGGCGGGCCCGGGCAAGCCGACGCAGGCGCGGACCGTTCAGTCCTTCCGGCGCCGCCCCTCGATCACCACGCGGACATCCGACGCCTCGACATGCTCCAGAAGCGCGGGGTCGAGCTCGATGGCCACGAGCGCCTGATCGAGGTCGTGAAGGGTACCCTCCTCGACGTCGAAGAAGTGGTGGTGGGGGGTGGTGTTTCCGTCATAGCGCACACGCTCGCCGGTGCGCTGGAACTGGTTGATGATCCTGCACTCCACCAGACGGTTGAGCGTGTTGTAGACCGTGGCCTGGCTCACGCCGTCGAGCCCCTCGCGCACGCCCATGAAGACGTCCTCGGCGGTCGGGTGATCGGCCGAGCCAAGCACGAAGCGGGCGATCGCGACGCGCTGGACGGTCGGGGAGAGACCGTGCTCCCGGAGGAGCGCGCGGAGCGTCTCCTCGCCGGGCGCCTTCTGGTGGGTGATCAGCATGGGCGAGCAGGGTTCGGGGTCGGGGGCAGGCGCAGGGGCGCCCGGCACGATCAGCCGTGCAGGTGGCTCTCGAGGAACCAGAGGTCCTTCTCGACGGCCCGGAGCTGGGCCGTGAACAGATCCTCGGTCGCCGGATCGCCACTCTCCGCGGCCGTCTCCACGGCCTTGCGCAGCTCGGTGGCGTGGACCGCATAGCGCTCGGAAAGCGCATGAAGATGCTGCATCGCGGACACGGCGCCGAAGTCGTACTCGTCGACCGTCGCCGCCTGGGCGATCTGCCGGGCCGTGCCCACGGGCACACCACCCAGCATCGCGGCCCGCTCCGCCGTCTCGTCGCTGTGCTCGCGCAGGTTGACGAGGATCGTGTCGAACAGCTCGTGCACGAACTGGAAGTTCGGGCCGCGCACGTTCCAGTGCGCCTGCTTCACCTGCAGGCTCAGCACGATGGTGTTCGCCAGGTTGCGGTTGAGCAGGTCGACCAGACGTGCGCGGGTCTCTTCGGGAAGGTCGATGCGACTGGGGAACTTGAGCGTTGCCATGGGGCTCCTTGGGAAGCGGGGGAAGGGGAGGCGGTGTGTGTCGGCGGAGGCGGCGCGAAGCCGGTTCCACCGCGCCATGGATTTAGAATAAGTCTAAATCCAAAGCCTGCAAGGGCTGCCGGCCGACTTTCCCCGACATCCGTGAGCCGAAGCAGGGAGACCCGAAGCAGGGAGACCCGAACCCGGTTGATTCCCGGGCCTGCCGGCCGCGAAGGCGCCACGACCGGCATGTGCCCGTGGCAGACGGGTTCGACGCGGTCTGGCCGGTCCTCCCGGAGCGGATCCCGGGCGCAGGCGCCGGAGCCCGGAAGTGGTCCCGTCAGGCGCGGTTCGGCCCGCCGAACTCGTCGCGCAACCACTCGGAGAGCAGCGGGACCTCCTCGCCCTCGAGGAGCGGCATCATGCACCACCGGAGCACGTGAGGCCCGATGGGCAGGTGTGCCATGCGCCCGGCGCGGACCACCCGGAAGAGGGGCGGCGGGATCAGCCCGTCCTCCTCGGGTTCGCAGAGCGCCCACGACGTCTGCACGCCCATGGACGCGGAGAGCACGACTCCGATGAAGTCGCACAGGGCCTGGAAGAGCAGCGGCGGCATCCAGCGGACCACTCCGACGGACCGGGAGACGAGGAGGAATTCCATCCGGTCGAGTCCGCCCGGAGTCGGTTCGATCGACTCCCCGACCTCCTCCCGCAGGTAGAGGGAGAGCAGCTTCGAGGGTCCGCCCGGGGTGGCGCCCCACACGTCGTCCCCCATGCGCTCGGCCATCCAGCGCTGCAGGGTGAGGAGCTTGTCGCCCCAGGTTCCGTCCTGCATGTCCACCCGGGAGCGGAAGGCATGGATCGGCGTGCCGGGGACCGGGCGCCCCATGGCCTCGGCCTCGGCGCGGATCACGGTCATGACGTCCTGTCCCGCCTCGTCGTCGAACGGGACCGCGGACATTCCGAAGGCCTGGACGGCGCGCTCGATGCCGGTCACGTCGGCGAACGACAGGAAGCGCAGTCCCGTCCAGCGCCGCGACAGCACGGCTTCGCCCCGGACTGCGGGCTGGGTGAGCGCGTTCAGCAGGGTGGCCTCGATCATGCGGCGGAGCCCCTCGTGCAGCGCCCGCGCTCCGCCCGGGTCGGACCAGCCGACGAAGACCAGCTCCTGTCCCTCGCCCGTCCGCACCTCGAGCACCCGCGGGTGGATGGGGTGCTGCCCCTGGACCGGGGGTCCGCTGCCGAGCCGCCGCTCGGCCGCCGGGGCCAGCCCCTCGATCAGGCTGTCCAGGGGGCGCTCCGCCGAGACGGGCTCGGGCATCATGCGTGGCTTTCTGCTCATGATCTCTCCCCGGTACGTGAAGCGGGTGTGCGCCTGCCGCGCCCCCGATCCGGCGCGCCGCAGGCGCAGCCCGGACCTCCGCGGACGTGGGGGATCGCGGAGGACGCGCCGAAGGTCAATGGTTGAAGTGGATGCGATCATCGGGCACGCCGGCCTCGCGCAGCCGGACGACCGCCGCGTCCTGCATGGCGGTCGCCCCGCACACCACGAACGCAGCCTCGCGGCACTCCGCCTCGTTCGTGCTGTCCCACCAGCTTTCCTGCACGTAGCGCCGGGACGCGGACCCCTCCCCGGGAGCATCGCACAGGAGGTGCACCTCCGCCCCGTCCTCCCGCCAGCCCCGGAGCTCGTCGCGCCACGCGTGCTCGCACGGCGCACCCTCGCCGTAGAACAGCCGGGTGCGCGCGCGAAGCCCCGGCTCTCGCCGCCACAGGCTCCGCACCACCGGCCGCACCGCGGCGATCCCCGACCCCGTCGCCAGAACCACCAGTCGCGGGGGCTCCTGCGCCATCACCCGGTACCCCTCTCCGAACACGGCGCTGACCTCCACGCCGTCGCCGGCCTCCAGCGATGCCAGCGCATCCGTCGTCTCCGTGCCCCGAGACACCAGGAAATCCATCACCGGCAGCTCCTCCGGGGTGCTCGCGATCGCGAAGTACCGCGCCGGAACGCCCGCCGCCCCCATGGCCACGAACTGTCCGGGCAGGCGATACCGCCCTCCTCCGTCCTCCATGCAGGGATGTCCGGTGGCGTCGACGCGCAGCAGCCGGTGGCGCGCCGTCTCGTCCCACGCCTCGACGATCCTCATCGGCCAGCGCAACAGCTTCTCCGGATCCTCCAGCACCTCTTCCTCCTCCCGGTCCCTCGTCGCTCCCATCCCCCGCAAACGATGCGCCCACGGCCCCGCAGGTGCATCCACCGCGTCACATCTCGAGGGGCAGCCGCGTCCGGGGCACCACCCGCTCGGGGGACACCGCGCAGTCCACCACCACCACATCGACGCCCGCCGTCACCGCGCGCTCGAGGCCCGCCGACCACGCCGGATCGATCTCCCGCGCCGGCGAGAACCGCTCGCAGTCCCCCCGCGCCACCACCAGCAGGAGCGCCGCGAGCTCCCCCGCCTGCGGATCGTGCAGCGCCATCAACTCCTCCAGATGCTTCAGCCCGCGGCTGGTCACCGCATCCGGGAACATCGCGACGGGCGGCTCGGCGAGCGTCACCATCTTCACCTCGCACCACGTCCTCCGCCCGTCCTCCCACGTCAGCAGAAAGTCCAACCGAGATGCCCCGATCCGCTGCTCGGCCCGGACCTCCGCGGGCACCATGCCCGTCCCGCCACCCGGGCCGAGGACTCCCGCGGCGATGGCCTCGCCGGCGAGCGCATTGCCGCGCGCCGTGTTCACGACCACACACTCCCCGTCCACCTCCACCAGCTCCAGCGAGTGCGACAGCTTGCGGCGAGGGTCCCGGGCGTCCCGGATCCAGCAGCGCCCGCCCTCCCGCACGAGCCCCTTCATGCTGCCCGGGTTGGCCACGTGCACGGTGCGCTCGCTGCCATCCGCGAGCCGCACGTCCGCCAGAAATCTCTTGTACCGGCGCAGCAGCACCGCCTCCTCGAGGGGCTCCTCGAACTCCACATCGACCTCCACGCTGCTCCAGCCCCGCCCTTCCCTGCGCCGCGTTGTGCGCTCCCAGTCGCCAGCGCGCAAGACGCGCACGGCCCATGGGGGTCCCGAAACGGAGCGTTCCGCGACGGACCGACCGGATCGGCGCATCACGCCGGGAGCGACTCCGGGCGCGGCGGCACCGATCGGGTGTCACCACCGGCGCGTGACGCTCGGTCGAGCGCGACTCCCGGACGAGCGCGACTCCCCCGCGTTCCCCAACGCCATGGAGCGCACCGTCGGATGACCGTGGGCCCTGGCCGAGTGGGAGGCCTGCGCGGACGATGGAACGCCATCCTGCCCGCCAGCCCCGTCGACGACCGGATCGTGGCGGCCCGTGGGGCGCGGACGATCGAGCGGCTACTCGCCGTTCTCGCCGTTCTCGCCGTCTTCGGTCGGGACGCCGCTTTCGCCGTTCTCCGTCGGCATGCCGGTCTCCTCGCCGTTGTCTTCCTCGCTGTCGGCGAACGTGACATGGACCAGCTCGGCGATGGCGGGGGCCGCGCGTCGTCTCAGGCGCAGGGAGAGGACCTCCACGCCGCGGTCATCGGCCCATGCGCCGAGGGCGAAGCCGAGTGCGGAGAGGCTATCGGAGACGGGACTGAAGTCGACACGGGCGGGTTCGGTCCAGGTGCCGCCGCCCTCGAGGGTGGTGGCCCAGACGGAGTGGTCGGTCATGTCCTGGTAGAAGATCCAGGGCGCGCCCTGCCAGGAGGCGGTGCGAATCGAGCCACCGACCTGGTGGACGGCGAGGCGCTCGTCCACGATGCGGAGGCCGTCGTCGACCACGGTGACCTGGCCGCTGGCGAGGTTGACGACACGAAGCTCTCCGCTGAGCGCCTCGAGGTAGGCGACGAACGCTACGCCGTCCGCGGCATGCAGGGCGGCGAAGCGACCGGCGTCGGCGGGCAGGCCTTCCTGCGGGCCGTCGAGAACGACGCTGCGCACGGCGTTTTCGAGGCCAGTTCCCGGGGTCTCGGTCGGGTCACCGTTCTCCGTCGGGTCACCGTTCCCGGACGGTTCCGTGGGTTCCGGAGTGCCTTCGACGGTCAGGTAGCGGAGTTCGCCCGCACCGCGGTCGTAGTGGACGACGTGGAGGACGCCGTCGGGGGTGCGGAGTCCGTCGACGAACTGTCCTGCGGAGGGCCGAAGCTCGACGAAGGGCGCGCGAGGCGCGGTGGGCCGGCAGGCGAAGCCGTCGTCGACGGCAAAGCAGGCGTCGTTGCCTTCGCAGCCGGGGCTGCACTGGCGGGGCCGCTCGGGGATCTCGCAGGTGTTGGTGTCCGTACGGCATTCGCGGGTGGCGCTCTCGCAGCCGCCGCCGCAGGGGCTGGTGATGGCGATGCGGTCGAGGAGGACGCTGTCGCCGTGGGAGAGGTCGGCCTGCACTTCGATGGCGCGGACTTCGGCGAACCACTGTGCGGGCAGGGGATCGTCCTCGATGACGAGGGGCCGGCTGTAGACGATGGTGGCGGAGCCGTCGTCCTCGGGGACGGGTCGTGCCCATCGTCCGGCGCCCTGCTGGTCGTCGAGGGTGATGGTGTTCCAGGCGGGGGTTCCGTTGTCGAGGGTGACGCGGGTGAGCCGGAGGTCGTTCTCGGTGGCGCTGCGGCGTGTGCGCGAGGTGATCCATGCGGTCCCGTCTTGGCCGAGGGCGATGCGGACATCCCGTCCGGCGTCGGTACCGGTGCCGGTGATGCCCTGGCGGGGTCCGTCGGGATCGGCGGTGGGTTCGTCTTCGGGGACGCCGTCGAGGTGGGTCCACCGGAGGGAGCCGTCGTCCTGCTGGATGCCGAGGACGAGGTCGCGGAAGGTGTCGTTGCGGGCGGCGACGAGGCGGAGGGAGCCATCGCTGGAGGAGGCAGCGTCGAGGCTGGCGCCGAGCCGTCCGAAGGCGAGGGGATCTGCGGGGGTGCAGCCGCAGGCACCGGGGTCGGTGACGGTGCAGGCATCGAGGTCGACGTCCGGGAGGGTCTCGAGCACGGGCTGGGTGCCGGGGGGGCACTCGAGGTTGGCGCAGGGGTCCGGCACGGGCTCGCAGGAGGAGGTGCTGGCGCAGCACCAGGAGCCGTCGGGGCAGCCGCCGTCGCAGAGGTCATCGCAGGCGCAGGCGTTGGAGACACAGGTGCCGCCGAATCGGCAGGAGCTGTCGCAGTCGCCATCCTCGATGCAGGCGACGGGCAGGCACTGTCCGTCGTCGCAGATGGCGATCCCTTCGCAATCGGCGTCCTCGGTGCAGGAGGGTGCAGGGTCGGAGGAAGGGAGGTCGCTGGGGAGCGAGCCGGTGGACCCGGGCGGGGTGGTCGAGTCGCTGCTGCCGCACGCGGCGAGCAGGATGCTGGCTGCGAGGAGGGCGAGGACTCGGGGTCGGCGCAGGCCGAGGAGGAGTCCGAGGAGGAGGAGTACGGAGACGGGAGAACCGGACGCGGGTGCTGCGCTGCAGCCGCCGGCGCGTGGCGTGGCGGCGCTCGGCTGGGCGGGATCCGTGTCCAGGCGCTTGTCGGTGCGGGTGTGGAGGCCGGCGTCGTCGGTGGCGAGGACGGCGAGGTGGCGGACGCCGTGGAGCTGTCGTGCGGAGAGGGTGGTCTCGGGTCCGTCGAGGGGGAACCAGGCGCCGCCGTCGAGGCTGGCCCGGAGGTCGAGGCGATCGGCTGGGGTCAGGTTGTCATGGGCGAGGATGCGTACGGTCTCCCCGTCGTGTTCGAGGTGCACGGTGGGAGGGGTGAAGTCCTGCACGAGGGCGAGGGTCGCGGTGCGGGCCGAGACGGATCCCGGGAGATCGGCGTAGCGCACGCGGATGTCGACGGTGTGGAGTCCTTCGGCGAGCATCTGTCGGCCGTCGATGCGGAGGGTGTCGGCGGGTTGCCAGGTGGACCAGAGTCCTCGTCCGATGCGCACGCTGGCTTCGAGGTCGCGAGCGGGGTCGCGGTCGAGTGCATCGACGCGGACGCGGACGGTGGGGGTGAGCGCGCGGGCGACGTCGTCGGCGTGAGCGCCGTCCTGCTGCAGCTGGCGGGCGAGGCGGGCGTCGCCGGCCTCGACGTGCTGCTCGACGAGGACGGGCAGGGGAGCGCCTTCGCGCTGGAGGCCCAGCAGCGTGGCGGGCTGGAGGTCGGCGAAGATGCCGAGCATCTCTCCGTCGTCGGTGGCGGTGATGGCCCCGGGGCCGAGGACGAGCTGGAAGCCGAGGAGTTCGGGGAGCTCGATGGGGTCCTCGAGGGCTTCGGTGAGTGCGGGGAGGAAGAGCCCAAGGAGGCTGGGGAGGGCGTTGATGAGCCCGTCGGTGTCGGCGGAGGCGAGGAGGTGGGCGTTTCGGGCCTCGATGCGGGTGATGGCGTCGCCGACGTCCCCGAGGAGGATCTGGATTCCGCCGGCATCGGAGGAGTCCAGGTCGATGGGGAGGTGGAGGTCGAGGTTGAGGGTGAAGACGCGGGTGTAGCGCTGGTAGGCGAAGAGGTAGAAGTCGATGTCGAGGTTTTCGAGGATGACGAGGAGGAGGGGTTCGCCGACCTCGGTGCCGTCGGGGAGGGTTCGGGTGCCGTTGCCGAGGGCGATCCGGGGGGGTTGTTGCGGTCGCAGGGCGAGTCGCATGGGCCGGATCTCGTTCTCGGTGAGGTCACCGAGGCTCGGCACGAGGATGGAGAAGGTGCCGCTGGTGAGCTGTTCGATGGTGTCGGAGCCGAGGGTCAGGCACAGGGCCCCGGAGCGGTAGACGGCCCACAGGGCGAGGTCGAGGGCGGTGCGGTGCACGCCGATGCCGATGGCGAAGGGATTGCCGACGGGGCTGAGGCTTCGGAAGAGTTCGCTGGAGAGCGGGGTCTCGTCGAGGGTGGGAGGATCGACGGCGGGGACGCAGAGGTTGGGGTCGGCGGTGAAGCCGAGCTCGGCGCCGAGGTCGAGGCCGTAGCCGGGTCCGGCGTCGACGGCGCGGGCGAGGCCGCCGAGCCAGGCCATGAAGCCGAGTTCGGCGGAGAGTCCCGGGGCGAAGTCGGCGAGGAGTCCGCCGAGGTCGAAGCGGTCCTCGAGGCCGAGGTCCATGCCGAGGCAGGTGTCGGTGGCGGCGTCGAGGCAGAGGTTGTCGAGGCAGGTGAAGTCTCCGGGGCAGGGGACTTCGTCGGAGCATCGTCGGCAGAGGGTGTCGCCGAGGAGGTCGTCGATGGGTCCGGTGAGTTCGCTGGCGAAGACGTTGAGGAGGAGGGGGGCTGCGCTGGCGGCGACGCCGCACAGGGGGTCGCTGCCGGAGACGTCGATGCCGAGGGCACCGAGGTCGAAGTCGATGGCATCGGCGGGAATGTCGATGGTGGTGCGTCCGCGTTCCTCGTCGGAGAGGAACTGGAGTTCGGCGCGGATGGGGAGTCGTTCGGCGGAGAGGGTGAGGGTGCAGGAGGCTGCGCCGCCGATGGCGATGGATTCGTCGAGGTCGATGACGCCGAGTTCGACGGCGAGGCCGCTGGGGGGCAGGGGGCTGAGGAGGACCTCGCCGATCTCGAAGGTGAGCTGGCAACCGGGGATGCCGTCGTCGCAGGTGGCGCCGTCGCCGCAGATCTCGATGTCGCCGAGGCCGGGCAGTTCGAAGGCGAGGGGTTCGAGGCAGAAGGAGAGTCCGCCGTCGCCGATGAGGTCACCGATGAGGGGTCCGAGGTTGTCGGCGAGGAAGTCGAGTCCGCGTTCGGTGACGTGGACCTGCACGGCGTTGGCGAAGGAGGGGCCGTCGGTGGGGAAGGACCACTCGGGCGCGGTGGGGGGTCCGGCGTCGTCATCGCAGGCGAGGAGGTCGCAGCCGTCGCCGCAGCCGTCGTCGCAGCCGGCGCCGTCATCGGCGCAGGCCCATGCGGCGAACAGCAGTCCGGCAAGCAGGAGGCGGTTGAGTCGTGGGTCGGTCCAGCGCATGGCGCCCTCGCGTCGCGGGTGGGGTCGTGAATTCGGTGGGGTCGAGCGTGCCGGCGGGGCGGCGGGAGTCATTCGGCGGGGCAGAGTTCGGCGGAGCGCACGCGGACGTCATTGCCTTCGTTGAAGAGCGTGCTGCTGGCGAGCTGCACGCTGGCGCCGGAGCGGGGTCCCACGCCGATGTAGAAGCCCCAGGCGCCGTCCCACTCGGGGGAGGCGCCGCCGAGGGTGACGGGTTCGAGCCAGCCGTTGTCGAAGACGGAGGCGACGAGCGTTCCGGAGGTGGCGTCCTGGTAGACGAGGGCCGCGGAGGATCCGCAGTCGACGAGCTGGACGGCCTGGCCGACGCGGCTCAGGAGCACGCCGTCGTCGGTGATGCGGACGCCGTCATCGACGAGCACGCTGAGGTTGGTGTCGAGCTGGAGGGCGACGAGTTCGCGGCGGGTTTCGTCGACGAAGGCTGCCCAGGGTTCGCCGGCGACGGTTCCCGCGGTGGCGAAGCGTCCGGCGTCGATGTCGGCGGTTCCGGCGATGGTGGTGGCGGGGGTGGAGGTGCCGTCGTCGAGGACGCGGGCCTGGAGGAGGGTGCCGGCCACGGCGTCGTGGAAGACGACGCGGAAGCCGTCGTTCTCGCGGAGGGCGCTGGCGAAGAGTCCGGTGCCGGCGGGGAGGGTGACGATGCCTTCGTGTGCGGTGACGGGAGCGCAGGTGAAGGTGTCGGGGCTGTCGGTGCGGAAGCATGCCTGATCGCCGGGGCAGCCGCCGCACCAGCGTTCGCTGATGGTGCGTGTGCAGGCGTTGGTGTCGGCGTTGCAGGCTTCTCCGGTGGGGCACCGGCCGCCGCAGGCCTCGGTGTTGGGGATCCCGTGGACGACGGAGATGTCGTAGTCGCCGTCGGTGCCGGCTCGCGCGGCGCGCAGCTCGCTGCGCCAGGCTCCGGCGGAGTCGGCGACGCGGGGGGCCATGTAGAAGACCCAGGGGGTGCCGTCTTCGGTGACGTGGAGTTCTCCGTAGAGTCCGCCGCCGCCGTCGGCGTCGACGGTGCGGATGGTCCACTGTCCGCTGGCGTCGCGGACGCCGTGGCGGAGGGTGAGGGCGTGGGGGCCGCTGGCGACGTGCCAGGTGGCGTGGAGGGTGCCGTCCGGGGCGAAGGCGAGGCTGGGGTGGTGGCCGGCGTCGGGTCCGGGGTCGGCGATGCCGCTGCGGGGTCCGGCCGGGTCGGCGGAGGCGCGTGCGCCGGCGGGCAGACCGTCGACGGTCTCCCAGGCGATGGCGCCGTCGTTGCCGACGAAGCCGACCGCGAGGTCGCCGTAGGTCTCGTTCCAGGCGGCGACGGCGAACTGATCGCCGTGGCTGGCGCTGGTGAGCCAGCGGCCGATGCGGCCTTCGTCGAGGGGCGGGAGGGGGACGCACTCGCATTCGCCGGGGCTGTCGAGGGCGCAGGTGCGGCTGCTGGCGGTGGCGGCGGAGCGCACGACGGGCTGGGTGCCGGCGGGGCATGTGGTGCTCGAGCAGGCCCACGGCTCCGGGGTGCAGCGGTCGGTGTCGTGGCAGCAGAAGGTGCCGGCGGGGCAGCCGTCGGCACAGGGCACGCCGCAGAAGCAGTCGCCGTCGAAACACTGGCCGATCTCGCCGTTCTCGCAGGGGTCGGTGCACTCGGCGGAGGAGGTGCAGGCCACCGGTTCACAGGAGTTCCCGACGCAGCGTTCGCCGGCGGGACAGTCGGTGTTCACGATGCACTCCGGGGCGTCGGCGCCGGGGACGCACTCGCGGGCCCGACAGACGAGGCCCTCGCCGCAGTCGGCATCATCGAAGCACTCCGGGGGGGCGGGCGGTGGGACGCAGCGGTTGTCTTCGCAGCGCAGGTCGTCGGGGCACATGTTGTTCGTGACGCACTCGGGGGGGCGGGGCGTGCAGTGGCCGGCAACGCAGGCCTCGTCCGCGCTGCAGTCGGCCGGGCCTTCGCAGGCTCGCCCGAGGTCGAGGTCGTGGCAGGTGAAGTCGCGGCAGACCTGGAGGTCGCCGCAGTCGAAGTCATCGCGGCAGTCGACGGTGACGCATGCGCCGTCGACGCACCGTTCGCCGGTGCCGCACTCGAGATCCACCTGGCACTCCGGTCCGGTGGTGGTCTCGATGCCGGAGGATTCCTCGCTGCTGCCCGCGGGGGGGGTTGTAGCGCTGTCGGACCCGCACGCGCCCAGGAGGAGGGCGGCGGCGGCGACGGCGAGGAGGCCGCGGCGGCGGCGCAGGACGAGCAGGCCGGCCAGGAGCAGGAGCGAGGCGAGGGGACCGCTGGTGGGCGCGCCGGCGGCGCTGCAGCCGGCGCGGGGGACGGCGGCGAGGGGATCGCCTCCGGCCACGGCGCGTTCGCTGCGGAGGCCGGGGACCTCGACGCGTTTCTCGGCGCGACCGATGTTTCCGGCCTCGTCGCGCACCTCGACGGTGACGGTCACGCGCTGACCGGCGTGGTCTGCAAGGCGGATGGGGGTGAGGTCGGTGGCGAAGTCGCCGAGGGGTTCACCGTCGACGAGGACGCGGCGGGCAAGCCGGTGGGCGGGGGTCAGGTCATCGTGGGCGATGACGTGGACCTGCGCACCGCTGGTTTCGAGGCGCACGCGCGGGGCGAGGAAGTCGGTCGTGACGGGGATCAGGATGGTGTCGGGGTGCAGGGTGGCGGGCTGGTCTGCGTATCGGGCGCGCACCTCGACATGGTGCTGGCCGGGGGCCCCGAGGCGCCGGTCGTCGATGCGGAGGGTGTTGCCCGCGTGCCAGACGCTCCAGGGTCCGTGCCCGATGCGCCAGCCGAGCTCGAGGTCGTCTCCCGGGACGGTCACGTGGACCACGGGGCGCACGGCATCGAGGGAGAAGGGGGTCCCTTCTCGGACGTCGGCCATGTGCCGGGCGATGTCCTCGGTGGCGGGCCGGTCGACGCGGGCGATGTGCCGGTCCACTGCCGGGAGGGCGACCATCGGCAGGGGGATGGGGTCGCCGGTGAGCTCGAGGTCGGCGAAGATGGCGAGCAGGTCACCGTTGTCGATCGAGGTGATGCTGCCTGGCCGGAGGACGAGCTGGAATCCGAAGAGGTCGGGCAGCTCGAGGCTGGGGAGGGCGTCGTCGGTGAGCCCGGGCAGGAGCAGGCCGATGACGGTGGGCAGGAGCTCGACGAGGACCTGGGACTCGGCGGGGGTCAGGAGGGAGGCGTTGCGGGCCTCGATGCGGGTGAGGATGCCGCCGAGGTCTCCGAGGAGGGGGGTGAGCACGCCGTCGCTGGTGACGTCGATGCCGATGGGGATGTTGAGGTCGACGTCGAGGGTGAGGACGCGGCCGTAGCGGTCCTGGTGAAAGAGGTAGAAGTCGATCTCGGTGTTCTCGAGGACGAGCTGGACGAGCTCGGCGCCTTCGCCAAGCTGGACGCGGGGGGCGAGGTTCGGCCGCAGGACGATCCGCAGGGGTCGTTCGAGGCCGTCGCCGAGCCGGTCGAGGGTGGGGAGGAGCAGGCCGAGCACGCCGGTGGAGAGGAACTCGATGTCCTCGGCGCCGAGCTCGAGGCAGAGGGCACCGGAGCGGTGAACACCCCACAGGGCGAGGTCGAGGAATTCGCGGTGGATGCCGATCCCGAGGGAGAACGGTCGCTGCGCGGGGTCGACGTCGGTGTGGAGGGTCGGCGAGGGGGGGATGGGCCCGGTGATGGGGGGCGGGAGCACGGGGACGCAGAGGTCGGGATCGGCGGTGGTTCCGGCGAGCATCCCGAGGCTGAGGCTCTGGGGGCTCTCCGGTCCTTCGGCGGAGGCGTATCCACCGAGGTATGCGGAGTAGAAGAGGAGCCGCGGATCGACCGGGGGTGCGGGCGTGTCATCCTCGTCGTCGCCGTCTCCGCCGAGCAGGCCGCCGAGCAGGTCCCCGAGGTCGAAGGCTCCTTCGGCGCCGACTTCTTCGGGGAGCACCTCGGTGATTTCGCCGAGGGCGTCGCCGATGGCGTCGTTGATGGCGCCGCTGAAGAGCCCCGAGAGCAGGTCGGCGATGAAGCAGACGAAGCCCCCGCTCACGTCGATCCGCAGGTTCTGGATGGTCGCGGTGGGATCGGAGACCGCGAGCTGCGTGCGTTCGAAGACGTTCTGTTCGGAGAGGAGAAACCGGATTGGCAGGTTGGCGATGACCCGGTTGAACCGGATGCGCGCGTTGCAGTTGGTGGCAAGGAGCCGGGCCCGCACGGTGCGGTCGAACGAGGCGATGCGCACCTGAACGTCGAGTTGATCGGGTGCTCGCGGGGTGAGCGAGGCCCCTTCGAGGGTGAGGTTGAGCTGGCAGCCGGTCTGGCCGTCGCTGCATGTCTCGTTGCCACAGATCGTGGCGCCGGAGGCCGTCGTCTGCGGGAAGCAGAAGCTCAGGCCATCTTCCCCGAGGAGGAGTGGCACGAGCTCCTCGACGGCTTCCTCGAGGAGTTCGAGGCCGCGCTCGGTCACGTGGATCTGCACGCCGCCGGGCACGAGGGGTCCGTCGTCGGGGTAGGGGAACTCGGGTTCCGCCACGCCGCCGTCGTCATCGCAGCCCAGGCAGCTGTCGATGTCGCATCCCTCGCCGTCATCGGCACAGGCCCACGCCGCAAGGAGGAGAGCGGCCATGAGCAGGCCGTTCCAGCGTCGATCGGTCCACGTCGCGCGCATGTTGTCTCACCAGGCTGGTTGGTCTTGGTAGAGCGGCGAGCATCGCTCGCGAGGGCCATCGCATCCGAGACTGGTCGTACCAGCGGAAATTCTTGGCAGCAATGGGAGCGCATGACGCTCCGCGTCCAATCCACACAACGGTCACGCTCGCCATGGCGCTGTCACCGGGGGAGCGGCCGTGGCCCGGGGGAGCGGCCGTGGCCCGCCTCAGCGGACGGGTGCGCGCACGGCCCCGAACCGGCGCTCCCTCGCCGCGAAGGTCCGCAACGCTTCGTCGAGGTCCGCGGCGCCGAAGTCCGGCCAGAGCCTGGGGTCGACCACGAACTCGGCGTAGGCGATCTGCCAGAGCAGGAAGTTGGAGACCCGGAGCTCTCCGCTGGTACGGATGACCAGGTCCGGGTCGGGGGCCCCTGCGGTCCACAGGCGGGCGCTGAGCGCGGACTCGTCGACGTCCTCGGGGTCGATGCGACCGGCGAGGGCATCGGCGACGAGCTGTCGGGCGGCGGAGACGAGCTCTTCGCGTCCGCCGTAGCTCAGCGCGATCTGGAGGGTCATGGCGCGGTTGTCGCGGGTGGCGCGCTCCACGGTCTCGGCCGCGAAGCGTGCAGGCGCGGGGATGCGATCGCGCTGGCCGATCACGCGCAGTCGGATGTCCTTGTCCATCATGAGCTGCCGCTCCTTCTGGCAGAACTCGATCAGCAGGGCCATCAGGGCGTTGATCTCGTCGGCCGGCCGGCGCCAGTTCTGGGCGCTGAAGGCGTAGAGGGTCAGCCACGGGACACCGAGCTCGCGCGCGCGGGTGACGACCGCCCGCACGGCGCGCGCGCCCTCCTGGTGTCCCCACGTCCTCGGCTTTCCGCGCTGTGCGGCCCAGCGGCCGTTTCCGTCCATGATGACGGCCACGTGCCGCGGCACCTCGGCGAGGCCTGCATTCAGGCGGTGCTGTTCTTCCTCGGTCGGCATCGTGACCGGCTCCCCCGGCTGCAAGCCTATGGGCTGACTCGCGGTGGCTGACTCGCGGTGGCTGACTCGCGGCCCTCACGGACCGAAGATCTCCGTGGTGGACTCTACCCCATCACGGCGTGCGTGCAAGCGCAACACCCGCTTCTCTCCATCGACGAGGAGCCAGCGGAGGGTGCCATCGAGGCAGCCGCCGGGGTTGGCCAGCACCCGCCCGTGGCCGACGGGTTCGAGGACGGCCTGGTGCGTGTGGCCTATCACAAGCACGTCCGGCCCGTCGGCGGCGCGCCCGAGCCAGCGCCCTGCCCGGCCGCTCACCCCTCCGCCGGTCGTTCCGGCGCCAGTCAGGAGCGTCTCCGCGCGTCGCATGCCGGAGAGGATTGCGGAGGCGCCGCGGCGCTCGGCCTCTCCGGCGCACCACGTGACGAGGCTGGCGAACCGGCGCGCGCGCTTGATCGGGGCGTCGAAGCGGTGCCCGTGCTCGATGCGCACCCGCCAGGTTCCGGCGCGCAGGTGCAGGGCGTCGGGCCAGCCATGCCGCACGCCGAGCCATCGGTCGTGGTTGCCATGGGTGCGCAGCCACCGCGGGTTCGAGAGCAGCTCGATCCAGCCGGCCTCGGCTTCCCGGATGGCCGCGAGTGCTCCGGCGAAGTCGAGCGGTCGCGCCCCGCGGTCGAGGTCGAGCAGGTCGCCGTTGAGCACCACGGCATCGGCCGTGCCGGCAATGTCCTCGAGAGCGGATGCGAACGCCGCGGGGCTCCAGAACCGGGCGGCACCTCCGTCCGGATGCACGTGCAGGTCACCGAGAACGGCCACCCGACGCACCGCTCGGGGTGTCGCAGGCGGAAGGCTCAGCGCGCGTCCCACTGCAGGCGCATCGCGCAGCGGTTCACCCACTCCTCCGGGTCGACCCCATGGGCGAGGATGGCCCAGCGTCCCTCGATCACCTCGAGCACGCCCTCCGCGAGCCGCGGATCGGCGAGGACGCGCCGGACGGAGTCCTCGTCCTCGAGATCCACCCACGCTGCCGACTCGGCTCCGGATGCGGTACGGACGACCTTGGTCAGGGCCGGCTCGGCGGGCTCGGCCTGCCGGGACGCGCGCATGGACAGACCGGGCAGTTCCATGGTGGACGGTCTGCCCACCGGCATGGTCGGTTCGCCCGCGGCTCGCGGGACGCGGCTCGGCAGGAGTTGCGGGAGGGTGGGTTCGGTCGGTGGCGGGCTGGCGCCGCGGCCTCCCGGGCTCGGGCGGCGCACGCTGCGTGGGCGGGACTGCTGCTTCGCCTCCGGTGCGGGCGGCACCTCCTCGAGCCACGCCTTGAGGACAGGCTGCAGCTCGAGGGGGACGACTCGCCGCACCGCCTCGCTGCGCGCGGGCTGCGCGACGCGGAAGACGAGTCCGAGCTGGCCGGCCTCCGAATCGTCCAGGGCGACCTGTGGCGGGCTTCCCTCCAGGGCGAGCCGCTCGAGGTCGTCGGGGAGCTCGCCGCCGGAGAGCGCTTCGTGCACGGTCTCGCGCTGCGAGGCGGAGAGGCGGGCGAGGCGTGGCAGGACGGCCTCGCGGCGGGTCAGCAGACCGGCCAGCTCGATCAGGAGATCGGCGCGGTTGGGCCGGGGTCCGACCCCGAGTCGTCGGGCCAGCTTGACGGCTTCCTCGGTCTCGAGTCGAGCCGAGAGGGTCAGGGCGAAGCCGAACTCGAGGGTGGTCCGCGGCACGATGGCCAGGGCGAGGTCGAGGTTCACGGCGAATTCGTCGGCACCCACCGCTTCGATGAGGCCGACGCGGCGGAAGCCGCCCGCCTCGGCGATCTCGTCGCTCCGGACGGCGTCGAAGGGATTCGCGCTCAGCAGCACGACATCCTCGCGCATCAGCTCGCTGTCGCACAGGCGCAGCACCCGGTCGAAGATGTCGGGCGCCCGCATCGCCGCGAGGATGGCCTCGACGGAGGTTTCTTCGGCCTGCAGGCAGCGCGCCATGATCGCCCGGTCCTCGGGCGGGCGCCCCTTCACGAGCTCAGCGGCCCGCATGGCGCACCTGCCCGGTCGGCTCCTGCAGGGCCTCCACCTCGAATCCGCTGGCCTCGAGCAGCGCGCGGGCGCGACTCCAGGTGCACTCCGCGTCGGTCAGCACGACGCGGTCCCCGAGGAGCCGGACCACGTGCCGCGACAGGGCGGGCTGTCGCACCGCCTCGTCCGCGGCCGCGGCGGTGCTGAACCGCAGGAGCGCCCCCGAGCGCCCCCAGTCCGGCAGGCGCACCTGCCGGGGAGCCACCTCCGGCTGGAGGCGGAGCTCTCCCTCCACGAGCTGTTCCGGAAACACGTGTCCCGCGCGCTCGGCGAGCTCGCGGGGAGCCACGCGCAGCGCACCCCCGTCCTGCAGGGTGAGCCGCCAGACGCCACCGCGGCTGCCGGGCTCGACCTCCACGGACGCGATGGCCTCCCCGGGCACGGAGCCCGCCTCGGCGCATGCGGCCAGGCACTCCGCCGGGGGGGTGGCCTGCCGCGCCACCTCGTCGGCGACGTACCCCACGCGCCGGATCCAGGAGCCGACGGGCGCGAGCCCCAGCTCCCGCTCGAGCGTGGCCATGGCGTCGGGCCCGGCGCGCAGGAGAAGGGTGCGCCCGAAGAGGCGCTCCGTCTCCGTGGGCTTCCACAGGGCCATCGCCACATCCGAGGGCAGCGACCACCCGTCGGCGGACCGTCGCAACAGGAGCCAGCGCTCGAATTGCTTCGCCTCGTCCTCCAGGGCGGGCTGGACCGCCATGGCATGGCCCGCATGCTGAGCGAGCAGCGACGGCAGGAGATAGAGGCCCATCTCGTGAAGCCGCCGCACGGTGCGCTGGATGACGCGGGGAATCCGCAGCAGCTCGGCCATGACCGGGACCACCTCGGTGCCGAGGCCCCATCGCTGGGCGACCATGGCCCGGTCCATCGGGGACAGGGCACGCAAGTACTCTTCGGTCTGCATGGCTCTCACTGGTGATGGCCGGTGCACGTACAGGAGCCGTCGCGCTGGCCGACCTCTTTCGGGTCCGGACGAGGACACGTCCGGTGGGGATGTACACGCCCCGCAGGGGAGCGATTCGCAGGAAGTCCGCGGGCGTGCTTCCGGGAAGGCGACGTGTGCAGCGCTCCGGGCGCGACATGGGGTCGGGCCCGTGAGCCGGTCAGGCCACCTCTGGAGTGGGAAACTAACGGGTCGCCATGCGGGAGACAATCGCCCCACCGACGATTGTGCGACCGGGCCGCTTCGATCGTTCCACAATGGAACACCCCGGGGACTTGTCGCGCCGCCGGGCCGACCCTATCGCGCCGCGGCACGATCGGCGTGCCCCCTCTCCCCCCACCCACCGGAGCGCCCCTGCCATGCCCAACCCGTTGCTCAGCACCGGCGACATCGCCCCCGAGTTCACCCTCCAGAGCGATGAGGGGGTTCCGTTCTCGCTCACCGATCAGCGCGGCAAGTCGCTGGTGATCTACTTCTACCCGCGCGACAACACCCCCGGATGCACCACGGAGGCCAACGAGTTCAACAGCCTGCTGGAGGAGTTTGAGGCAGCCGGGGTGCAGGTGGTCGGGATCTCGCCCGACGGGCTCGAGAGCCATCGCAAGTTTCGCACGGGCCAGCACCTGCGGTTCCCGCTGCTCAGCGACGACGGCCGGGAGGTGGCTCGGCGCTTCGGCGTGTTCCGCACCAAGAAGATGTATGGACGCGAGGTCGAGGGCATCGTTCGCTCCACGTTCCTGATCGACGCCGAGGGCCGCATCGCCGAGCTGTGGGACAACGTGCGCGCGAAGGGGCACGCTGCCCGGGTGCTCGAGCGGGTGAAGAAGGGCGTGTGACCCTGCGCCTGCCCCGTCTGCTCGGGATCGTGGACACGGCCCTGTGCGCCCGTCTCGGGCTCGACCCGGTCAAGCTCGTGGACGACCTGCTGGAGGCCGGGCTGCCGATGCTTCGTCTTCGGGCGACGGGACTCCCGCCGGACGAGCACCTCGCCCTGGCCGCCCGCTGCGCCGGGCTCGCCCGGGAGGCCAACACACCGTTCGTCGTCTCGGACCGGGTGGACATCGCCCGGCTCGTGGGCGCCGGCGTCCACCTGCCGGTACGAGGGCTCGGCGTCGGGGACGCCCGGGCCCTGCTCCCTCCCGATCTGCCCGTCGGCCGCTCCGCCCACGACGGCGCGGAGCTGGAGGCCGCTTCCGCGGCCGACTATGCGACCCTCTCCCCGGTACACACGAGCACCTCCAAGCCCGATCACCACCCCCGTCTGGCGATCGGCGCGCTTCGCTCCCTCGCCCGAAAGACCCCCGTCCCGGTCTTCGCCCTCGGGGGAGCCGGCCCCGCGGACGCTGCCCTCGTGCCGGACTTCCACGGCATCGCACTCCTCGGACCGCTGCACGGCCTCGGCGCGCGTCCTGCGGCGGAGGTCATCGCCTCCTGCATCCGCGCCCTGCCCCCCTGAGTCGAGCGCGCGGCTGGCACCCGCGCCGCACAGCGCCGTGTTCCGCAGAGGACCCGACCGAGGGCGCTGTGCGCGATGGATGACGCACAGTCCCCTCGCTTCCCCTTGCACGGTCGCCGGCGCCGGACTACCCGCGCAACGGACGACCCACCCTGCGGAGGCCGAATGTCGAGTCCGGAACGCATCACCGTCGACGTCAACGGAAGGCCGGTGGAGGTCCCGCCCGGCGCCCCGGTCCCCGATGTGCTCCACGCAGCCGGCATTCCGGCGGACCGCAAGGGCATCGCCGTGGCCCTCGACGGCGCCGTGGTGCCGCGCAGTCAGTGGGCCGAAACCCAGGTCGATCCGGGGGCCGTCCTCGAGGTCGTCACCGCAACCCAGGGCGGCTGAAGCCCGCATCGATCCCCGACGGAGCCCCCGCATGGAACTCGTCCCCCTCGCGCTCGACGCCTTTCCGGAGAAGCTGCAGCACCACGTCGCCCCCGACGCGGCGCCCCCGCGCAAGCTCATGGCGATCCGCGGCCTCGTCCCCGCATCCCCCACCGAGCTGCTGATGGTCCTGCATCAGCTCTCGCTGGACGACGACGAGAAGGTCCGCAGCGCGGCCGTCGAGGCGCTCGTGGACATGCCATGGGATGTGTTCCAGCCCGCCCTCTCCGGCCTTCGCCACCCCGCGGTCCTGACCGGGATCGCCGTCCACCGCAACGACGAGGAGTCCCTCGAGCAGGTCATCCTCCACCCCCGCGTGAGCGACGACCTCGTCCTCGCCCTCAGCCGCACCGTGCCCTCGTGGCTCGCGGACGTCATCGCCGAGAACCAGGTCCGCCTTCTCCGCACACCGAAGATCATCGAGGCGCTCTACCTCAACGAGCAGACCCTCATGTCGACGGTGCACCGCATCGTCGAGTTCGCCCGCCGCAACGACGTCGCCTTCTCCGATCTCCCCGCCCTGCAGGGGCTCCTCCGGGAACTCGAGGCCGAAGAGCTCGGGAGCCAGGACGAGGAGCGGGACGGCGCCTTCGCCCTCCTCCTTCAGGAAGGTCTCGCCGAGGAAGAGGAGGAGGAGCGACGCGCGAAGGACCGCGGCCCGCTGCAGACCGGCGAGGAGGAGGAGAGCGCCGAGAAGTCCCGCAAGGGGTCGAACCGGGCCGCCGAAATCGACAACATGAACCTGTCCGAGAAGATCCGGCTCGCGACCCTCGGGAGCCAGGGAGACCGGGACTACCTGATCCGCAACTCCAACCGACTGGTCCACATGGCCGCGGTCACCAGCCCCAAGATCCAGCCGAAGGACATCCACACCTGGGCCGCCAACCGCTCGCTCCCCGACGGCGTCATCACCTACATCGCCAACCACCGGGAGTACAGCCGCAACTACCAGATCCTCGTGCGGCTGATGAACAACCCGAAGATGCCCCATCAGCTCGCCACCCGAAAGCTCACCCAGCTCAACAAGAACGACCTCAAGAAGCTGATGAAGAACCGCAACGTCTCGCCGATGCTGCAGCGACAGGCCAAGGCGATGGTCGACCAGATGGAGAAGAAGAAGCGATGACCGACCGCCTGTGCACCCTCGTCGTCCTCGACTCCGTCGGCATCGGCTTCCTGCCCGACGCCACCGACTTCGGAGACCACGGTGCCGACACCCTCGGGCACCTTGCGGCAGCGGTGGGCGGGCTCGCCCTCCCCAACCTCACCCGCCTCGGCCTCGCACGCGTGCCCCGCGACCTCGGGCCCATCGCCGGCCTCGACCCGACCGTGGAACCCGTCGCCGCATACGGACGCATGGTCGAGATCGCCAACGGCAAGGACACCGCCACCGGCCACTGGGAGTTCATGGGGCTCGTGCTCGACCATCCCCTGCGGACCTTCCCCGACGGCTTCCCCCCGGCGATCCTCGGCCCCTTCCTCGAACGCATCGGGAAGCCCCGCGCCCTGTGCAACCAGCCGGCCAGCGGCACCGCCGTCATCCACGACTTCGGCGCCGAGCACATGGAGACCGGACTCCCCATCGTCTACACGTCCGCGGACCCCGTGCTCCAGATCGCCGCCCACGAGGACATCGTCCCCATCGACCAGCTCTACGCCTGGTGCGAGGCCGCCTACGACATCGCCATCCCCGCCGGCCTCGGCCGCGTCATCGCCCGCCCCTTCGTCGGCGACCCGGACAGCGGGTTCACGCGCACCTCGCGGCGCAGGGACTTCGCCCTCGACCCGCCGCAGCGCCTCTTCCTCGACGACCTCGCCGACCACGGCGTCCGGGTCCACGGCATCGGCAAGATCCCCTCCATCTACGCACAGCGCGGCATCGCCCGAAGCACCTCCACCGCCGACAACGACGCGGGCATCGACGCCACCGTGCTCGCCATGCAGCGCCGCGAGGACCCCCTCGTCTTCACCAACCTCGTCGACTTCGACATGCTCTACGGACACCGCCGCGATCCGGAAGGCTACGCCGCCTGCCTCGAGGCGTTCGACGCCCGGCTCCCCGAGCTGCTCGACGCCATGCGGCCCGACGACCTCCTCCTGATCACCGCCGACCACGGCAACGACCCCACCTGGCCCGGCACCGACCACACGCGGGAGTACGTGCCCGTGCTCGCCTTCGGCGCAGGCATCCCCCCCATGGCGCTCGGCACGCGCGACACCTTCGCCGATCTCGGCCGCACCGCGCTCGACTTCCTCGGCGTCCCCACCTCCCTCCCCCTCGGCACCTCCTTCCTCCCGCGGTGACCGCCCAGAACCAGGAGAACCGATGCTCCGCATGACCGACATCCTCGCCGCCAAGCGAGACGGCCGATCCCTGAGCGAGGCGGAGATCCGCTTCTTCATCGAGGGCTACACCCGCGACGAGATCCCGGACTATCAGGCGTCCGCGCTGCTCATGGCGATCTTCCTCAACGGCCTCGAGGACCGCGAGCTCAACACCTGGGCCGACGCCATGCTCCATTCCGGCGAGGTCCTCGATCTCTCCGACATCCCCGGCGCGAAGGTCGACAAGCACTCCACCGGCGGGGTCGGCGACAAGATCTCCCTGCCGCTCGCCCCCCTCGTCGCCGAGGCTGGACTCATCGTGCCGATGATCTCGGGGCGCGGGCTGGGGCACACCGGGGGGACCCTCGACAAGCTGGAGTCCATCCCCGGGTTTCGCACCGACCTGCCCGTCGATCGCCTCCGCGCGCTGCTGCGCACCTTCGGGTTCGGCCTGATCGGACAGACCGCCCGAATCGCCCCCGCCGACCGCAAGCTCTACGCGCTGCGCGACGCCACCTCGACCGTGGAATGCATCCCGCTGATCGCCAGCTCGATCATGAGCAAGAAGCTCGCGGAAGGGCTCGACGCGCTCGTGCTCGACGTGAAGGTCGGCAGCGGCGCCTTCATGAAGCGGCGCGAGGATGCGCGCGCCCTCGCCGAGACCATGATCCGCATCGGCGAGGCGGCGGGCTGCCGGGTGCGGGCGCTGCTCACCGACATGGATCAGCCGCTGGGACGCGCGGTGGGCAATGCCCTCGAGGTGGCCGAGTCGGTGGATGTGCTGCGCGGCGAGGGGCCGTCGGATGTGCGCGACCTCACCCTCGAGCTCGGCGCGGAGATGCTGGTCCTTGGAGACAGGGCGCGCACGGTGGACGAGGCGCGGGAGACCCTGGCCGCGATCCTCGACAGCGGCGCCGCGCTCGATCGCTTCGCGAAGCTCGCGGACGCGCAGGGCGGAGACGCGGAGGCCGTACTCGATCCGTCGCGGTTGCCCCGCGCGGAGCGGACCGTCGTGCTGGAGGCCCCGCGGGACGGTTTCGTGGAACGGTTCCTCACCGACGACGTGGGCCGAGCCGCGATGGTGCTGGGCGCCGGACGCGCGCGGAAGGAAGACACGGTGGACCCGGCGGTGGGGCTGGTCCTCGAGGTGGAGCGGGGTGATCGCGTGGAGCGCGGGCAGCCGCTGGTCACCTTGCACGTGAACGCCGGGAGCGACGTCGAGGGGGCCCTGGGCCGGCTGGGCGAGGCGATCCGGATCGGGGATGAGGCGCCGGCGGAGGTGCCGCTGGTGCTGGAGCGGCTGGGGGTGACGCCGTAGAAGAGGGGGGGCGCGGCGAGCGACGCGCCGCGGGTCACCGTGATGCGACCGGCGGCCAGGTGGCGCGGATCCGGGACGAGCAGGCGGGGTGCGACGGGGAAGCGAAGCGGCCGGTGGAGTCCTGGGGGGATGTGCGATGCCGGCGGCGGGGCGTGCGGAGGTTCGGAGGAGTGGTCAGGGTCCGGCGGGGCGGGTGATGGTGACGGTGGCGATGGCGAACTGGCCGGAGGGATCGATGACCCTGAAGTCGAAGGCGTCGGTGAGTTCGAGGGAGGCATTGCTGGCCTCGAAGGTGAAGCTGCCATCGGGCGAGATCAGCACGACGCCGGACTCCGGCTGCTCCAGGAGAACGAACACGAGCTCATCGAGGGGCACCGTGCCCGGCTCGACAGCGGTTCTCAGGCCGTCCTCGGCATCGATCGTGAGGGTCGTGGTCTCGGCGACCATCACGTAGGTGGTGCTCGACGCCGCGGGAGGCACGGTACGGACGTTGATCATGACCGTCGCCGGCGCAGAGTTGGTGGTGCCGTCCTGCGCGACGTAGGTGAAGGCATCGGAGCCGAAGAACGTGCCACTCGGGGTGTAGGTTGCGGTGTCGCCGTCGATGTCGACGGTCCCGCTGGCTGGGCCATCGGCCAGGGCGAAGGTCAGCGGGTCATCGTCCGGATCGGTCGCGACGAGCGTGATCTGGACCGGTTGGCCGGACAAGGCTTCCGCCTCGCGATCCTCGGCCGTGGGTGGGCGGTTGACGTACGCGACGGTGATGGTGGCGGTGGCGGGGTCGGAGAACAACTCGCCGTCGAAGGCCTGGTAGAGGAAATCATCTTCTCCGAAGAAGTCGCCGTCGGGGATGTAGGTGGCTTCGTCCCCGATGACGACGAGGGTGCCATGCTGCGGGTTCTCGACGATTCGGAATTCGATGGGGTCGTCGTCCGGGTCGCTCCCATCCAGTGCGAACGTGCCGCCTTCGCGCTGCGGAACGGTGACGGCGATATCCCGGGCGACGGGGGGACGGTTTCGGGGGGTGACTGTGATGGTGACGGTGGCGGGGGACGAGACGACCTCGCCGTCGGAGACCGTGAAGGTGAAGGTGTCTTCGCCGAGGAAGCTGGCGTCGGGGGTGTAGGTTGCAGCATTCCCGTCGAGGGTGACGGAGCCATGGGCTGGGGCTTCGGCGACGGTGAAGGTGAGTGTGGCCTCGGGGTCGCCGGAGCCGTCGAGGTCGAAGGTCAGGGGTGAATCGCGCTGTGTGGACAGGGAGAGGTCGCGCGCTGTGGGGGGGATGGTCGCGCGCTGGACGTTCACGCGGACCTCTGCGGGCGCGGAGGTGGCCTGGCCGTCGGAGGCTGTGTAGGTGAAGGTCACCTCTCCGTGGAAGTCGGGGTCGCCGGTGAGATCGAGGCGCGTGAAGGCGCCGACGATCGAAGCCGATCCGATGGCAGGGGGATCGGCGATGGCGAAGGAGAGTGGGTCGCCGTCGGGGTCGGTGGCATCGAGGGCGATCAGGGTGGAGGAGCCCTGCGGTACGGTGTCCGAGACGGCGCTGGCGACCGGGGGACGATTGACGTAGCGGACGGTAACGGTGACGGTGGCCGGCGCGGAGAGGAGTTCGCCATCGAAGGCGCGGAAGGTGAGCAGGTCCTGTCCGAAGAAGTCGGCGTCGGGGGTGTAGGTGAGTTGGAGCCCGTCGAGGGTGGCTGTCCCGTTCCGGGGGTCGTCGACGATCTCCAGCGTGACGTCGTCGCCATCGGGGTCGGTGGCCGTGAGCGTGCGGCTGAAGGAGGTGCGCTGATCTCCGCTGAGGTTGGCATCGAGGGCGACAGGGGGCCTGTTGACGAAGTTCACGGTGATGGAGACGGTGGCGGGCTCGGAGAAGTGTTCTCCGTCGGAGACGCGGTAGGTGAAGGCATCCTCCCCGTGAAACGCGGGTTCCGGGGTATAGGTCGCGGTCCGACCGTTGAGGGTGATCACGCCGTGCTGTGGCTGAGCCACGATCTCCCAGGTCAGGGGTTCTCCATCAAGGTCGAAGCCGCGCAGGTCGAAGGTCGTGCTGCTGCGCTGATCGAGGCTGACGGCAAAGTCCTCGGCCACAGGTGGGCGGTTCTCGAGGGGCAGGACGTCGAGCGTGACTGTGGCGGGATCGGAGTTCAGTTCGCCGTCCGAGGCCACGTAGGTGAAGCTGTCCTGACCGGAGAAGCCGGCGTCAGGCGTGTAGGTGGCGAGGTCCTCGTCGAGCGACACCACGCCGTGTTCGGGTTCGTCCACAATGCGGTACGTCAGTTCGTCCCCGTCGGGGTCTGATGCGACGAGCCGAATGACGGTGTCGCGTTCGGCTGCGGCGTCGACCTGCAGGTCGTCCGCGACGGGAGGACGATTGGGCAGGGCGAGCACGCTGACCGAGACGGTCGCGGGAGCAGAGCGGACATCGGCGTTGCCTACGGTGAACTCGAAGGAGTCCTGTCCGACGAAGTCATCGTCCGGAACGTACTCGAGGTCGGGCGCTGCGCCGTGGAGGAGCCCCGAGTCCGGTGCGCGCGCGACCTCGTACACCAGGGCGATCCCCTGGGGTCCGGAGCCTTCGAGTCCGATCTCGATGCCGGTGTTGACCGCGGTCGTGACGGTTGCGGACACGGCCGAGAAGTCTTCGGGTCCGAGGACGACCTCGGTCACGTCGGAACTCGGAGGCTCCTCCGAGACGTCGATGTCGGACCTCGGAGCGGTGGCGTCCGGAGCGGTGGCGTCCGGAGCGGTGGCGTCCGGAGCGGTGGCGCTCCGATCGGGGATTGACCCGGTCGGGCGGGAATCATCCGATGGGTGGGTTGAGGTTGGGGCGTCACGCTCGGGCTGATGCGGGTCATCGCCACCACAGGCGAATGTCGCGAGCGCGATCGTCAGGGCGATAGCGACCGCCAGCGGGCGGTCGAGATGGAGCGGTGTCACGCGCATGTTGGTGTGAATCCGTGGAGGAAGTGTGTGATCTGCTCACCGTGGCGGGGCCACCTGGTGAGACAGGTCATCTGGTGTCGGGAGAGGGATGGGACCGTGTGGGAGAGGCCGGTCGAACGCGAGGCTGCTTCTCACGGATCCAGGACCTTTGCGGGGCCGAAGGGCCCGACTCCGGACGCAGCGCGTCCGAGGGAGCCATCGTAGTTGGAGCCCCAGCACCAGATGTCGTTGTCCTGATCGAGCAGGCAGAAGAATCCGCGACCGCCTCCGATGTGAACGGCCTCGGGTCCGTTGTACGCGGTCATGGGGATGGGCGTATTGCTCTGGACCGGCGTGTCCGTGCCGAACACCTGATAGAAGCTCTCGTTGCGTCCCCAGCACTGGAGGGCGTTGTCGTCGGCGTTCCATGCACAGGTCGCCCTGTCGGAGAGCCCGACGGCAGACCAGGTGCCCGTCACGACGGCGGGCGTTTGCTGGTTCGTGGTGTTGCCGATGCCGAGTTGCCCCCGGTCGTTTTCTCCCCAGCATCGGAGAGACTGGTCGGAGTCGATGATCCCGCATCGGTGGTAGCCGTCGTTGGAGGCGAGGATTCTGTCGAACTGGAAGCCCCCGCTCATGGGCTGAACACTGTTGTTGAAGGGGCGGCCGAGGTTCGAATAGCCGCTGTAGCCCCACGAGCGCCAGGTTCCGTCCTCCTGCTGAGCGAACCCGGTGTTGGAGGCGGTCTCCACGGCTCCCCCGGCCGTGACGCCGGCCGCAGTACACTGCGTGATGGACGTCGACTCGCACGGGTAGGATCCTCCGGTTCCCCAGCACCAGAGTTCGCCGTTGGTGCGGCGAGCACAGTTCGTGCGTGTTCCTGCACGCACGCTTCGAAAGTCCGACGGGGTCCCGCCCGGCATGCTCACGGGGCTGAACTGGTTGCTTCCGAAGCTGCTTCCCAGCCTGTTTCCGTTGGCGATTCCCCAGCAGTACAGTTCCCCGCCTTCCGCCTCTTCGCCGCGTATGCCGCAACAGTGCATGTACCCGCAGTGGACGTCGAACCAGTCGGTATGTCCTCCAGCCACCTGGGTCGGGCGATTGCGGTTTCCGGAAGTTCCGATTCCGAGCTGCCCGTAGTAGTTGTATCCCCAGCAATAGAGGCGTCCCGAGCTTCGGATCGCGCACGAGGAGAAGGTTCCGACGGACAGCAGGGTCCAGACCTCCGGTTCGGCGCGCCAGCCGGTGGCCGGGTTGGACGAGACCGGGGAGGGCACGCCTGTCGCGCGAACTTCGGCGATGTAGGTCTGTGGCGTCTCGTCCTGGGGAGCATCGGTGTCGTTGTAGGTGTTGCCGGTGCCCCAGTCCCGCAGTTGCTGGACGTTCCCTCCACCTGCATCGAGCAGGAACCGGTATTCGAGTGGCCCGGGGCTGCGGCTGGCAGTCGCCGTTGCGGACCAGGGGCCGCTTCCGGCGTTGGTGGCGGTGCGGACGCGGTAGGTGAGGGTTGCGCCGGGGGATGTCGAGAACCCGGATGCGTGCAGAGCGACATGCTCGGTGCTCGTCCCTTCGGACGCGGTCAGCGTCCCGCTCTGGATGGAAGGAGCCGGGGCACCGCTGTCCACGCGGGACTGGGCTGTTGGTGCGAGGAGTTCGCTGTCGATGGAGTTGTCGAATTCGATGCCGGTGATGGTCGGGGCGGCGCGCCAGCCGGTGCGCTCGGGGGACTCGCCCACGCCGGTGTCGTTGACGGCCACCACCTTGTAGGTGCGCGCAGCGCCTGCCTGGGGCGTGGGATTGCTCCAGTTCACCTGGATGCTGGTGGGGCCGTTGGTGGCCGTGAGACCGGTGGGTGCACCGACGCTACCGGCAGGGGCGGCCGTATCTTCGAAGGCGGAGGCGGAGCCGGGCACGGTCTGGACGAGGGCACCCTGGCGATAGATGCGGTAGGCATCGACTTCCTCTCCACTGTTGTGGCTCCAGCTCACCCGCACATGGGGTTCGTGGACGCCCTGCGTGGCCTGCACCCCTGCGGGAGCGCTGGGCAGGGTCAGGAGGTTGGGGATCACGTTGCTGTCGAAGGTTCCGTGGAGATGAACCGCGCGCAGCATGACATCGACGCGGGTGCCGCGGGGGAGGCCGGTCAGGACCCGAGTGGCGGCGCCGGGGATCTCGGCGGACGCCGCACCGCAGGTCCAGACACCCCCGCTGCTGGGGCGCCAGCAGGCCGACAGGTCCACGGGCAGTGGGGCGGCGGGCGGGAGTTCGCCGGCGAGCGTGATGCTGGGCGCGCTCTCGCTGGCCACGGCACTCGTGAGCACGGGGATCGCCTGGGCCCCGGGAGTGCCCGCGACGAACGCGGACTCTGCCGCGACCAGTCCATCCGCTTCCACCACGAGCCGGTACCATCGTTGCTCGACCGGCGTGGCCTCCGCGTCCTGTCCGGTCCACGCGAACGTACCCCCGCCGAAGGCGGCGATGCTCTCCGTGGACGACACCAGTTGCGTCATCGATCCGGGAGACGGCGTCGGTCCGCGTTCGAGCGCAAGACTCAGCTCCTCGACGTCCCGGTGGCCGGCTGTCGGAGCGCTCGGAGAGGAGTCGAGCCCTTCGGCGTACCGCTGCCGAATGGTGTACAGCACGGTGTCTCCGGGCACGGGGCGCGGCACGGTGGCGGTCAGGTCCACCCGAGCGAGCACGGTGCCGTCGGTTCCGGAGAGTCCGAGCGGGGCCTGGAGGATCGGCGCCGGGGCGGAGGTGTCCAGGTACGACACCTCGCCGTCCGCGATGGAGAACGTCGTCACCGTTCCGCCGATGTCCTGCTCGATCGTGAAGCCATCGAGGGTGTACGGAAGCCGGGCCACCGACACCTCGAT
>REDH01000071.1 GCA_007693585.1 Deltaproteobacteria bacterium
CTGGGTGGCTTCGTCGGGCGGGGGTGTGGTCGTGGGGTGTGCGGCGGGGTTCCGGAGGGTATCGGGGAGCCATTCGGGTGTGGTGTCGAGGAAGGCACCGTCGGCGAAGAAGTCGCGGAACTGGGTGATGTGCCGGAGTTCGACGAGGGGTCCGTCGACGAAGAGGAGCATGGAGCGGAGGAAGTTTTCGAGTTCCCGGACGTTTCCTGGCCAGGAGTACCGGACGAGCCAGGCCATGGCTTCTTCGCTGAAGCGTCGTGCGGCCTGTCCGTCGCGGGCGAGTTGACGGCTGAAGTGGTGGACGAGTCGGGGGATGTCGGGTCTTCGTTCGCGGAGTGGGGGGAGGTCGAGGACGACGCCCTTGAGTCGGTAGTAGAGGTCGAGTCGGAAGGTGCCCTCGCGGACGAGTTCCTCGAGGTTCCGGTTGGTGGCGCAGATGATGCGGGCGTCGCTGGAGAGGGTGTCTCCGCCGCCGACGCGTTCGAAGGTGCGTTCCTGGAGGACGCGGAGGAGTGCGACCTGTGTATTGGCGGAGATGTCGCCGATTTCGTCGAGGAAGAGGGTGCCTCCTTCGGCGAGTTCGAAGCGTCCCTTTCGCCGTGTGGTGGCGCCGGTGAAGGCGCCGCGTTCGTGGCCGAAGAGTTCGCTGAGGAGGAGGGTTTCGACGAAGGCGGCGCAGTTGACCTTGACGAAGGGGCCGTCGTTGCGGGGGCTTCGTTGGTGGATGGCTTCGGCGACGAGTTCCTTTCCGGTGCCGGACTCGCCCTGGATGAGGATGGTGGAGTCGGCGGAGGCGACGCGGTCGACGATGCGGAAGATCTGGTGGAGTCTGGGGTCTTCGCCGATGATCTCGGCGTATTGGTCTCGCCAGGCGTCCCACTGGGTGGGGGAGAGGGAGGTGGCGTCGGGTGGTCGAGCGGGGTCGCCGTGTTCGACGGCGAGGAGTTCGTCGCGGACGTGTCGTCGTTCGGGGGTGTTTCGGTAGGCTTCGCGGAGGGGTTCGGGGAGCTGTTGTGCGATGTGTTCGACGAGGTCGGCGGAGCCCTGGAGGAGGGCGCGTGCGCGGCGGAGGTTTCCGGCGCGTCGGGAGGCGCGGCCGAGGTGGAGGCGGGCGCGCCAGACGTGTTCGTGGACGTCGAGTTCCTCGACGACGGCGAGTGCGCCTTCGAGGAGGGGGATGGCGTCGTTGGTGTTGCCGTCTTCGAGGAGGAAGACGGCGCGGTAGATGTCTCGTTCGGCGCGGACTTCGCGGGTGTCGGTGTCGTCGCCGTCGCAGGGGAGTTCGCGGAGGATGCGGTCGCGGAGGGCGTGGTTTCCGAGTCCGTGTGCGGCGCGGGCCTGTGCGATGCGAATGCGGTCGTGGAAGGTGCTGGCGCCGGTCTGTCCGAGGACGTCGAGTGCGCGGTCGAGGTGTCGTTGTGCGTCGGCGGCGTGTTCGGCGCCGAGTTCGAGGAGGCCGTGGATGTGGTGTGCTCGGCCGAGGAAGTACTTGATGTCGCGTCTGCGGGAGACCTCGATGGATTCGCCGAGGAGGGCGCGGGCGCGTTCGGGGTCGCCGATGGTGTCGAGGAGTGCGCCGAGGTTCATGGCGGTGACGGCGTACTGGAGCTCGTTTCCGCTTTGTCGGAAGATGGCGAGTCCGTGGAGGTAGGCGTCGAGTGCTTCGGCGTAGCGGAGCGTCTTGTGGTGGACGACGGCGAGGTTGAGGAGGCAGAACGCGCGGGTGAGGGGGTTGGCGGTCTCCTCGCCGAAGGCGATGCAGTCGAGGAACATGCGTTCGGCGTCGTCGTGTCGTCGTTGTTGCAGGGCGATGGTGGCCTGGTTGAAGAGCGCGCGGACCTCTTCGTCGGGCCATCCGCTGTCGCGTGCGAGGCGGTGGTTTTCCTGGAAGACCTCGAGGGCCCGTTCGTATTCACCGAGGAAGAGGTAGACCTTGCCGAGGGTGTTGGAGAGGCGCAGTCGGAGACGGCGGGGTTCTCCGGCGCAGTCGTCGGGGATGGAGCGGAGGGTGTCTCGTGCGGTTTCGATGGCGCGTTCGTAGTCGCCCTTTCCGTACCAGGCTTCGGCTCGGCTGGCCTGGATGCGGAGGCGTTCGGTGTCGTGGTCCGATTCGGGGTCTTCGGGTCGGCGGTCGAGTGCTGCGGAGGCGGCGTCGAAGCGCTGGAGGGCGTCGTCGTAGCTTCCGCGCTCGGTGAGCAGTTCACCGTGGCGCCGGTGGATGGCGGCGTGTTCGTCGGCGGGTGCGCACTGGAGACGGGCGGCGTTGTGGGCGATGGCGCGATCGCTGTCGCCCATGGCGACGCAGACCTCGACGAGCCGGGTGAGGACCTGGTCGCGGTGGGGGTCGTCCATGGGCATGTCGAGGACGGTGACGAGGATCTCGTTGGCGCGCTGGAAGGCGTAGGAGACGTGGAGTCGGTCGGCGGCCTCGAGGGCGTGGCGGATGGCGTGGGGTCCGGCGTCGGAGTGGAGGAAGTGGTGTGCGATGAGTTCGAGGTCGACGGCTTCGCCGAGCCGGGAGCGTTCCTCGAGGAGTGCGGCGATGCGGGCGTGGAGCTGTGCGCGTCGTTCGCGGGGGATGCGTTCGTAGAACTGGAGGCGTGCTTCGGGGGAGGGGAAGTCGATGAGGAGTTCGCCGCGGCTGACCTGGCGGTGGATGAGTCCGAGCTCGGCGAGGCTGGAGAGGGAGGGGGCGTCGCCCTCGACGCCGGCGACGCGCAGGAGGAAGTCGGGACGCGAGGGGCGACCGGCGACGGCGAGGGCTTCGAGCACCATTCGTTCGGCGTCCTGGAGGGCGCCGATCTGCTGGTGTCGGAGGTCCTGGAGGCGTCCGGGGAGGGATTCGAGGAGTTCGCGCAGGAGGGCGACGGAGCCGCCGGTGGTGCGCATGAGGGTGGTGATGACGTGGTCGTCCTGGAGGACGGTCCGGAAGCTGGCTTCCTCGGCGGTGCGGACGCTGAGGAGGTGGACATCGCGTCGGGGCTGCAGGTCGCGGGCGAGTCCTTCTCCGGCGATGGCCTCTTCGGTGCCGGTGAGGACGACGGTGCCGGGGAAGCGGGGGCGGGCCATGCCGACGGGGGCGAAGTCTTCGAGGGCGTCGGAGAAGACGTTGTCGCAGAGGTAGCGGACGGCGACGCGGGTGGCGGAGTCGGCGCGGTGGACGTCGAGCAGGAGGAGCGTGGCGGGGAGGCGTTGGCCGAGACCGATGAAGAGGCGACCGAGGTATTCGAAGAACTGGAGTTGTCCTCCGGCCTCGGCGCGGGGCCGCAGGGGGGGCTCGCCGAGTCCGGGGAGTCCGGAGAGTCCGAGGACGCCGCTGACGTGGCTGACGAGGGTGCTGATCTCGTCGTCGAGCAGCCCGAGGTCGTCGAGGGAGCGGACGTATCGGGAGACGATGTCGCGCAGGGGGGCGTAGGTGCCGCCGCCGGCTCGGCAGGAGGCTTCGAAGAGGGATTCGCGCTCGCCGAGGAGGTGTCTTCTCCACTCCTTGACGACGCTCTCGACCCCGCCTCCCCAGGGGGTGTGGAGGAAGATGAGGCATGGGGTGTTGCGGCGTCGGGCGTCGCGGTGGAGGGCGACGAGGCGCCGCACGCCGTCGGCGAGGCTGCTGGCGGAGGTGGAACCGTCCCGTGGGCTCCGTTCGCTCCCGCCGGTCCGGGCCTGCGGGGGGCCGTGACCGGACGGTCCGGTCGAATCTGGGGGCGGGGCGTGGTCGTCCATGGCACTCCGGCGGGGAACCTCCGGCGATGATAGGCGGTACGCGGTCACAGGCAAGTGCGGGGCGCGTGGCGCCTCCGGTTGGAAACGGGGTGGTCGCGGATCGCGCGCGTGCCGCCGGGGGTTGCTGGGGAGTGGCGCGCCCGTCGGCGCTTGTCGCCATCCTGCCCCTCTGGTAGGGACGGCCGAGTCGGGGTCGGGTCCGTTCGGTACTCCAGGGTCGAGGTGACAGACGATGGTGCGCAGAATGCTGCTGCTGGTGCTCCTGTTCCCGCTTCTGGGCGGGTGCGGCCTGTTCGAGGAACTCTACGGCAAGCCTGAGGACGCCGTCGCCAACGTGATTCCCCCGATCACGATCCCCGTGGAGGTGCCGATGCCGATCATGCTCGGCGGCGCCGACCTCCCCGCGGGCATTCCCGCCGGCACGCGCCAGGAGCTGCCGCCGGTGTACATCGATCAGGATCTGCGCAGCGAGCTTCCCGACGACATCCCGGCCGACCGCGTGGACCGGATCGAGCTGACGGCCGTGGCGCGCGCCTGCGCCACCAACACGCTGACCGTGGACATCGAGCCCATGGAGATCCGGGTGGGTTCCGCGGGTTCCTCCTTCGACGGCGCGCTCCTCGCCGCCTCGCTGCCGGCGCTGGCCGCCGGAGCGGCCGGGGCCGTCGACGGCACGATCGACGACGAGAACCGCGCCGAGGTCGGTTCGAGCCTCGCCAGCCTGAATTTCGGAATCGGCTTCCAGGTGGCGTTCGTGACCGGCGCCGAGCCGCCGGCGGGGCAGGCGGACTGCGTGCTCGAGCTCAGCCTGCGCATCTTCCCGCGCATCTAGCGATGCGGCGCTCCACGACCCTGTCTCCCCCGGGGCTGCTCGCCCCCTTCGTCGCCGCGCTGGCGGGCCTGTGGCTCGTCGCCGCGCCGGCCGCCGCCGAGGAGCGGATCGAGGCCCCCTATCGCGGGGAGGTGATCGATCAGGACCATGTTCCCATCTCCGGGGTATTCCGCCTCACGTTCCGCCTCCACGCGGACGCCGACGCGCGCACCCCGGTGTGGGAGGAGACCCACTGGGTCGCCGTGCACGAGGGCATGTACGACGTGCTCCTCGGCAGCGTGTCCCCGCTGCCGGCCGAGCGCCTCGCCGCCCCCCTGTGGATCAGCGTCCTGCTGGGGTCGACCGGGGAGATCACGCGCCATCCCGCGGATCTCCGGCCCCGGCAACCCGTCGTCGACGAGGCCCGGATGGCGGAGATCGAGCGCCTGCGGTTCGCCGACGTCGCCGAGCGTGCCCTCTTCGCGGAAGAAGCTGCCCGGGCGGAGGACTGCCGCACCCTCGACGGGCGCACCGCCCAGGAGCTCGACCGGTACGAGGAGCTTGACGGGCGCATCCGCGAGCTCTCCCGCCAGCGATCCGACGCGCCGGCCGCCGGCGCCGTCCGCGTCGGACGGACGACCCAGACCCTCCCCAGCATCGGCGGCCGCGGAGGCCAGCCCTACGACCGGGCGTGCCCCCCGAACCATGTGGTCACCGGCGCCCGGGGGCGCTCGGGTCAGCTCATCGACTCGATGGAGCTGATCTGCTCACCGCTCCAGTAACCCCCCATCCCCGGAGTTCCGCCATGTCCATGCTGCGTCTGACGGTTCCGTTCGCCTGCCTCGTCCTCTTCACCCTCGCCCTGCCCTCGTGCACGCGGGCGCAGGACAGCGCACCGCCCCCCGCCGGCGACCCCGCCATGGCCGAGGAAGGTGCTGCGGGCGAGACGGACGAGCACGAGGCCGCCCCCGAAGCGCCCGCCGGCACCCCCGAGGCCGCCGACGACGGGGACGAGGGCGAGGGCGACGAGGGCGCCGAGCAGGCCCCCGCCGGCGATGTCCCTCCCCTGGGTTCCGAGAGCCCGGAGGAGATCCTCGCCGCCTTCGAGGGCGAGGGTCGCCTCACCGCGACCTTCGTCACGTCCTACGGCGAGATCCACTGCGCCCTCCACGAGGAGGAGGTTCCCAACACCGTCGCCAACTTCGTGGGGCTGGCCGCCGGCCTCAAGACCTGGCTCGACCCCCGCACCAACGAGCCCCGCCGCGGCCGCTTCTACGACGGCCTCATCTTCCACCGCGTGATCCCCAACTTCATGATTCAGGGCGGGGACCCGCTCGGGCAGGGGATCGGCGGACCGGGCTACCGCTTCGAGGACGAGTTCCACCCGCGGCTCCGGCACAACCGTCCCGGCACCCTCGCCATGGCCAACAGCGGCCCCAACACCAACGGGAGCCAGTTCTACATCACGGAGGTGCCCACCCCGCACCTCGACAACCGGCACTCCGTCTTCGGCGCCTGCGAGAACGTGGACGTCGTGACCCGAATCGCCAACGTCTCCACGAACCCCGCCTCGCGCCCACTGCAGGACGTCGTGATCGACCAGGTCCGCATCCACCGCGTGCCCTGACGCCGACCGGGCGGAACGAGCGCGGCGGCCGGGTTCCTCATCCGCCGCAACCCGGGCGCCGGGCGGAAGAGCCCGCCGCGCTGCCCGGTGCCCCGGCGCATGGAGCCGCTCCCCGGAGCCCGGCAGCGTCAGTCCTGCTTCGTGCTCCTGCGCCGCCGCGTTCCGGATCCGGCGGTCTTCTTCCGGCTGCTCGACGCGGGGGTGGGTCGGGCGGCCCGCTTCGGGGCCGTGGCCTCCTTGTCCTCCGCGGGCTCCTTCGCGCTCCGGGCGCCGGAGGACGACCTCGTCGAGGTCGCCTTCTTCGCGGGCTGCGGGGTGCCTTCGCCCTTCCCGGCCGTGGTCGCTGCCGGAGTGGGCGCCGGCTTCCGCGCTCCCGCAGTGGCCTTCGCGCGATCCGGGCCGTCGTCATCCGGGCCGGCTTCGTTCGCGCGAGCAGCCTTCCCCGTGCGAAGGATACGGCCGGCGAGGTCGGAGGCGGCGTCCCGGATGACGTCGTCGAGGGGACCGACGTCCTCTTCCTCGGAGACGGTCTCGCCGCTGTTTCGATTGCGGACGCTGATCTTCGAGGAGACGTTGGGGCGGAGGGCCTGGTCGTTGGGGATGAACCGGACCTCGGTGCGGATCTCGAAGCTGAGGGTGGTCAGGATCCTGGCGATCTCCTCACCGAGGTTGGCCGACTCGAGGAACTCCCGGAACTCCCGCGCGGCGATGGCGACGAGCTCCTTCTTGGTGGTGTCGATCTGCTGGAGGAGGTATCCGACGACCTCGCGGGGAAGCTTGATCTCGCCGACGATGTTGCGCAGGGACTCCTCGGTCTGGATGGCGGTGCTGACGCCGGAGTGGACGGTCCTCCGGAGCACGTCGCGGAAGAGCCCCTCGACGCGGCTTCGGAGTCGCCGCTGTTCCTCGTCGTCCTGGGGTCCGGGCGGCGGAACGTCTCGGGGTTCGTCGGTGGCCATGGTGGAGTCCGGTGAAGCGTAGTGGCAGCGTCAGGCGCCGAAGGGTCGCGTCAGGACGATGGTCTGGGCGCGGTTGGGGCCGACGGACACGAGATCGACGGGGATGCCGGTCAGCTCGGCGATCCGGTCGAGGAGCCCGCGGGCGTGGGGGGGCAGGTCGTCGAGGGTCTGCGCGCCGGTGATGTCCTCGGACCAGCCGGGGAGGTCCTCGTAGACGGGCACGGCGCGTTCGAGCACGGTGCCGTCGGGGTCGGCGACGTCGACGCGCTCTCCGTCGACCACGTAGGCGGTGCAGATTCGGACGCGGGAGAAGCCGGTGAGGACGTCGAGCTTGGTGATGGCGAGGCCCGTGAAGCCGTTGACCCGGTGTGCGAAGCGCATGGCGGGGACATCGAACCATCCGCAGCGGCGCGGTCGTCCGGTTGTGGCGCCGAACTCGTGGCCGTTGGCGCGCAGGGTGTCCCCGTCGGCGTCCTCGAGCTCGGTGGGGAAGGGGCCGCTTCCGACGCGCGTGCAGTAGGCCTTGGCAATGCCGACCACGCCGCCGATGGCGGAGGGGGGCAGCCCGGCTCCGACGCACGCCCCGCCGCTGATGGTGTGGGAGCTGGTGACGAAGGGGTAGGTGCCGTGTCCGATGTCGAGGAGCGTGCCCTGCGCTCCTTCGAGCAGGATCCGTTGTCCCCGCCGACGGGCGTTCTCGAGGATCGCGCCGCAGTCATCGAGCCATGGGGCGAGGCGCTCGCCGAAGGCGAGTCCGTGGCGGACCATGTCCTCGAGGTCGAAGGTCTCGGCGCCGAGGTGGGCGAGGAGCGCATTTCGTTCGGGCAGGACCTGTTCGAGTCGTTCCCGGAGTCGTTCTTCATCGAGGAGGTCCCGGAGCCGGACCCCGCGTCGGGCGACGCGGTCCTCGTAGGTGGGTCCGATGCCGCGGCCGGTGGTGCCGATGCGGCTCTCGCCGCGTGCGGCCTCCCGCGCGAGGTCGAGTGCTCGGTGCCACGGGAGGATCACGTGCGCATCCCGCGAGATGCGGAGCCGTTCGTGGGGCACGGGACGCCCTCGCTCGGCGAGCTCCTCGAGCTCACCGAGGAGGACCTCGGGGTCGACGACCACACCGCTGGCGATGATGTTGGTCTTCTCGGCGTGGAGGATTCCGGAAGGGATGAGGTGCAGCACGGTCTTCTCGGGACCTTCGGGTCCGTCGACGACGAGGGTGTGGCCGGCGTTGTTGCCGCCCTGGAATCGGACGACGAGATCGGCGGCCTCGGTGAAGAGGTCGACGACCTTGCCCTTTCCTTCGTCGCCCCACTGGGCGCCGATGATGACGCAGCTATTCATGCTCGGGATTCCGGTCCTTGGGAGGGCGCTGGCCCTCAGGGGTGAATGGTGGATGGGGTGGCCTGCCGCATCCAGGGGGCGAGGGCCTCCTGGGCGGCGGCGACGCCGGCGCCGAGACGCACGGGGTGACCCGCCTCGTGGAGGGCGAGCTCGAGGGCGCAGAGGGCCTGGAGGAGGTCGAAGGGGTCGACGGCGCCGAGATGACCGATGCGGAGAATGCGCCCCTTGAGCTGGTCCTGCCCGCCGGCGACGTGGGTACCGTACTGCTCTCTCATCCGGGCCACAAGCTTCGCTCCGTCGAGGGTCGGGGGGACGGCGATGGAGGTGAGCGCCGGGCTCGGGAGGTCGGTGGCGAAGGGTTCGAGCCCGAGGGCCCGAGCGGCGGCGAGGCATGCGGTGGACAGCATGTCGGCATGTTCGAGGAGCGTGTCGCGGCCCATCTCGCGCCATCGGGTCATGACCTCGTGGGCGCCGACGACGAGGCTGATCGCGGGGGTGAAGGCGGTCTGCCCGGACGCGGACTGCTTTCGTTCGCGCCGGAGGTCGAGGGCCATGCCGCGGGGGGCGATGGATCCAGCGCGCGCCCACGCGCGCGGGCCCATGCCCACGAACGCGGCGCCGGGCGGGAGCCCGAACGCCTTCTGGGATCCGGACACGAGCACATCGAGGGAGTGGCGTCGCATGGAGAGGTCGACGCACCCGACGGCGGTGATGCCGTCGACGAGCACGAGCGCGTCGGGGCTGTGGGCGCGCAGCGCGGCGGCGATCTCGGGCACGGGCTGGAGGGCGCCGGTGGAGGTCTCGGAGGCGACCACGACGAGGGCCTGCACGGGTGCCTCGTCGCCGAGGATACGGCGGACGTCCTCGGCGGTGACGCTGTGTCCCCAGGGGCGGGGGATCTCGACCACTTCGCAGCCCAGGAGCTGGGCGAGGGCCTGCCATCGCTCGCCGAACTTTCCGGCGCGGACGATGGCCACGCGGTCGCCGGGTGCGAGCACGGTGCCCATGGCGGCTTCCATGCCGGTGGTTCCGGAGCCGGCCACGACGAGGACATCCCCGTCGTCCTCGGTCTCCCACAGCCACCGGAGGTGCTCCAGCACCTCCCGGAGCGTATCGGCGAAGGCGGTGGTGCGGTGGTGCGGCGTGGCGGCGGCCATGGCGAGCCGGGTGGACTCGGCCATGGCGGTCGGTCCGGGGGTCATCAGTCTGGCCTTGAGCAGCATGGGGGCCCGAGGGGAGGGAGCGCGCCCGCCCGGGGACATCCGGCCCCGGCTCCGGGCGCGGGTTGCGCGCGCAGTCCGGCCGGCGGTGGTACCCACTCCCGGCGCACCGTGTCAAGGCGAACCCCCGCAGGGGAGGTGCCCCTTGACGCTACTCCGACTGACACACGTCCAGCTCCGTCGAGAGGCGTTCGGGCACCTCGACCTCATCACGCTGGGCGAAGTCGAGCCCTACCAGCTCGTCACACAGATCGAGATCAAGTGTCGCTCTGGCACTGGCGTACTCCGGAATGTCGAAGAGCACTCTGGCGATAGGCGATGAGCGCACAGCAATGCAAGGGCGACACTGACCAGCTTCCGCGTCCTCCGGTGTGAGGGACAGCACGCAGTCCTCATGGAGCAACGAACACCGTTCCTCGATTGAGCGCAGGCCTTGAACCTCCAACTCGACCTGATCCGGATTGGTTCCTGCATTCCTGACCGCGTCCACAAGTTGCCCCTGTCCGAGCTCGCCACTCCAGGAAAAGCTATCCGCCTTGAGCCAGCTGCGCAGCCAACAGGTCATGGGGCGATGGAGCTGCGCAAGGATTTCGACAACGCTACAGCTCAGACGATCCTGCAGCTCCGCTGTCATTGGGACTGCAACGCTATACCTGGTCCAGCACCAGCGCGGCGACCTCGGTCTTGTACTCGGGACTGAATGAACGACGCTTTCTTCTCTTCATCGGACACCTCCGTGAAGTCGCTCCGCGACTTATCTCAGGTGTCTACGAAACCGAGGCAAGACCACAGCAGCACGCACCGGTCGACGGGCGGGCCCAAGCCAGCCGTGGGTGCGCGTACCGTCCACGCTGCGCCCCACCCGGCGGCCCGTCGGGTCCAGCTCGTACGAGTTCTCGGTCCCGTCCGGCAGCATCACCTGCTCCAGGTTTCCGAACACCGACCACGC
>REDH01000106.1 GCA_007693585.1 Deltaproteobacteria bacterium
CGATGGACCTCGTGGAGTCCGGCGAAGCGGCCATACCCGCGGAGCAGGGAGCGTCCGGGGTGTGCGAGGTCGAGCACGCGGGTGGAGGCCCCATCGAGCTGGCCCACCACGATCAGCTTCAGGTCGGCGCTTCCCTGCCCGAACGCGATGGGCGCGTTGAATCCCTGCCGCAGGTAGTACTCGCCAAGGGGCAACTCCACGATCTCCTCGGTGCTCGGGCCGGGCACCACCCAGCCCTCGCCATCGTCGCACGCGGCGAGGAGAGCCAGCCCCGGCAGGAGGGCGGCGGCGGCGAGGCCGCGGAGGCTGGTGGCGAGGCCTCGTCGGAGCGTGTTCATGGCCGCCTCCAGTCGAACGCGAAGGACGGGGACACCATCGCGCCGACGGTGAGGCCGATGATGTGGTCGGTGTTGAGGTTGCTGTCGTTCACGGTGTCGTCTTCGGGGGAGGCGTCCGAGAAGAACGTGCCGAAGCGTCGCTGCGTGTACTCGAGCCCGAGGACCACCCGCAGCATGCCGGGCTGGAAGACCGGCGCGCGGGCGCCGAGGGTGCCCTCCACCATCCACATGCGGGCGTCGTCGGGGAGGACGTCGCTGGCGCTGATGTTGCTCAGGCGGATGTCGGCGCGGCCGAGGCTGACGGAGCCGCGCAGGCTCAGGGGCTCCGGCCGCAGGACCGGAATGTGGCCGGTGATGGCGGTCAGGCCGCCGACGGAGGTGAAGCGGGCGTCGAAGATGGCGGTGCGGCTGACCCGGGTGAACAGGTCGTGGGTGTAGGGCTTCCGGTAGTCCAGGAGGTAGAAGCCGAGGTCCCAGTCGAGGATCGGGCTGGCCTCCGGGCCGAACCGCTGGCTGACGCCACCGCTCCACCGGCGCATGACGGTGCCCGTGCGGATGGTGTCGCCGGGGACGAGGAGTTCCACGCCGCCGTCGCTGTAGTACCAGTAGTCCTTGAGGGCCTGCGCCTCGGCGAGGAAGACCTGGCGCTCCAGGGTGGAGAAGATGCCGGGGCCCCACCCCTCCGTGGAGAACGGGAGGGCCACGCGGAGGTCGCCGAGCATGGCCTCGTAGGCGCCGCCCTGCCCTTCCGCCTCGCGTCGGAGCGCCACCAGATCGCGCTGGTCGGTGCTGCCGGTCGGGCTCCAGTCGCCGCGGAGCTCGATGTCGATGACGCCGATCGGGAGCAGGTTCTCGAGAGTGGCCCCGGCGCGCAGGCGGATGAGATTCAGCCCGGTCGTGGTGTAGTGGGCGTCGGTGATGTCCGTGGGCTGCCACGCCTGGCGCACGTACTCGGCGCCGAGGCGACCGGTGAAGGTGGGCCGTTCGGCGTCGGGGTCGCGCTCGCGGCGCTCGCGCACTTCCGTGGCGAAGGCGGACGGCTCGTTGTCCGGTTCCGCCTCCTCCTTCACCGGGTCGAGGGAACCCGCCCGGTCCAGCCCGGCGGGCAGGGCATCCGCAGTCGCAGCCCCCGCCCACAGCAGCGAGACGAGCATGGCGCAGGCCCATCCCGCAGGAGTGATCGCGGTGGAAAGGGACCCCGGCCGACACACGATGGGGTGCGGAGCAGGGGGTGTGGGCCGCCGGGCGACGGGATTTCGGGCTGTGTTGCGCATGACGGACCCTTTCCGGGTGGGTCCTCCCCGGAGCCGAAACGTGTCTAGAAGCACGCGGATATCTGCCCTCAGTCTACGGGACGTCTTCGAGGGCTGTCAACGCGATGGCCGCGCCGCCGGCGCCCCGGCTCGTGCTCCCGGGCCATCCAGGGTCCGGCGTGCAGCCCACGGTGACGCCGTTCGGGGACTGTCCTTCGCCGGGAGGAACCGAAGCGCATCGAGCCACAACGATGGCTCTGCTGCTGGAGCGGGAATCCGTGGCGGCTCTGCGATCCCCCGGACGTGACGGAGCCGTCCCGAACCGTGCGCGCCGGCGATTGACACGGATCGACTCCACCGGTAGCCCCCTGTCGCAGCAGCGCGGACCGCGCATCCCACGACCCCGCACCGCTCCATGCGTCTCCTCCGCCTCTCCATTCTCCTGCTCGGCCTGCTCGTCGCCACGAAGGCGCTCGCCTCCGACACCCACACCGTCGTCTCGGGGGACCGGCTCGGCAACATCGCCAGCCAGTACGGCGTCACCGTCGACCAGCTTCGCGAGTGGAACGACCTCGACGGGGACACCATCCGCATCGGACAGGACCTCATCGTCCGCGAGCCCCGGCGTGCCCCCGCGGAGATCACCGTCGAGGTGCGCAGCGGGGACATCCTCGGCTCCATCGCGCAGCGCCACGGGGTCACCGTGGCGCAGATCCGCGAGTGGAACAACCTGCGAAACGACACCATCCATCCCGGCCAGCGGCTGATCATCCGGCCTGGCGAGGCCGCCGCCCAGCGCGAGCTGCGCGACAGCGGAATGGTCGAGGTCGAGGTGCGCCCGGGCGACATCCTCGGCTCCATCGCCGAACGGCACCGCGTGACCGTCGCCCAGATCCGGCAGTGGAACAACCTGCAGAGCGACATCATCTACCCGGGGCAGCGTCTGCGCGTGCGCCCCGGCGCCCGCGACGAGGCCGCCGCGGCGCGTCCGGCCGGCGGTGGCGCGAGCAGCGGCACGTCGTCGATGTACCAGACGCACACCGTCGCCCGCGGCGAGACCCTCATCGGCATCGCCCAGCGCCACGGCGTCACGGTCGACCAGATCCGGCAGTGGAACCCGCGCGTCACGCCCGAGCGGCTTCAGATCGGGCAGACGCTCCGCATCGGGAGTCCCACCGGGCGGATGGTCCGGCGCATCAGCTACGAGGTGCAGCCCGGCGACTTCCTCGAGCGCATCGCCCGAAGGCACAACGTCACGGTCGACCAGATCGTGAGCTGGAACCGCGGACTCAACCCGCATCGCCTCCAGATCGGACAGCTCATCATCATCATGGTCGAGGGACCCGAGGAGACCTCCGTCTCCGCCGGGCGCGCCTTCGACGGCCGCCTCATCAACGGCGAACAGCTCCCGCCGCACCGCGCCTTCCGCATCCGGGACCCGAACCGCTCCTGGGGCACCAACTTCACCATCTCCGCTCTCCTCGACGCCTTCGAGCACATGGCCCGCCGCTTCCCCGACAAGCCCCAGGTCATGGTCTACAACATCAGCCGCGAGAACGGCGGCCCCCTGGGCAACCACCGCAGCCACCAGTCCGGGCGCGACGTGGACATCACCTACTACCGCACCAACTGCGGACGCCTGTGCGACTGGCGGCGCGTCCGTCCGCAGGAGCTCCACGTGGAGTACCAGTGGGAGTTGATCCACTTCTGGATCCGCAACGACCTCGTGGACTACATGTTCGTCGACTACTCCCTCCAGCCCCCGCTCTACGAACACGCCCGCTCCCGTGGGGCGACCGCCGCGCAGCTCAACCAGTGGTTCCAGTACCCGCACGGACGAAACGCCGCCCGCGGCATCGTCCGCCACTCCCGCGGACACGCCGACCACATCCACGTCCGCTTTTCCTGCGCACCCGGCGACGATCGCTGCCGCTAGACCGACGGTCCGTGACGCCCATCGCGCTGGAGAGGGCGACCGCCCGCCGAGGGGACAGCTCCACGGGGTTCACGGTTCGCGCGACACCGCCTCCTCGAAGAGGGGCGCTCGAAGGGACCGCTGCCCATCCGGAACCGTCCGGGCCATCCACACCGTTCCACGGCCCGTCGTCGCCGAGGTCCTCGCACAGGTGGATCTCTCCGCAGGCCTCCTCGAACCCTCTGCGATTCGGGTGCTTCCTGGGCAGGCGACCGCGGACGCTGCCGATGAGAGCAGAGGGCGTCGAACGGTCCGCTCGCAGACACGGGGTGCGACGGAGGCGGGGCGCGGTCTTCGGCGAGCTCCGCTCCGTCCGCCAGCGCCGGGGAGGTTCGGGGCACGGTGCTCCGGGGCGTGACATGGAACGCTCCGGGTTTCCTGCGGCGCGGTTGGCGGGGCGTCAGTGGCCGGACGCGAGCGCGCCGGCCCCGGGCGAATCGTGGACTGCGATGCGATCGAGGAGCGCTGCGCTGGGCGGGTTGAGGCCGCGAAGTCTGACCTCACAGCCGACCGCGCGGAGCTTGAGCACGATCCGGTCGATGGCCGCGACGGCGGATGCGTCCCAGACGTGGGCATGGCGGAAGTCGAGGATCACGGGCCCCGGGTCGGTGTCGAAGTCGAACGAAGCGCAGAATTCCTCGACAGCCACGAAGAAGAGCTGGCCATGGATCAGGTACACGCGCGTCCCGTCCAGGGTGACGTCCTGCTTGACGTCGATCAGCTTGCCGACGCTGCGGGCGAAGAAGATGGCGCTGAGCAGGACGCCGACGAGTACGCCGAGGAAGAGGTCGTGGGTGGCCACGACGGTGCCGACGGTGGCCACGGTGACGATGGTCTCGGTCAGGGGCATGCGCCGCACCCGCCGGAGCGCCTTCCAGTCGAAGGTTCCGATGGCGACGGTGATCATGACGGCGACGAGCGCTCCCGTGGGGATGCGGGCGACCCACTCCCCGAGCACGACCACGAGGAAGAGCAGGAAGACGCCGGCACAGAGGGTCGACAGGCGCCCCCGCCCTCCGGACTTCACATTGATGACGGACTGCCCGATCATGGCACAGCCGGCCATGCCGCCGAAGAACCCCGTGACGATGTTCGCGACGCCCTGTCCGTACGCCTCGCTGTGCTTGCAGCTCGGCGTGTCCGTCATCTCATCCACCACGGCGGCGGTGAGGAGGGATTCGATGAGACCGACCATGGCCATCGCGAACGCATAGGGGGCGATGATGCTGAGCGTCTCCATGCTCAGCGGGACCATCGGAATGTGGAAGAAGGGCAGTGTCGAGGGCAGGGCGCCCATGTCACCGACGGTGTGCGTCGCCATGCCCCCCATGAGCACGATGGCAGTGAGGACGACGATCGCCACGACAGGGGAAGGAATCGCCGTGGTGATGCGTGGCAGCCCGTAGATGATGAGGATCCCCGCGAACACGATGGCCAGCATCAGCATGCCCCCATCGAGCAGGTAGGGAACCTGCGCCATGAAGATCAGGATGGCCAGGGCATTGACGAACCCCGTCATCACGGAGCGAGGAACGAACTTCATGTACCGGCTCAGTCGCAGAATCCGGAACACGACCTGGATGATGCCGGTGAGTACGGTCGCTGCGAAGAGGTACTCGATGCCGTGCTGGGCCACGAGCGGGATCATCAGCAGGGCCATTGCGCCCGTGGCGCCTGAGATCATCCCCGGGCGACCGCCGAAGAGCGAGGTCACGACAGCGATGGTGAACGACGCGTAGAGCCCGACCTTCGGGTCGACTCCAGCGATGAGCGAGAAGGCGATGGCCTCGGGAATCAGGGCGAGCGCGACGGCGAAACCCGCCAGAAGGTCGAGCCGGATGTTCGAAAACCATTCCTGACGGAATCGGCCCGGATCGAGGAGGTGGTGGAGGGAGGAGAGGAAGGCGATGGATGGAAGATGGCGCACGGTTCGAAATGCTCGGGTCAGAAGGGGACTGGAATACAAGTGGCCGCGGGCTTCGAGGAATGGCTCGGAACCAGAGGGCGAAGAGGATGAAGGCGCACTAACCACTCGGCCGCCACGCATGGAATGCATGGCCGGTGGCGACGACTGTCGATCATCGGCCCCGAAGAGCAGGGGCTCTCCGGGCAGCGACGGATGCTACGGTGGACTGACGCTTTCGCGTCCTGCAGATCGGTTCGGCTTTCGCATGGCGACGGGCATCGGGGGCAGTTTGCCCTCGTGCGGTTCGAACCTGCCAGGGCGGACGGGGGGCGGATAGCGGGCTCGTCCGGGCCAGTCAACCGGGGAAATCGACCCGCCCTGCGCGCTGTCGGCTCGGCGTCCCGGGGTTACGTCTGCATGCATCATGCAAGTACAGGCGTTTGCGTTCCGTTCCGCCCAACAGCGAATCATTCGCTGCGAATGGCCCGGCAGACGCCGGAACGGCGCGAACCGGACGAATCAATCCGCAGCGCATGTCCACGAGCCGGATCCTCGCCACAGCGCAGGGCGCCCGAGGCATGGTCCACTCACTCGGGGTGACGGCCAGCAGCCGGACCGATGCGACGCCGACCCGAACCTCCCCGCGCCATCAGTACGCCCAGCCTACTCCACCGGGTCCGGCGGAAGACCGATGAACGGCTCGCACGTCCCGGGCTCATCGGGCAACAGACACGCGTGCGCACACGGGCAGCGCTCCGCACCGTGACAGCGGGTATCCGACGTGCAGTCCCCGTCGTCCCAGCACTCGCCCGGATCCAGGTCCCGCGTCACGCACGTGCCGGCCTCCTCGCGCTCGCGCTGGCAGATTGCACCCACACACCGGGTCTCGGCCGAGCAGGCGTCATCATCGAAACAGCACCCGAAAGCCGGAAGCGTCCCGCAGGGGCCGGCGTCACACGTCCCCTGATGGCGCACGCTGGTGCCGCCGATGGCCGCCACGCAGCCGTTCGAGTAGTCCCGCCCGTCACATCCGCACACCGGCTGAACCACGCCACCGCACCCATCCGGCGTTGGTGTGCACGTCCCGCGAGAACCATCCTCCCCGCACGGGTCCTCGGCGCCGAACAGGCAAAACTCACGCTCGCCGCAGTCGCTGTTGTCGCGACATCCATCCGGCTCCGTACCGCCGGGCTCACTGCCGCCGGGCTCCGTGCCGCCAGGCTCCGTGCCGCCAGGTTCCGTGCCGCCAGGTTCCGTGCCGCCAGGCTCCGTGCCGCCAGGCTCCGTGCCGCCAGGCTCCGTGTCGCCAGGCTCCGTGCCGCCAGGCTCCGTGCCGCCAGGCTCCGTGCCGCCAGGCTCCGTGCCGCCAGGCTCCGTGCCGACGCTGCTGGGGACAGCGGGCGCTGACGAACCCGACTGCGCGACAGAGTCGGCGGAGTCCTCGGCCGTCGGGGCGTCGTCGCCCCCGCATGCGGAGGACAGAACCAGGGAGCATCCCAGAAGGACGCTGGCGAACAGGGCCGCCGAGGGTTGCGGGCGGAGCGAGGGGAAGCGCATGGTTCCTCCGACTGGGGGTATTCGGTCTGCTGCAGGCCGCAGCGATGGGTGAGTGCTAGCAGAGACGGAAATGGGATTCCACAGGTCGAGGCACGGGAGCGCTGGGGCACTCGGACACGGGGGTGGTGCCCGCACGGACCCTGCGGCCGTTGCCGATGGAACGGAACGGCCAGGAGTGGACGCGCCGGGTGGTCAGGGATGTGCAGCCAGGGGAGCGGATGCGTCGTCAGGGGCTCGTGGGGGGCTGCGAGAGCGCGATGATCCAGCCGCGCTGGTTCGGGTTGAGGCCGACGAAGTCCTGCACGCCGTCTCCGGTGAAGTCGGCGGCGACGACGCCGACGGGCTCGAAGGGCATCGGGATGCGGGTGGTGCAGACCGGTCGGTCGTCGCGTCCGAGCCGGAGAAGGAGACCACCACCGCTGCCGGCCCCCGCGTCGAGGTGTCCGTCCCCGTCCACGTCGACGAGGAAGGCGTCGGTGAGTCCCCCGGCCGTGGCCTGGAAGAGGCGGACGAGGGTGCCGTCGGCGTCTGCGGTGTAGACGGAGGCCCCGACGGTGGAGTCGTTGGACCCGATGGCGATCCACGGGGTGTCCGTGGCGGGGTTCGGGGCGATCTGGAGGGTCTGGATGCCCCCGATGCCGGTGTGGACCGGGTCCTCCCAGGTGTACCCCGTCCCGCCCGGGTAGAGCCGGACCTCGGCGAGGTCGAAGAATCCGACGACGAGATCCGCGCGGCCGTTTCCGGTCGCGTCACCGACGGCGCTCGCGTCGAAGCCCGCACCGGTCGGGATGGTGCCGACAGGGCTGAAGGTGCCCTCGCCACTTCCTGCGAAGGTGTGGAGGGCGGTGCCGAACTGCGGCTGCGCCACCAGGTCGAGGTCGCCGTTGCCGTTGAGGTCGGCAAGATGCAGCGCGACCGCGACGCCCTGGAAGTCGGGCGCCGTGATGGGTGTGACCGGGCCGGGCTCGGGGTCGGCATCCTCGCGGCCCCAGAGCACCTGGAGCGTGGTGCCACAGCCGATGACGAGATCGTCGATCCCGTCGCCGTCCAGATCCCCCGCGGCGATGGAGTAGGCGTTCGCGCACGTGGTCTCGAGCAGCTCGGAGGCCGCGGAGCCGTCGGGAGCGAGCCCGCGGAGGATGCGCACGCCCTGGTCCGTCGCCACGGCGATGGACGCGCGACCGCTGCCGTCGAGGTCTCCGACCGCGAGGGCCCGGTGCTCCCCGGCGGCTGTGCGCGTGAAGACGTCGTGTCGGAGGGGCCGATGCAGGTAGAGCGCGTCGGGAAGCTCCGCGGAGCGCGCATCGGAACCGCGCAGCGACATGTCGACGAAGCGAGGCAGGTCGTCCAGCTCCGGAAGACGGAAGACTGCGCGGGTGGCGGACTCCAGCGTCACTTCGCTTGCGGGCATACCGGCCACGAGCACCTCCAGACTCTCGTCGAAACCGCTGCCGCGCAGACGAAAGGCCCCCGTGACGTCACCGGGACCGCAGTCGGGCTCGATGTCGGTGACCGTGATCTCCGGCGGCGGCTCCGTCGGGGCAGCGGTCGAAGACGCCGGCGGCGGCTCCGTCGGGGCAGCGGTCGAGGACGCCGGCGGCAGCTCCGTCGGGACAGCGCTTGAAGGTTCTGGCGGCAGCTCCGTCGGGGCAGCGGTCGAAGGAGCGGGCGAAAGCTCCGTCGAAGGAGCGGTCGACGCCTCCGGCGGCGACTCCGTCGGGGGTGTGGACACTTCCGTGACGGGCGCCGGGCCGGAGGTGCGGGAGGTGTCCTCCGGCTCCTCGTCGCGGCATCCCGGGACGAGGAGGAGGGCGACGAGGGCCGGCACCAGGGTCGACAGGACACGCTGTCGACGACGGTTGCAAGGGGGATTCGGGAGAAACGGCGACATGGGGGTTCCGGGTTCCGAGGGGGTGTTCCGCGCCCCGACCCTTGCACGACCAGCGCTCGGGCGAAAGGGCCAACGCCCCCCGCCGCCCCCAACAACGGGGCTGCGGGGGGCCAGCGCGGCACGTGGTCCCTCGATACGGACGAAGCTACCCCCCCGAACGGCACGCTTCGTGCCGCGCGGACGGTTTTTCCGACCAGGCGCGAAAAAAGGTGTCCGGGCAGCCGGGCTTCAGCCGCCGGAGGACGCGAGGAACGTGGCGCCGAGGAAGGCCGCGAGTGACGCCGCCACCTGGAGGGCGTAGCCGAGCGCCGCGGGGGCGGAGGGCGCCCGGACGAAGGAGACCGTCGGGGTGGACCAGGTGGTCAGCGCCCCGCACAGCCCCAGGCCGAGCAGCAGGCCGAAGCGGGTGGTCACGGCTCCGGAGCCCACGAGCGCCCCGAGCAGGAGACAGCCGAGCACGTTGGCCAGCAGCACGCCGGGGTCCAGCCAGGCTGGCCCGCGGCGGGTGAGCACGAGGCCGAGCCCCCAGCGCGCGGTGGCCCCGACGCCACCGAGCAGCGCGATGGCGATCCAGTCCTCCGCGGTCATGGTGCCTCTCCAGTGGCGGGAGAAGAGGACGCGATGCGCCGGCCGAGGTGCACCCCCGCACCGGCGGCGAGCAGGCCGCCCGTGACGGTGGCGACGAGGTAGATCGCCGCTGGAGCGGCGCCGTGGCCGGCGAGGAGCCAGGCATCCGCCGCGAGGGCGCTCATGGAGGTGAACGAGCCCAGCAGACCCGCGCCGAGCCCGGTCACGAGCCACGCCGGAGCGTGGCGGACCTGGAGCACGCCGAGGAGCAGCGCGAGCAGCAGGCAGCCGAGGGTATTCTCGACGAGGGTCATCCAGGGGCTGAGGTCCGCGGCGAGACTGAGCGCCGATCGTGCGAGCGCGCCGAGGGCCCCGCCGGCGAAGACGGCGGGCAGCAGGGAGAGCGGTGGGGGCGTTTCGGGAGATGCCATCGGCAGCGTCGGCGGGGGCAGGTTCCGGGCAGCGGACCGTTCCGGCGCACCCTACCCCACCCCCCGTCCCGTCGCGAGAACACAGTTGCGCCTGTCCCGGGTCCTCGCCACCGCCCCGCTTCGGGCATCGTCCAACCCAGGTTGGTGGGCCGTGGCCCGCCAACCGCGGGGGGGGGGGTGTGGGGGGGCCCTGGCCCCCCCCCGCGCCCGCCCCC
>REDH01000195.1 GCA_007693585.1 Deltaproteobacteria bacterium
CCCGGGGTTGCGGCTGGCCCCGGGGTTGTGGACGGCCCCGGGGTTGCGGACGGCCCCGGCGTTGCGGCTGGCCCCGGGGTTGCGGACGGCCCCGGGCCCGGAGACGGCGCGGTGGGCGCGGTGGCCGGGACGGCCGGGGCTGCGGCGTCGGGCGGGGTCCAGGCGCCCTGCCCCGTTCTCCACGCGAAGGCGAGGAGGACCTCCTTGGTGCCGGCGCGCACTTCCCGGGCGGCGTGCCAGGTGGTCTGGACGGGACGTCCACGGGCGTCGAGGACGTCCCACCACAGGAGCATGCCCTGGACGTGGCCTGCGGCGAGCGGGCCGTCGGGGGCGTGGGGGAAGAGGGTCTCGCCCCCGTGCACGTCGTCGGCGAGGGAGAGGACGAAGGTGGCGACGAGGCTGCGCTCGCCGTCGTCGTAGGTGTCGAGGTGGGGTGGGTGGCCGAGCCCGACGGGGTAGCGGCGGTAGCGCAGGGTGAGGGTGGCGTCCGGGGGGATGGCGGCGCAGGCCGTCAGGTGGTCGGCGAGCCGCCGGAGCACCGGGTGGTCATCGGGCTGCAGGTTGAGGACGTCGCCACTGGGGTCCCGGGCGAGGCGTGCGGCGAGGGGTCCGGCGGGCCGAAAGAGCTCGCGAGCCCGGGCGGCAAGGTTTCGGGCGGTGTCGTCCGGTGGACGGACGCGCAGCGGGAGCCCGGGCCGCGGCACCTGCCAGGGGGCGGGGACGCTCACGGGTCAGCGGCGTTCGCGCGGGGCCTGCTGCTGCTTGTGTCGCTCTTCCTGTCGTGTGGCGGGGCGCTGCTGCAGTTCGCCGGCCTCCTCGAGGGTCTCGTCGGTGGCGTCGGCGTCCTCGTCGGTGCCCTCTTCCGCTTCCGGCGCCAGGTCACGCGAGCCCTGCGCGTTGATCTTGGCACGCTGCTCCATGTGGCCGTGCCGTTCGTGAACGGCGCCGTCCTGGTCGACGTCGACCGCTTCCCCGTCGTGAAGGGTCTCGCCTTCGGCGGGTGTGGCGTCGGTCTCGGACTCCGCGGCGACGGCGGGGCTCGCGAGGGCGCCGGTGAGCAGGAGGGCAGCGGCGCGGCCGGCCAGACGGGCGGAGCGGGGGTCATTCGGGGGCATGGGCAGGTCCGTTCGGTGGGTGCGCGGGGGGCGCGGCGTCTGGGGGGAAGCGGGCGGAGCGCCCGGCGCGCAGCGTGCACGCGTCGGAGCACGGACGCAAGCGCATCGGTGTGCATTCAACGGCGGGTGTGCGCGGCGCAAATTCGCCCACTGGAGAAACGGTGCGTCGCGGTCATGGCCCGTGCATGGGACACTGACCGTGCGCATCTTCCCTGCCGTGAGGTTGATTCCAATCCCTGACCCCTGGAGGTACCATGTCCGGTCGCGATTCTGTCATCGAAGTCTTTCCGCTCGGCTTTCCGTGGCGGACGTTCGATCCGTTCCTGTTCTGCGTGCACCATGACGACGCGTATCCGGCCGGCACGCCGGAGATGGGGGTTCCGCCGGAGCTTCGGCGGGGCCGTCGGCTGGGCATGGATTTCGAGACCCGGGACGGGTTCCGGATGTACCATGGGGAGTCGGTGCCGGGGTTTCCGACGCATCCGCACCGGGGTTTCGAGACGGTGACGCTGGTGCGGCACGGGTACATCGACCACAGCGACTCGCTGGGTGCTGCGGCACGGTTCGGTCATGGGGACGTGCAGTGGATCACGGCGGGTGCGGGGATCGTGCACTCGGAGATGTTCCCGCTGGTGAACGCGTCGTCGTCCAACCGCACGGAGCTGTTCCAGATCTGGCTGAACCTTCCGCGGGCGGACAAGATGGCGCCGGCGCACTTCCAGATGCACTGGGCGGAGCAGGTTCCGCGCACGGTGCTGGAGGATGCGGAGGGGCGCAAGGTGGAGCTGACGGTGGTGGCGGGTCGCCACGGTGCGCTGCAGCCGCAGGCTCCGCCGCCGCATTCGTGGGCGCATCGCGAGGAGAACGACGTGGCGATCTGGACCCTGAAGATGCAGGCCGGGAGCACGTTCGAGGTGCCGGCGGCCCGGCCGGGAACGAACCGCGCGCTGTACCTCTTCGTGGGGTCGAAGGTGTCGGTGGGCGGGCGTGAGATCCAGCCCGGGCAGGGAGCGCGGGTGCGGGTCGACGAGGCGCTGACGGTCGCGAACACGGGGGTGGATGCGGAGTTGCTGATGCTTCAGGGTCGGCCGATCGGGGAGCCGGTGGTGCAGCATGGGCCGTTCGTGATGACGACGGAGGGGGACATCCGGCAGGCGATGATCGACTACCAGGAGACGCGCTTTGGCGGGTGGCCGTGGGCGGATGCGGCGCCGGTGCATCCGCGGGAGCGGGGCCGGTTCGCGGTCTACCCGGACGGGCGGGAGGAGGAGCCGGGGTGAGGCGCCGCGGCGGGTCGGGCTTCCGGATGCGGGGCCCCGGTCCTGCCCGGAGGGTGCGGACGGTGGCCGCTCTGCGCGTGCCCTGAAGCGCCCCGCGGCGGGGCTTGCGGCTCTCGCGGCGGCTGGGGCGCCCCCGCCTCCGGGGGTGGAATCCTCGGGTGCGGTCGGTGGATCGGCGGCGTTCGCGGAGGTCAGACGGTCTGTGGCCGTACGCGCGCCTGGATGGCGGTTCGGGCATTCCGGAATCGGCTCTCGTGCCGGAGGGGTTCGAGCAGGGGGCAGTGGTCGAGCCACATGAGGTCGTGGAGTCCCTGTGCGACGGCGTCCTCGATCTCGTCGAGGGCGCGGTCGTGTTGTCCTGCGCGGAGGAAGGCTTCGGCGCGGATCTGGAGGACGAGGGAGCGGGTTCGGGACCCGGCGGTGGTGCGTTCGCGTGCGGTGTGCAGCCAGGCTTCGTGTTCCATGGAGAGCCGTCCGGTGAGGAGGAGTTCCTGGCGGAGGTAGTTGTTCAGGGGCAGGGTCCCGGCGGGGGGTGTGGGGGGCAGCGCTTCGGGCAGCCATCGCGGGGCAGGTCGCCAGAGGTCGGTGCGTGAGCGTTCGGCTTCGCGGGCTTCGCGGAGGCGTTCGTTTTCGGGGGTGGAGGCGAGGATGGCATCGACCTCGTCCCAGCGTTGCTGGAGGGCGAGGGTCATCATGAGGTCGTGGAGTGCGGTGGGGCTTTCGGGGTGGAGTGCGAGGGCGGTGCGCAGGTGGAACTCGGCGCGGTGGAGGGGTCCGGTTTCGCGGAGGATGCGTCCGAGGAACTCGTGGGCCTGGTCACTGGAGGGGGCGAGGTGCACGGCCTGTTCGACGTGGCGGAGGGCGTCGTGGAGCTGGAGGCGTTCGTAGTGGACCCTGGCGAGGGCGAGTCGGGGTTCGGGGCGATTGGGGGCGCGGTCCCTGGCGTCGCGGGCGAGCTGTTCGGCCTGTTCGAGGTGTCGGTGGGCCTGTTCGGGGTCGGTGGCTGCCGCCCGGGCTCTGGCGAGGGCGGCGGCGGAGAGGATTCGGCCGTCCTGCGGGGCGAGGACCCGGGCCTGGTCGAGGAGCGCGAGGGCGGCTCCGAGGTCTCCGAACCAGGAGGCGTTCATCTCCTGTCTGGCGCGGAGGTAGAGGTCCATGGCCTCGGGTCCGATGCCGGTGGAGGGTGCGGTTTCGGGCTCGGGGACGCGGGTGGCGAGGACGGCACGGGCGAGGCCTGCGGCGGCCTGTTCGCTGAGGGTGAAGAGGCTGGTTTCGTCGCCTTCGAAGCGTCCGGCCCAGACCTGGAAGCCGTCGGCGCAGGTGATGAGGGCGACGCGGAGTCGGAGGCGGTCGGCGGTCTGGCGGAGGGAGCCGTCGACGACGCACTGCACGCCGGCGGCCCGGCCGAGGGCGGCGAGGTCCCGGGAGGCGGCGCCGTCCTCGGAGAGGGTGCCGTGTGGTCGGACGAAGAGGCGCTCGTTCATCGAGAGCAGGTCGATGAGGTCTTCGGTGAGGCCTTCGGCGAGGAGGGTGTCGGGGTCCCGCCCATGGTGCCGGAGCGGCATGACGGCGACGGTGATCGGGTGTCGGGCGGGGGGTTGCGGTCGTTCGCCGACGGCTTCGGCGAACGTCTCGGTCGTGGGGTCCACGGGGGCGGGGGGACGGGGTGGGCCCATGCGTTGGGAGCGGGCGTCGCCCGGGAGGGCTTCGAGGGCCTCGATGATGCCGACGACGTCCTGGAAGCGCTGGTCGGGCTCGCGCTGGAGGCAGCGGTGGACGATCGCGGCGAGGCCCGGCGGGGTCTCCGGCGCGAGGGCCGCGAGGTCGGGGGCGTTCTGGTGGAGTCTGGCGAGGGCGAGGGCCATGGCGGTGGTGCCTTCGAAGGGAAGGCGTCCGCTCCAGAGTTCGAAGAGGACGACGCCGAGGGCGTAGATGTCGGTGCGTCGGTCGGGTTCGGGGGTGCCGGTGACCTGTTCGGGGGCCATGTAGGCGGGGGTGCCGAGCATGGCGCGGTCGCCGGTGAGCCGTCCGTCGCTTCGCAGGGCGCGCGCGATGCCGAAGTCGGTCAGCAGGACGCGTCCGTCCCGCGCGAGGATGACGTTGGCGGGTTTGAGGTCCCGGTGGATGACGCCGACGGCGTGTGCGGCCTGCAATCCGCGACAGATGGGCAGGGCGACGTCCAGGAGACGGGAGAGGGAGACCCGTTCCTTTCGTTCGAGCCATGCGGAGAGGTCCTCGCCGTCGACGAACTCCATGGTGAGGAAGGGCACGCCTTCGTGGAGTCCGATGTCGAAGGTGCGCGCGACGTTGGGGTGGGTGACGCGCCGGGCGAGTCGGACCTCCTCGCGGAGGCGCTCGGCGGCGTCGGACGCGGCGTGGTGGTCGGGTCGGAGGGTCTTGAGGGCGACGTCTTCGCGGAGGACGCGATCGTGTGCGAGGTAGACGCTTCCCATGCCGCCCTCGCCGAGCACGGCGCGGAGCGCGTAGCGCTCGGCGATGAGCGCGGGGCCATCCTCGGTGCGGGGTCCTGCGGGGCCTGTGCTTCGCTCGGTCATGGGGCGGGCGGCGGAGGGGTGTCCGCGAGGACGCGGGTGGGCAGCATGGCACGGGCGGCGGGTCAGTGCGAGCGGCTTCGGTTCATCGCACGCAGAGGCCGCTTCCGCCGAAGTCGACGCAGCTCATGCCGGCCGGGCAGGTGTCGTGTTCTCCGGTGGTGCAGTCGATGATGCACGCCGCGGAGTCCACGCCCTGGAGTCGCACACCGCAGTAGGAGACGAAGCCCTCGACGGTCGGGCAGGACTCGTCGTCGAGTCCGGTGCACATGGGAAAGCAGGTCGCGCGTTCGGCGTTGAACGTGATCGCCGTGCAGGCGTGGTGCTCGGCGCAGTCCCCGTGCTCGCCCCCGCAGGCGTCGAAGGCGCCCTGCCCCCCGACCCGCGGCGTGAAGCAGGCGCCCACGTCCTCTCCTCCGAAGCGGGTGGGCTCGTTGTTCTCGTCGAGGACGGCCTCGCACTGGAGCCCCTCCTCACAGGCGTCGGAGCAGCGGGGGATTGTGCAGATCTGCCGACAGCGCGACACGAGCACCCCGTCCTCGCGCTCCCCTGCGCACACGCCACCGTCGCCGCAGAACGCGGGGCCTTCCCCTGCGCACGGCGCTCCCACGTTGGCTGCACGCGGGAGGTCGCTGCATTCCCCGGTGGATTCGGGGTCGCCGGACGGCTCCTGCGGCGCTTCGCTGTTCGTCGCGTCCGCCCCGGACGTTCCGGGCTCGGTGGCGGCCGTGCCCGACGGTTCGCCGCCCTCGCCGTCATCGCTCCCGCACGCGGCGAGCAGCGGCACGACCAGGAGCAGGGACAGCAGGGGGTGGAGTCGGTCGTTCATCGTTCAATCCCGGGGTCACGGAGGAGGGTGTCGAGCACGACTTGCGGGTCGGGGACATCGAGGTCCTGCTGGGCCACGTCCAGGAGGTTGTCACGAAAGGACACGGCGAGGAAGCGTTCGGGAACGCTGAAGCCGTCCACCTGCACGTTGATGCCGATGCTGTTCTCGGCGATGAAGAGGTTCTCGCCCAGCACCTCGCCACCTTCGGCGACGTGGATGCCCGTGCTGCCCGACCGCGCGAGGATGGTGTCGCGAATGTCGAGCCGCGCGTCCCGGTAGATGCCGAGGGCGTGTGCGCCGCAGTCCGGCTGCGCGCAGCGCTCCCGGCCGGTTCCGACGACGGCGATGTCCGAGATGTCGGCGCGGGTGTGCTCGCCGCTCACGGTGACGCCGAGCTCGGAGACGCCGTCGACGAAGGCGCGCTCCAGGGTCGCGCGCGTGTCGGCCCCGATGAATACGCCGAGCTGTTCCGGCACCGCGGGTCCACGCGCCCGGACCCAGATGTCCCGGCCATCGAAACGTCCGGACCGCCCGTCCATCGCGGTCGTCAGGAAGATTCCGAAGCGGAACATCCCGATCGACGAGAAGCGGTCGACGCGGAGGTCGGTGCCCGCGGAGAAGACGCCGTTCGCAGCGCCTGCGACTTCCTCCTCGTCGTGTGCGACGAAGAGCAGGTCCTTCAGGACCACCTTCCCACCGTGGACGACCCACGCCCCGAAGCTTCCGGCCTCGTCGATGATCGCCATGCGCTCGATCCGCGCGGCCGTGCAGCAGTCATCCCGGGGCTCGGCGATGTCGCGCACGAGCAGCCCCGTGGCGGCAGCGGACGCTTCGTCCCCGCCGACGAGGTGGAGGACGACGTCTTCGGCCACGAGCGCCGTGCGCGCGCCACCGATCGCCGCCAGCGAGGCGTGCGCGACGCGTTCGACGAAGCCGCTTCGCAGCGAGACCTGCGCGTCGTCGGTCACCATGACGCCCGCGGCGAAGCCCGACAGTGTTCCCCGGCGGACATCGGACACGTGGAAGCGTTCGAGGTCCACCACCGTGTCCTCGCCCCAGGCCAGCAAGCCGATCTCGGCCGTGCCGGTGATGGACACGCGCGCTCCCTCCAGCCTGCTGCCGGGTTCGGACATGATGCCGCGGGCGACGGGGCCCTCCGGGTCGCGTCCGTCCCGGTCGGCTTCGTTCGCCGGAATGCGCTCTCCTTCCAGGACGTCACGCACCCGAAGGTCCCGTGCGATCAGGGTACTTCCCTGGCCCAGCGCCACCGCGTGACCAGTCGGCTGATGAATGTCCACATCGCTCATGCTCAGGGTGGTCCCGATCAACAGCACCCCGTGCAGCCACTCGGCTGCCCCGCCTGCTCCCGTCGGGTTGTCGATCCGGACCCGATGCACCGCGAGGGTCCCGGTGTTCGTGTTCCCCTCGATGGCAGCCCCTGCCGGGACGGAGATCCGGACGGACTCGATTCGGGCCGATCCGGATACCTGGTGCATCGCGATGCCCCGCTGGGCCCCCGCGACGGTCACATCGGTGACGAGGGCGTGGATGTTTCCCCCGATCAGCACTGCGGGCATCCCGTCGTGGCTGGTCTGTCCGGGCGCGAGCGCGGGCGCGGCGATGATGGTCTCTTCGGTGCAGGCGCCGACGACCGCGAGCGCGATGGGCAGCGGCAGGGAGGAGTGTCCGAGGAAGACCCGCTCCTCGTATGTTCCCCGCCCCACGGCCACGATGCCCTCCCGGCCGGCGCCGTCGATGGCCCGCGCGATCGTACGAAACGGCGCGCTCCGGGTGCCGGCCCCGGTGTCGCTGCCGTCGGTGGACACGTACACGACGGCCCCGCCGTGCTCCGGCGCACGCCTGCGGATCTCCTCCTCCGGGTGCCACGGGCTGCCTCCGGCCGGGCACACGTTGCCGAGTCTCTCGCAACCGCTCCCGGACGGCGCAGCGAACTCCCCGTCCGGGCACGTGCCGACCACCGGTTCGGGCACGCAGGTCGCCACCGCCCCGGCGCCATCGTTGTCGATCGGGTCGAGTTCCCATCGTTGCGTCCGCCAGCCGGGTGGGCACTCCCCCACACCCTCCGATGACTCCACCGCGGTTCGGTCGCCCGTGCTCGCCCGCCGGGGAGTGGCAGAAGCGCACACCCCGGACTCCCCCGCAAACCAGTCCTGTCCGACCACTCGCCCGGATGGGCACTCCGCCGCCACGACGCCCGTGGGTTGCGGCGGGCAGGCGAGCTCGTCCCGGCCAGCCCAGCACGGGCCCTCGCTCGCGTCGGGTGTCGTCGCGGACGTCTCCCGGGGCTGGTCGTCCGTTCCGCAGGAGGCGGCACCCACGCTCAGCAGGGAGGCGACGCCCCACAGCAGGAAGCGGAGCGTTCGGGCCCGCGCACCGGGCGGCCTCCCGGGCACGGCCCGGGTCGTGCCGCGGGCGCGGATCACGCGATCGCCCGCGACGTGGGTGCTCGCAGGGAGGCGTCGGTCGCCGGCGTCAGTCTTCACGTTCTTCTCCGCTCGCCTTCGAGCGCCAGAGCCCCACGGCGTGCATCACGGCCACGGCAGCCAGCAGGCCCCACGCCCAGGCGGGGGGGCCGGACAGGAGCGGGGGGCTGAAGCCCTCCGGGAGGCCGTAGTAGAGGGCGGGGTCGGGCATGGTGATGACGAGGATGAGCTGGTGCAGCTCGAGGAAGCCGAAGAAGGCGGCCATGGCGGCGGCGAGGACGAGCAGCTCGACGGGGGCGGGCCAGCCGGATCCGCCGGGGACGATGCGGCGCAGGAGGGTGGCGATGCCGGGAAGGAAGCGGCCGATGGCGTGGCCGAGCAGGAGGGCGATCAGCATCAGGATGCCAACGGCCGGTGCGGAGGGGGCGCGCAGTCCGGAGAGGCCGTGGAGGAGGACGCTGCGGTCGACGCGGGCGAGGGCGTCGGCCTGGCCGGCGCGCACGGCGTCTCGGAGCAGGATGGGCAGGGCCTCGGTCCGTGGGGGTGGCGCGGTGCCGTCCCGGAAGGCTTCGGCGTCGGCGCGGGCGAGCGTGAGCAGGGCGTCGCGTTCGGGGGTGTCGGCGAGGGGGAGGAGCCACGCCTCGACGTTCGGAGCGGCGAGGCTGTCATGCCCGACGCCCATGGGTGCGGTGACCCAGGTCTGGATGAGGAGCAGGGTGGCGGCCACGGTGAGGAAGAGGGGGACGAGGAGGGCAGCGGCGAGGAGGGCGGGGATGGCCTCTCCGATGCGCAGGGCGGGGGTCCAGGCCGCTCGGCCGGTGGTGTTTTCGGCGCGTCGGCGGCGTCCGGAGCGCAGGCCGAGCAGGAGTGCGGCGAGGGCTGCGGCGGGGCCGAGGGCGAGCATGGCGAGGAGGGCGAGGTCGGCGCGTCGTGTGTCGCGTTCGAGGGAACCGAAGCCGTGGGTTGCGGCGCGGTCGGCGCGGTGGCCGAAGCGTTCTGCGCAGTCGTGGTCGCCGGCATCGCGGCAGAAGTCGGCGACGGCGGTGAAGACCTCGTTGGCGCCTTCGACGTGTGGGAAGAGGTTGGCGAGCCAGCCGAGGAGGCGTTCGAGCTCGGCGGTGTCGCGGGTGGCGACGGCGCGTTCGAGGGGTTCCCGGAGGGCGCTGGTGAGGATGGGGAGGGGCATGATGCCGACGAAGCGGGAGGTGTCGACGTGGTGGGCGGCCATTGCTTCGCGGGCGTTGGCGAGGGCGGTGTCGGCGAGGTCGTCGTGGCCGGTGCCTCGGAGGGCGGCGGAGGCGAGGAGGAGGTCGAACCACGGGAGGTCGGGGTGTCCGGTGGCGTCGGTGCGGGCCTGTGCGGCGCGGCTGTCGTCGCCGGCTTCGGCCCATGCGGCGGCGCGCTCGATGTGGAGCAGGACGTTGGTGGGGTCGGTGGCGGTGGCGGAGTCGAGCAGTGCGGCGCGATCCCGGGCGCCCAGGCCCGCGGAGGTCATGGTGGCGACTTGCCGCTGGGCTTCGCTGCGGGAGACGGAGACGCTGCGGAAGGAGGGTTCCCAGGCCCACTGGTGGACGGTGCGTCCGTCGAGGGGGTGGGGGGTGGTGAGGCCGCCTTCGAGGGTGAGGGTGGCGGAGCGGGGGTCGTCGGGGACCGGGGCGATGGCGTGGATGGAGGCGGGGTAGCGGGTGCGGGCGAGGACGTGGCCGGTGGTGGGGTCGAGGTGGAGGAGATCGGCGTCGACGGCGAGGAGGAGGGTGTCGGGGAGGACGAGGACGGGGGGAATGTCGGCGTCCTCGAAGCGGGGACCCTCGGC